>JBEPUS010000140.1:0-6896 GCA_041691435.1 Chloroflexota bacterium
GGCTCGACCTCGTGGCGGTGCATGAGCGGGATGATCGCGATGGGCTCGGCGCCCGGGGCGCGCACCACCACCGTCGTCTCGTCATGGGCATTCTCGCCGTAGGCGTCCCACCAGGCTCGATGGAAGGCCCACGCGCTGAATGGCGTGGCCCACGGCGTCGAGGCGGCCAGACCATCCCAGAGGACGGGATCGATCGAGGAAAACGGCCGTCGCTCGGCGATCAGCCGCGCATCAGCGGCCCCGAGATCGAGATCATCTGCAGGGCCTGGACAGGCAGGCTCCGATGCAACGGCGAGAAGGGTCACGGAGCGAGAATAGCACCGGAATCGGGTATTGCTTGCGCGGGCAACCTCCCCCGCCGCCGGATCCAGCCCTCCCGAACCACCGCGACCATGGTGATCCAGAAGGCAACTGGGTAGACGACCGGCGGGATGCCGCCCACGAACAGGACCGATGTCGCGAGCGGAATCAGCACCGCCCAGCGCCGGCCGCGCGATAGCAGCCAGGCCACCGGCAGCAGCAGGAGCAGGGCGTAGTGATCCCAGAGGATCGGCGAGACGAGCTGCGTCGCGATGATCACGGCCATGTACGAGGCGACCGCCGAGCAACGGAGCGTGGCCACCAGTACGACCACCGCGACCAGCACCCAGTTGGCGACCTGGACCGCCCACGCCGCGGCGTATGGCAGGCCCGCCTCGAAGGCCACCCGGCCGGGGGTCATGTTGTGTGGCGTGTCGATGGGTTTGCTCACGCGGGCGAGGAGCGTCGCCTGGTCGAACCACGAGGATGGCCCGGCCACGAGCGTGGCCAACAGGGCCAGCACGCCCAGCACGGCCAGGCCCGCGGCCACCGCTCGCCGCCGCCCGGTGAGGATCGCCCAGCCGAAGACGAGCGCGGGCTGGATCTTGATCGCGGTCCCAATCGCCGTCGCGATCCCCAGGCGCCACGGCCGCTCCATCCAGCGCCAGCCGACGGCAAACGTGACGAGGAGGATCGGCCCGACCTGGCCGAGCTTGATCGCGTAGACCAGGGGCCAGGAGATGGCGCCGAGCAGGAGGATGAGCCACTTCGTCCGGGCGTCGACGGGAAGCAGGACCACGCCAACGACGAACGCCACGACCAGGAGGCCGGTCCAGATCCAGGCCGCGACGCTGGGGTCGAGCGCGGCGAGCGGGGCCGCGAGCAGGACGAAAGGGGGCGGGTAGTAGAAGAGCCCGAAGGCGCCCGTGTAGTCGAACGACTGGTCGTAGAGCACGCCGCCAGCGAAGAAGCGCCGAACTGCGAGGTCGTAGGACAGGAAGTCGAAGCCGAGCGTCCCCGCCCCGACAGAGGACCAGACCGCCCCCGAGACGACCGCTATGAGGGCGACCACCGCGACAGCGGGCAGGGTCGCGGCGAGGAGCCGGTCGCGGGCCACGATCAGCCGCCGACGCGCCGGTGGAGGAACGGAATACGGAAGAGGTCCCAGGCCACCCGCAGGGCCAGCCCGACCCCGGGCCGCATCCGGGAACCGCGACGATCGGCCCACTGGATCGGCACGATCGCCATCCGATACCCGAGCCGTCGGACGAGGTAGATGAGCTCGACATCAAAGACGATCGACGTCACCGCCTGGCGGCCGAAGACCTGCCGCGCGGCGGCCAGCCGGAAGCCCTTGAAGCCGCACTGGGTGTCCTTCACGGGCCCGGCGACCCAGATCGAGGCGAGCCCGTGAAAGATCGCCCCGAGGGCGCGCCGATAGGCCGGCTGGGACGCGCGCATGTCCGAGCCGTCGGGCTGGATGCGACTGCCGAGGGCGACGTCCGCGTCCTCGAGCGCGGCCAGGAGCCTGGGGAGCTGGTCGGGCGGGGTGGCCATGTCGGCGTCGGTGAAGACGACGATGTCGCCGGTCGCGGCGAGCATGCCCGCCCGAACCGCGGCGCCCTTGCCGCCGTGGGGCACGCGAAGGAGCTCGAGGCGTAGCCGGGCGTCCTCGGGCGCGGCGGCCTCCGGACGATCGAGGACGAGGTGGGCGGTCATGTCGGTGCTGCCGTCGTCGACGACGAGGACCCGGATCAGGGGTGGCAGGTGGGAGCCGGCCCCGGGGCTGCTCGCACCGGCGCTGTTGACCGGGCGGGCGCCATGGGCCCCGGCGCCGCCCAGGAAGGCGAAGAGCTCGTCGAGGGCAGGGCCGATCCGTTCGGCCTCGTTGTAGGCGGGCAGGACCAGCGTCAGGCTGCCGAACGCGGGCGCTTGCGCCAGGTCGCTCGCTTGCGCGATGTCGCCGGCGGCCGGCGGTGACGTCTCCATCTCGCGGCAGTCTACCGGCGCGTCAGGCTGCCTCGACCACCCGATGGTCCCGGTGATCTCAGGTCGCGATTCGTGCTCGGCCGGCCGTCGACGTCTTTCCCCGGCGATACATCTCGTTGAATAGGGATCTACGTCCGCGACCCGGGTCCAGCGCTCGCCTGTCAGAACCCCAGCGTCTGCTCAAACGGCCCTTCAAAAGGATCCTCGACGGGTCCACGCGTTATCCGAATCGATTCCGCCAGCAGGAGCAGGCGCTCGGTCGCAATGTAGAAGCGACCGCGACGCTCCCCACGCGGTTCGAGGAGTTGCGCGTCAACCAGAGCCTTCAGGTCACGGCTCGCGATGTGGTCGCTCACCGCGGCCGCTTCACGATAGTCGGCGTTGCGAAGTCGGAATCGCATAGAGGCATTGAAGAGTGCCGCAACCGACCGCTCGGGAAGTCCGCGTCGCTCAACCTCTTCGGTAAGAACTGACCATCTCCGCTCGGCTTCTTCAGCGCGACGGACCATGGTCTGTGCCTGCCGGAAGTGGGCCGTGAGCACGAATCGCAACCACGGACGCGCATCCCGCTGCGGATGCCACGCTCCCTGCCCGACGTCGGCCAGGACTTGGTAGTAGGACTCCGTATTCGCCCCCAGGTACTCCTCGATGCTCACGAACGGGGCTGCGATCACTCCCTCGCGGGCGAGCACAAGCGTCTGGAGACAACGCGCCATCCGCCCATTGCCGTCGCGGAACGGGTGAATCATCACAAGATTGAGGTGCGCCATGGCCGCACGGACCAAGGCCGGTACCTGGTTGACTTCCCGCAGACCTTCGACAAGGTCTGCCATGAGCTCCGGAACTCGCACAGCATCCGGGCCCGTGTACACAATCTCCTGGGTGGTCTCGTTGAGGACGAACACGGAGCCGGGTCGCCATCGACCTGGACTCTTGTCAATGGCGTAGCTGAGCATCATGTAATGGAGGCTTCGAACCAGACTCTCGTCGTAGGTAAAGTGAGCATCCTCGGCAAGCTGAAGCACGTACGTCATGGCGTTTCGGTACCCGACGACGGCCATCCAGGCCTCTTCGTTGGCCTCCAAGGGTGGTTCCCCGGCGACTGCGGCAACCGCGTTGTCGAGGCTCACGTTGTAGCCCTCGATGCTGTTCGAACCCTGAATGGCGCGAGCCAGCATGACCCGCCGCAGGAGCCCCACCCAACGCCGCTGCTCGGGCAGCTGATGGCGTAGGCCTTCGCGGATCCGATCGATCCTTGCGATGACTTGGAGCTCTTCGTCTTCGAGTTCAGGCGTGTGGAAAAGCATGGTCGAAAGCGTCTTTCATTCTAACAACGTGGCAGAAACTATCTGACGCACAGGCAGAATGTATCACACATTGACGCACTGGGTCATCCGCTGCCCGATCAGCAACCTCGCGCCGCCCTAGCCACTGGAAGTCGGAAGGCCGCGGGCCTGCCCGACGGTCGGGCGCCCATCGGCCGGCAGGGGCCGGAAGAGGGCAACCCCCAGCAGGACCAGGGCGCCGGCCGTCGGCAGGGCGCGGTTCACGATCCAGGAGAGGTCGCCGAGGGCGGTCTGCTCCCCGCCCGACATCAGGAGATACGCCAGGGCGAGCCAAGGCAAAGCCCCGGCCTCGGGCAGGAGGAGCAGGAACGGCAGGACCAGGATCGCCAGGTAGTGGTGGTAGAGGGCCGGCGCGATGAGGACGGACAGCAACACCGCCACCACGAAACCGCGCCGGGTCGGCAGGCGGCGCGCCGTGAAGGCGAGGATCGCCAGGGCGACGCCCGTGACGATCAGGCGAGCCAGGCCGAACCCAATGTACCCGGCCAGCCAGACGGTCGGGGCGAGCGTATCGGTGGTGTCGGACGGCGCCGAGAGGTTGAAGAGAGCAGCCCGGAAGTCGAGCCACGACTCCAACCCCGTGAGCGGCAGCGCAATCATGATGGCCGCCAGACCGCCGATCGCCGCCCACCAAGCCGCGCGCCGCCGCCCGGTGAGCACGAACCAGACGACGATAAGCGCCGGGAAGACCTTGATGATCGTCGCGATGCCGATGGCGATGCCGGCCCAGCGCTCGCCAGTCCTATCGCCCCGCCGGAGGCCGAGCCAGGCGATGGCAAAGAGCCCGAACAGGAGGATGTGGACGTTGCCGAGAACCAGCTCGCCCACGACCGGCGGGAAGCAGAAGACAGCGACGATCAGGATCCACGGGCCTAGGCCGCTCGCGGCCCGGATCCGCTCGAACAGCCCTACGGATCGGGCGACTGCCCACGTCCCGGCGACCAGGATCACCGCGCCCAAACCAGCCCAGACCCAGGCCGCGACGCGGTAGTCGCCGGGGATCAGGAACGAGATCGGGCTCACGGCGGCCGCCAGCGGAGGCGGGTAGAGGTAGAGGTACTGCTGCTGCGGTGCGTATGGCCCCCTCAGCTGGTCCGTGGTGTAGATCGAAAACCCATGCAGCAGTTGCCAGCCCGCCGCCCAGTAGGCGGAGAAGTCGTAGCCCCACTGGATCTGGGTGGTGAAGACCGCGAACTGGGTCAGCCGGAAGGCGACCAAGATGATCGCGAGGAGGACCAGGAGGAGCCGCTGGAAGGCGGGCTCGCGCAGCCGGCGGAGGCCGTAGACGCCGGACGTCATCTGCTCGTGTCGCGGTGGACTGGGCTGCCGAACCACGCCACGATTGGGATCAGGAGGGCCGGATACGAACCGAGTGAGTAGCTCGCGTCCGCCGTGCCATTTCGAAGGACGACGAACCAACGTCCCCATTCCGGAAGCAGAGCGAGGCCGGCGATGGCCAGCCCCGCAGTGGCGATCCAAAACGATCGGCGGCCTGCGCCGACGATAGCGAACGGCATGAAACTCGGTTTCAGCACGAGGAACGCGACGGGCCAGTTCCAACGGAGGCCCGCTGCGACTGCCGCCATACCCCACATTGTCGTGTTGCCAACCATGAACGGCGTAGAGGTACCTGGCCACACGAGGAAAGCCGCAAGCACCGGCCATGTCCAAGGCCGCGGCCGGGAGTCCCGCAGGGCCCAACCAATGACCCCGAGCGGGATCGCCCACCACAGGAAAGCGGGGAGGTACAAGAAAGGCAGAAACAGCCCGAGCGCTGGTGGAGGGTGCAGCGACGGGAGCAGGGCCTGGGCCACCTGCGGCTGACTGTTGTAGTGCCCGGCTAACTGATATTGAAGGTATTGCGTCCCAGTCTCCAGGAACCGCCGAGCGGCGGATTGATAGAACGTCAGGTCACCTCCGACCAACCCATGCGCCTGAACGGCTGACCAACGAAACCAAGTCAGTGGGATCCCGAAACCCGCGATCGCGACGACCAATCCGAAGGCCAGCGGGCGCTCTAGGCGTGTGATCCAGGGGACGGGTTGAGATCCAGCCGTCAGCACTCAAACCTCTAGATCAAGCATCCACGCAGTCAGCACTGTTGCAGCATCGGTTCGACTCCTAGGTGCTGAGATCTGTACCCATCCGCCGCCCGGACTCCATCATCTCCTTGAGATTGGCCAGACCACGATCCCAGCCCCGCCCGTAGACCGTGACGACGACCGGCCCGAGGATCCGCATCGCGCCGCGCAGCTTGAAGTCCGTTGTAACGACGACACGAGTCCCGCCAGGCTCCGACGCGAAGGTGAGCGTCGCTACGAACGAGGCATTCGGTGTGGTGCCGGCCATGGTCGCGCGATGCGGCGGCTCGTACTCCGTCGTAACGGCATCGTTCTCGGTCCGCCGGCCGAACATCCTGACGACGGCATGCCGGGTCGAACCCACGCCGTGCGGTGGCGGCGACGTCCAGTGCTCCTCGACGTCGCCGGGGAACCATTTCCGGGTCTGCTCGACATCGGTCAGGACCGCGAACACGTCCTCGATGGGCCGGTTGATGACGATTGAGCTGGTGACGGTGGCCATCCAGGCCACGGTAGCATCCGGTGGTGGCCCGCCTCAGCGCCTGGATCGGCATCGCCCTGCTGGCGCTGTACCTCGTCTTCTTCGGTGGCGGCTGGAACGGGCTCTACCGGGGGGACCTGCGGCTTATCTCGGTGGTCCTCGCCGCGCTGACCCTCCTCGTCTGGGCCGTCGTAGCGATCCGACGGCCCGATTGGCGGCCGCGAAGCGCGCTCCTCCCGGCCATCATCGTGGGGCTCGTGTCCCTGGCGATCTCGACGGAGTTCTCGCGCTTTCGGCCGGAGTCGCTCGAGTATTTCGGCTACGCGATCATCCTCGCCGCGCTCTACCTGCTCCTCGTGCGCCTGCTCGCCCAGCCCTTCTTCAGGGTCCGGATGGGCACCCTGGTCGTGGCCCTCGCGTTCGTGCTCGCGATCGCCTACGCAGGGGCCAACATCGCCCACTGGATCGCCTGGTGGGGCCTTATCGGGCGGTTCGCGATCCCGCCACTACGGCCGGAATCCGAGAGCCTGACGTTCGGCAATCCCTCGGCCGTGATGACCATCGTGGTCCTGCTCGCAACCTCTGCGATCGCCATCGTTGGCGTCGGCTCAAAGGGCCGGATCCTCGTCGCCGTGGTGCTCGCGGTCCTAGCCGCCTTCACGATCCTCGTCAGCGGGTCGCGCGCCGGCTGGCTGGCTG
>JBEPUS010000141.1:0-6832 GCA_041691435.1 Chloroflexota bacterium
CCTTGGGGAGGGCGCCGGGTCGCTCTTCCTCGAGGACCTGGAGCTCGCCAAGGCACGCGGCGCCAGGATCTATGCGGAGGTGGTGGGCTATGGCTCGGCGGCCGACGGCTGGGACATGATCCAGCCCGTTGCCCATGGCGGCGGTTCCGCCCGGGCCATGAAGATGGCCCTCGATCGGCGCGGCGTGCCGGCCGACGAAGTCGACCTGCTCAATCCTCATGGCACCTCGACGCCGATGGGCGACGTTCGCGAAGCCGAAGCCATCTGGCACGTCTTCGGGCAGCACACGCCGCAGATCGCGATCAGCGCGACCAAGTCCCTGACCGGCCACATGATGGGCGCCGCGGGTGCGTTCGAGGCCTTTGCGACGGTCATGTCGGTGGCCGAGCAGACGATCACCGCGACGCTCAACTATCGCGATCCGGATCCCGAATGCGACCTGAACGTGGCCACGGAGACGCGCCAGGCCCAGATCCGCTACGCCCTCTCGAACAACATCGGCCTGGGCGGCCACAACGGGGCCGTGATCTTCAAGCGGTACGACGGCGACTGAGCCGGTTGGCCGGCGATCGGCGCTCCGCCGACCGGCACTACAATCGACCCGCCCGCCCGACCGTCCCGAGGTAGCCTGTGCCGCCCAGCTCTGATCCTGCCCGCCGTGCCGTGATCACCGGCCTGGGGGCGGTGATGCCCAACGGCGGGAACTTCCCGACGTACTGGCGCAACCTGGTGGCCGGTGTCTCGGGCACCCGCCGCATCCAGTCCTTCGATCCCAGCACGTTCGAGGTCCAGATCGCCGCGGAGGTCCTCGATTTCGACCCGACCGTCGCCATGGACGCCAAGATGGCTCGCCGGATGAGCCGCTTCATCCACTTCGCGATGGCCGCGGGCAAGGAGGCAGTGACCGACTCGGGGATCGATTTTGGCGCGATGACCGACGAGCAGCGGGATCGCGTTGGGGTGGTGATGAACACCGGCGGGGGCGGCATCGAGCAGATCATCGACGGCACCCATGTCGCCGATTCGAAAGGCCCCCGCTTCGTCAGCCCGTTCGCCGTCCCGGCCCTCTCGGGATCGATGGGCGCCTGCATGCTGTCGATGGAATACCACCTGACCGGCCCGGTGATGACCCAGGTCGCCGCCTGCGCGACCTCGGTGATCGCGTTCCACGACGCCCTGCGCCTGATCCGCGACGGCGAATGCGATGTGGTCCTGACCGGCGGAGCTGAGGCACCGGTCCTGCCCATGGCGATCGCCGCGCTGGGCAACATGGGCGCACTGAGCAAGCGCAACGACGACCCCCAGCACGCGTCGCGGCCGTTCGACGGCAGCCGCGACGGATTCGTCCTGGGCGAGGGCGGCGGGGCCGTGGTGGTCGAGTCGCTCGAGCACGCGCTGGCCCGCGGAGCCACCCCGATCGCCGAGATCCTGGGCGGGGCATTGACCGCCGATGCATTTCACATCAGCGCCCCCGAGCCCACCGGCCGGGGAGCCACCCGGGCGATGACCAATGCCCTGCGCAACTCCGGGGTGACCACCGACGAGATCGACTACATCGTCGCCCATGGCACGGCTACCCCGCTCAACGACGTGACCGAGACCCGGGCGATCAAGGCCGCCTTTGGCGCCCAGGCGCAACGCGTCGCGATCAGCTCGCCGAAGTCGATGATCGGCCACCTGGTGGGGGCTGCCGGGATCGCCAGCGCCCTCGCCGCATGCGGCGCGATACGCGACCAGGTGATTCCGCCGACGGCCAACCTGCACCAGCCCGACCCCGAGTGCGACCTCGACTACGTTCCGCTGACCGCTCGCCCGGCGAAGGTCGACACCGTGATGGTCAACGGCTTCGGCTTCGGCGGCCAGAACGCGGTGGCCATCTTCCGGCGCTATAACCACGAGTGACGGACCGCAGGACCGGGCCGGCGTGACCCGATTCGCGTGACGACCTCGGCGTGATCGGCATCGCCCAGGTCCCGGCGCGCTGGGGTCCGGTCCGGCTGGCGGCCGACGAGGACGCGATCGTGGCCCTCGAGGTGCTGTCCACCGAGGAGTCCTTCGCTGCGGGCGTCTTCCGGCGATTCGGCCGCTGGCCGGAAGCGCCGGCCGCGACGTCTGACGGGATCGGCCGGCGCCTGGCCGCAGCCAGTGAGGCGGTGGAGGCCTTGCTGGCCGGCGATCCGCGGGCGGCCGACGGCATCGCCATCGCGCTCCACGGCCTCACCGAGTGGGACCGTCTCGTCCTGGGGGCGGTGCGCCAGCTGGCCTGGGGCGAGACGATCAGCTACGGCCGGCTGGCCGAGCGGATCGGCCGGCGGGGCGCGGCACGCGCCGCCGGGGGCGCGGTCGGCCGGAACCCGATCGGCCTGCTGATCCCCTGCCACCGGGTCATCGCCGGCGACGGAACGCTGGGTGGCTACGGCGGCGGCTGGTTTGGCGAGCGCGAGGCCCTCCTCGAGATCAAGACGGCCCTCCTCGCACGCGAGGGCAACCATCCACCACGGCGGCCGTCTTGAGCGTCCTCGCCGCCTACCGCCGGCTCCTCCGCAACGGGCCGCTGGTTCGCCTCCTGGCCGGCGAGTTCGTGTCGTCGATCGGCGATTGGCTGTACCTCGTCGCACTCCTCGTGGTGGTCTACCAGTCGAGCTCCGATCCCGTCCTGCTCGGGGTCGTCGGGGCCGCCCGCGTCCTGCCCTACGTGCTCCTCTCGTACGTGGCCGGAGTCGTCGCCGATCGCTTCGACCGGCGCCTGGTACTGCTCGTGACGGACGTCGCCCGCGGCCTGATCATGCTCGTCCTGGCCGGGCTCCAGGCCGCCCACGGGCCGCTGGCGGTCATCGTCGGCCTGGCCATCCTGGCGACCTGCTTCTCGACCTTCTTCGGCCCGACGATCGGCTCGTACCTGCCCAGCCTGGTCAGCGACGAGACCGAGCTCGGCCCGGCCAACAGCGCGTGGTCGAGCCTCGACAATCTCGCCTTCGTGATCGGCCCGGCGGTGGCCGGCCTGTTGATCGCGGCCGGCGGCCTGACCCTCGCGTTCCTGCTCAACGCCGTTTCGTTCGGAATCATCGCCGTCGTCCTGTGGCGCCTCCCCCGGCCGGTGGACGAGGCCGCGCCGCGTGCCGACGCCGGCGGATCCCTGGCGGTCGTTCCCGAGGCGCGGCCCGAGCGGTCCGCCGTGCCGGCCGCGCTGCCCCTGCGGCCGCTCGCCGGGCTGGCCCTGGTCGACATCGCGGCCGGCTTTGCACTGGGCGGCGTGGGCATCCTGACCGTGGTCCTGGCCAGTCACCAGTTTGGCGCCGGTGAGGACGGGACCGGCTACCTCAATGCCGCGATCGGCGTCGGCGGCCTCCTCGGCGCCGTCGGGTCGGGCCTCCTGGTGGTTCGCAGTCGCCTGTCGCTGCCGCTCATCGCGGGCATCGTCCTGTTCAGCGTCGGCCTGGCAGGGCTCGGCCTGGCCACGTCCCTGGCCGTGGGTTTCGTGATGCTGGTGATCGCATCGGCCGGCAGCCTGCTGGCCGAGGTCGTCAGCACGACACTCCTCCAGCGAATCGTGCCGCCAGGCGCGCGCGGACGGGCGATCGGCTCGATCCAGACCGTCGGGACGCTGGCCTACGCAGCGGGCTCGTTCGCCCTGCCAATCCTGGCCATTGGCCTGGGAATCGCGCCCGTCCTGGGGGCGACTGCTGTCCTCGTCGTGGCGGCCGGCGTCGTCGGCACGATCCTCGTGGGCGGCTCCGGCGGCCAGGCCGGCGATCCGGAGCTCGCGGCCGTGGCCCAGCGGGTCGCCGGCCTGCCGCTCTTTGCCGGGATCCCGGCCTTCCGGGTCGCGGGCGCCCTCTCGCGGGGCACCACAGTTGCGCTGCCTGCCGGCCACGTGGTCATCCGCCAGGGCGATCGGGCCGACCGGTTCTACGTGATCCTCGCGGGCTCGGTCGAAGTCACCCGCTCCGAGGGGCCGGGCGAACCACCCCGGCGACTGCGCAGCCTGGGGGAGGACGATGTCTTCGGGGAGATCGGCCTCCTGACCGGGGCCACGCGCAGCGCGACCGTCAGCGCGGAGACACCCGTCCGATTGCTCTCGCTCGATGCATCTGCCTTCCTCGAGCTGGTCACGGCCGGGCCGGAGCTCGCGCCGCGCCTGCTCGCCCTGCACCGGGGCGGGGCGACGGCCGCGAGCCCACCTGCCGCTGGGTGACTGAGCCGGCTGTCGCATTGCCGACACATCCGGCGTCTGGGATCTGCTCGTCGGCGTCGCATCGGGCGATGTACGGTGGGCCGGATCGCAACGACGGGCAACGGCTGGCCCACGACGACCGAAGGGATCGAATGATGACTGACCAGGACCAGGACAAGGACCAGGATCCGACCCGGCTGGGGATCACCCCGACCGATCTCGACACGGACGTCGAGGGGCATGCCGGGCGAACGGCGCGGGCAACCGACGACGAAGATGACGTCGAGGGCCACTTCTCGACGATCCGTTCCACCGGCAGCAAGGGCGAGTAGTCGCGGGCCGACGTCAGGCCGGGCGGGTGGCCGTCGCGGCCAGGATCGTCTTGACCTCGAACGGGCTGGCGTCCGGGTACCGGCTGCGGATCAGTGCGGCCAGGCCGGCGACGTGCGGGGCGGCAAAGCTGTTGCCGGTGGCCACGACGTGGCCGCCACCCTTCCAGGCCACTTCGACGTCCACCCCGTAGGCGCCGAACTCCACGGGCGGAGCCGGGTTGTAGAACCACGTCCACGGATCGCCGACGTCATGGGCGGCGACTGACACGACTGCCGCGAAGAGCGAGGGATAGCTCGCGCCCTGGACGTTGTTGGCCGCGCTGACCAGCAGGCAGTTCGCGAAATAGGCCCGGTCGGCCAGGTCGTGGAAGATCGGGAACATCGCCTCACTGCGCGACGACAGGCTGAGGTTGGCCACGGTCGCCCCGGCGGAGATCGCCCACTCCAGGCCGGCCGCGAAGATCGTGCCCTTGCCCTTGTTGTCGGGCCCCAGCACGCGCACCGAGATCAACCTCGCTGCCGGGGCCAGGCCGTGGATGATCCCGGCGCAGGCCGTCCCATGGCCAACCACGTCGATCGCCTCCGGATCCGGCCGGACCGTCGGCTCATCGTCGTCGTTGAACTCGATCACCACGCTCTCGACCAGCTGCCCGCCGACGTCGGGATGGTCCCGCTCCACGCCCGAGTCGATGATCGCGACCGTGACGCCCGCACCATCCACACCGCCAAATACCGTGGCCCGATCGAGATCGCCGAGGGGCCGCGATCGGGCGAGGCCAGTTCGGTGCTCGCCCACGAATGGCTCGCTCCAGGCGGGCAGGATCGCGTCGCTCACTCGGCTCCGCGCGGCCGTCCCGAACGCTGTCGCTGGCTCGCCCGGCGCTCGGCCCGCAGGGCCACAACCTCGAGGATCTCGGCCAGCAGCTCGAGCTCGCCTGGGTCGGCGCCGCGCAGCCGTGCGACGCGGTCGACGATCGCCCACAGCCGGCCGTCGTCGTCGCCGTCGAGATCCCTGGTTGCCAGCTCGACGATCCGCTGGAGCGTCGGCTCATCGGTGGACTCGGAGCCGGCCAACGTCGAGAGGGTCGCCTGCATGAGGCTGGCCAGGTCGCGCTCCACCCGGGAAGCGCGGATCGCCACCGTTGCCTGCCGGGCGAACACGCCGGCCAGCTCGATGTCGCGCAGGCTGAACGCCGCCGAGGAGCGCTTGTCGAGGACCTCGAGGACGCCCAGCGCGCCCTGCTCATCGAGCAGGGGCACGGCCACGATCGAGCGTGGCACGAAGCCGGTCGCCTCGGCCGCGCCGCGGCCAAATCGGGCGTCGCGCTCAACTTCGGAGAGTGCCAGGGGCTGGCCGGTCGTGAAGACGTACCCGGCGATCCCCTGGTCGGGCGCGATGGCCAGCCCGATCACGCCCTGGCCCTGCTCGCCGGCGGCCACCTGGAAGACGAGCTGGTTGCGGGCGGGGTCGAACAGGGCAATCGAGGCGGCCTCTGCGTCAAACAGCGCGACGGTCGCTTCGACGATCGAACGCAGGACCGCCCGCTCGGCTCCGTCCTCGAGGCGGCGGGCGATGGCGCCTCGTCCGGCAATTGCCCGGAGCAGGGCGAGACCCTCGGCATCGAGCCGGTCGGCGCGCCGCCGTCCAGGGCTCACCGGAGGATCGCCCGCCAACGCTTCATCGGTCGACGCTTCATCGGTCGACGCTTCATCGGTCGACGCTTCGGGCCAGCGCCGCGAGATCCGGGATGAGGAGCTGGTCGCGCTCGAGCCGGATCAGGCCCCGGGCGACGAGGTCCTGGAGCAGCCGGTTCACGGTCTGGCGCGTGCCACCAATCATTCCGGCCAGGTCGGACTGCGTGTAGGGCCACTCGAGGACGATGTTCGTGGTCAGCGTCGGGTTGGTCTCCCGGGCGATCGTCACGATCCGGCTCGCAAGCCGGCCGGGCAGGTCCAGGAAGTGCAGCTCGCCCACGTGGCTGGTCAGGCGGCGCAGCTCGGCGACGAGGCCCGCCATCAGCGCCGTGCGCAGGGCCGGCTCCTCTTCGACGAGCTGCTCGAACGGCTCCCGGCGCAGGACCAGGGCCTGGGTCGGCTCGACGGCAATTGCGGTCGCGCTGTGGTCGGCTCCATCGAGCAGGGCAAGCTCGCCAAAGAAGGCGCCCCGGTCGAGCGTCGCGATGATCGCGGCGTCCTCGCCTTCGGGTGACGGCAGGACCACTTTGACCGAGCCGGACTCGACGATGTAGAGGGCGTCCCCAGGATCGCCCTGGTGGAAGATGGTCTCGTTGCGCCGGTAGCGGCGGACGCGCAGGTGCAGGATCGT
>JBEPUS010000142.1:0-6767 GCA_041691435.1 Chloroflexota bacterium
TGGTGGTCGTCACCGAGGTCGACCGCCAGGGCCGGGTCAACCTGTCGCGCAAGGCGGCCATGCAGCGCCACCTCGCCAAGGAACCCGTCTGACCAACCCCCGCGAGCCTCGTTCGCGTTCCCATCGCCGCCTCGACAGCCCGCCCGTCAGCACGACGGACGGGCTGTTCGTTGCGCTAGGCTCCATAGGTCAGGAACCGGACGCATTGAGGAGGGGATCGTGCGGGCAGGCAGCAGGTATCGCGGACTCGTTGGGGCGGCCCTGTTCGTGGCGGCGACGCTCGGCGGGCCGGTCACGGCGGTGACCCTGGCGGCCAGTCCACAGGCTCCCGCCCGGCCCCAGGCCCCGGCCACGATTCACGGCAAGTTCCGGACCCACGTGTCCGGGCACGCGGTGGCTCCACACGCGATCACAGGGCTCAATGTCCAGCTGCCCATCGGGCAGACGATCAGCGGCACGCTGACCAATGGATCGGCGGACCCGATCGCCGGCATGGACGTGATCGCCTACACGGCGGATGACAACACCCTGGGCTCCGCGACAACTGCCGGCGACGGGACGTACACGATCGAGGGCCTCACGCCGGCCATCTACGAGCTCCAGGTTGAACCAACCGAGACGGGCGATTTCCTGCAGGCGTGGTACACGCCCGGCGGCCCGGTTGCCGACCAGACGTCGGCCACGCCGATCGATGTCACCTCAGCCAATGCGACCGGCATCGACCTGACGCCGCCGTCCGGCCTTGAGATCAGCGGCACGGTAACCGGCACGGGCGCCGTCGCCCTGGCAGGGGTCCAGGTCAATGCCGAAGGTGTTGCCGGTGGTTCGAGCGGACTCACGGACGGGAGTGGCCATTACACCCTCCACGCCGTCGCCGACGGCACGTATGCGCTGAGTGTCTTCGTGCCCGAGACATTGAACTTCCGGAGTGGCCCCGTGGTCGCCGGGACGGTGGTGGAAAGCGGCGCCGGCACCAGCCTGGTTGTCAGTGGCTCGAACCTGACGGGCCAGGATATCCTCGCCCCGGCGGGGCTCCGGATCACTGGAACCCTGACGGGAACCGGCGCGAGCGGCGCCCACGTCCAGGCATTCGGAGACACCAACGAGGGCCGGGCAACGGCCGCCGGCAATGGCGCCTGGCAAGTCCTGGGCCTGTGGCCAGACTCGTACCACCTCCTGTTCCTCGAAGGGTCGGCCAACACCCTCGAGAGCCAGTTCCCACTCGGCTACTGGAACGGGACGAGCGGCCTGACCATCAACGAGGCCCAGGCCACGAACGTGGTCGTCACGAGCTCCGACCGAACCGGCTTCAATGCCACCATTCCGCACGGCGCAACGCTCAGTGGGACCGCCACGGGCGAGGACGGCGCGTTCGCGAGCCCCGCCTACATCTTCGTCTGCGGACAGACCTCTGGTGGTTGCGTGAGCACCGTGACCGACGTCAATGGCGCGTGGTCACTCCGCCGCCTGCCCACCAATACGTACGTCGTCGAGGTATTTCAGAAGACCCACATCGAAGGCTTCTTCGGCCCGGGCGGCTACGCCGCCGACTCGACCCTGGCAACGCCGATCTCAATTTCCGGGACGAGCAAGTCCGGTGTGAACGTGGTCCTGCCGCTCGGTTCCGTCCTGTCGGGTGAGGTCAGCGACCAGTCGGATGTCCCGATCCAAGGGGTTCACGTATCCATCTCCGGCGGAGTCTCGCCGGCGGGTGACGGGTTCACCCAGACCGCAGCCGATGGGACCTGGCAGCTGACCGTCCGCCCGGCCGGTGAGTACGACCTAGATTTCGGACAGCCGGATCCCACGCCATACCTGAGTGGCGAGTACGACGCCGGGGCGCCCGGCCATTTCGTAGCCTCGCCTGGCGCCGGAACCCTGATCAGCGTCGACGATCAGGGTGTCGGCAACTCGTACGTCCCGATCACCCCTGTGCGCGTCGCCGATTCACGGACCCCACTCGGCGTCCCCGGAATCCTCCAGGCGAACGTCCCACAGAGCTTCTTGGTTGGGGGGTTCGGCGTGATCCCATCTGACGCGGTGGCCGTGACCGGCAACGTGACAGTAGTTGGCCAGACCGCGGCCGGTTACCTCTCGGTCACCCCGGTCTCGACCGCGGCCCCGACAACCTCGACGATCAATTTCCCCATTGGCGACGTTCGCGCGAATAACTTCACGACGCCGCTCGGTCCGGGTGGGACCCTGGCCGTCGTATACAAGGCGGCCGCAGGCAAGAAGAGCCACGTGATCGTCGACATCACGGGCTATTTCCTGGCCGATTCGCTCCACGCCGAGTACATCCCGGTGGACAACTTCCGGGCACTGGATACTCGCACGTCAATCGGGCTGAGCGGCAAGTTCGTGGCCAACGTTCCGCGGACCCTCGATCTTGGCGCGCAGGGCCTGCCAACCGACGCGGTGGCGATCACGGCCAACCTGACCGTGGTCGGCCAGACGAAGGGCGGCTACCTGTCGGTAACACCGGATCCAACGATCAACCCGTCCACCTCCACGCTGAACTTTCCCGCTGGTGACGTTCGGGCAAATGGGCTGACCGTGGCCGTGGATGCCGGCGATGTCTCGATCGTCTACAAGGCCGCTTCCGGCACCACTGATGTCCTTGTCGACATCAGCGGCTATTACTCCAGCCTGGGCGGCGGATTGCTCTTCTACCCGCTGCCGCCCAGCCGGCTCCTCGATACCCGATCCGGCGTCCTCTCCAGCGCACTCGCTGGGTCGTTCAGCGCAGGGACGTCGCGCAGCTTCGTCGCCGACGGGCTGGCGGGAATCCCGTACCTCGGTGACTCGCTGACCGGCAATCTCACGGTGGTTGGACAGACGAAGGCCGGCTTCGTGTCATTGACCGCTGTCCCGATCGCCAAGCCGATGACGTCCACGCTGAACTTACCTGCCGGGGACGTCCGGGCGAACGGGGTCACTGCGTTCATCGGTTTTGACGGCAACGACTCGCTCATCTACATCGCCACTCATGGCGCGAAGACTCAGCTGATCCTCGACGTCACCGGCTACTTCCAATAGGCGAGGGTTCTCGCCGGGCGCGCCCGGCCGCCGGCTGCGGCTGCGCCCGGTTCGGCGCGCCAGGTTCGGTGTTCCGGGTTCGGCGCCGCCGCACCGGGGCCGGGAGTTGGCGCATGGGGCACGTCGCGCGCGGGCGCTCGTTGCAGCCAGCATGACAACGAGCCCGAATCCGTCCCCATGGAGCGCCTCGACGACGCTCCGCTCGACGGTCCCCGCCCTGTTCTATCCGCGCGCACGCTCGAATCGGGCTGGAAGCCGGTCGATTCGGTCATCGCCATGCCGGGGCGCGCGCTGCTGCCGAAGTCATCGGCCCCGTTTCGGACCGTTTGTCACGCTCGAGACAACATCCGCCTCGCCATGGCAATCAGCGAGAAACGGATGCCGCGTTCTGCCGGAATATCGGTCCGCGTAGTGCAATGCAAGGGTCGAGGCCGGATCCTCGGCTGGCGACGACCCGCAGCCGGTGATTCGTGCACGGCCGCGTCCCAAGGGAAGCCGGCCAGCGTCAGTTCGGGGCACCGATCTCCGTTAGCACTACGCCCACCGATGATCCGGAAGAATCGGGCCTGGCTGGGTACTGAGCGCGGCAGGAACCGGGCCAGGGTGAGTCCCGACACCATGTCGAGCCAGGGATCAGCCACGCTCGAGCGACGGGGCAAGTACAGACGCAGGCGACACCACGTCGAGCCTTGGAACCAGCCGCCCGGACGGGAGCGCGGAACGGCGCTGCTATACTCGAACGGTGCCCTTGACTCGCGCAGTGGAGGCGTGCCTCGCATGACGCGCCAACCGCTCACCGTCGCCGTGGTCGGCGCGACCGGACTCGTCGGGGGGACGATGATCCAGGTGCTGCGCGAGCGCGACTTCCCGATCCGGGAGCTGCGTCTCATGGCGTCGGGCCGATCGGCGGGTCGCTCAACCACCATCAACGGGGTGTCCCATCCGGTGATCGAGGCCGGTCCGGATGCCTTCGCCGGGGTGGACATCGCCCTCTTCTCGGCCGGCGCGTCCGTCTCCCTCGAGCTCGCTCCTGCGGCCGTCGCCCGGGGCGCCACCGTGATCGACAACTCGAATGCCTGGCGCATGGACCCGGACGTGCCCCTCGTGGTCAGCCAGGTCAATCCGGCCGATGCCGCGGACCATACCGGGATCATCGCCAACCCGAACTGCTCGACGATGCAGCTCGCACCGGTGCTCATGGCCCTGCGCGACAGCGTGGGTATCGAGCGCGTCGTCGTCGACACCTACCAGTCCGTGACGGGCACCGGCCTGGACGCCCAGGCCGAGCTCGAGGCGCAGGTCGCCGCCCACGTCGCCGGCCAGCCCCTGACGGCGGCGGTCTACCCGCATCCGATCGCGTTCAATGCCCTGCCCGAGATCGATACCTTCCTGGCCAACGGCTACACGAAGGAAGAGTGGAAGGTGGTCACCGAGAGCCGCAAGATCCTCCACCTGCCCGACCTGCGGATCAGCTGCACCGCGGTCCGCGTGCCCGTCTTCGTCGGCCACTCCGAGGCCGTCCATGTCGAGACGAGCCGGCCCATCGATCCCGAGCGGGCCCGGCGCCTCTTCGCCGCCGTGCCGGGGGTGATCGTCCAGGACGATCCGGCCAACCACGTCTACCCGCTTGCGCGGAATGCGGCCGGGCGCGACGAGGTCTTCGTGGGCCGCGTCCGCCAGGATCCGTCAATTGCCGGTGGCCGCGGCCTGGCCTTCTGGGTCGTGAGCGACAACCTGCGCAAGGGCGCGGCGACAAACGCCGTCGAGATCGCCCAGCTCATCTCGGAGCGCGGCTGGATCCGGCCCGCTGCCCAGCGTGGACCCGTGGCCAGCGGCCTGCCGGCATGATCGAGCTCGACCGGGGCATCGACCGGGCTATGAGCCTCGAGGCGATCGCCGCCGAGGTCAGGAGCTGCACGAAATGCCGGCTCCACGAGACTCGCACGCAAGCCGTGCCGGGTGAGGGCAGCCCCGAGACCGAGGTCGTCTTCGTGGGCGAAGGACCCGGCTACAACGAGGACCGCCAGGGCCGCCCGTTCGTGGGCCGGGCCGGAGCGCTCCTTGGCAAGTTCCTGGGCAGCCTGGGCTGGCGGCGCGAGGACGTCTTCATCACGAACATCGTCAAATGCCGGCCACCCGAGAACCGCGATCCGGAACCGGACGAGATCGCCGCCTGTGCCCCGTACCTGCGCCGCCAGCTGGAGATCCTCGATCCGGCCCTGGTCGTGACCCTTGGCCGGCATTCGCTCGGCCGGTTCATGCCCGGAGCACGAATCTCGCAGGTCCACGGGACGCTGGGTCCGGTCAATCCCGATACCGGCGCCGCCCGTGCCCTCGCGTTCGCCCTGTACCATCCCGCCGCCGCCCTCCGGGCGACCGAGATCGAGCGGACCAGCTACGAGGACGTGGCCCGGATCCCGGCAGCCTTGATCGAGGCCCGCGGCCGGCGCGAAGGCCTCACCGCGACTGCCGCCCCTGAATCCATCGCACCAGCGGAACCAATCGCCGCGATTCAAACACCTGAACCCCAACCCGATCTGTCCTTCATTGCGGCCGACCCGGCCGCCCCGGACGATCAACTCACCCTCTTCTGAGAGAAAGAACCACCCACCCAATGGCATCTGAAACCAAGCCGCTTCGCATCATCCCGCTCGGCGGGGTCGGCGAGATCGGCAAGAACATGTACGTCTTCGAGTACGGCGATGACATCGTCGTGATCGACTGCGGCCTGATGTTCCCCGACGAGGAGATGTTCGGGATTGACCTGGTCATCCCCGACATCACCTACCTGAAGGAGCGCCGGGCCAACGTCCGGGCATTCCTGATCACCCACGCCCACGAAGACCACGTCGGCGGCCTGCCGTACATCCTGCCCGAGTTCCCGGGCGTGCCGGTCTACGCCTCGACGCTTGCCCGGGGCCTCCTCGGCAACAAGATCAAGGAGCACCGCCTCCACAACAACGAGCTCCGACCGCTCAATCCGGGCGACGAGCTTCAGATCGGCCCGTTCACGGTCATCCCGTTCCGGATCGGTCACTCGATCCCGGACGCGATGGGCATCGCCCTGCGGACGCCCGTCGGCGTGGTGGTCCATACCGGAGACTTCAAGTTCGACCACACCCCGGTGGACGGCAAGCTGTCCGACTTCCACATCCTGGCCCGGCTCGGCGAGGAGGGCGTGATCTGCCTCCTGTCCGACTCGACCCGGGCGGAGAACCCCGGCTACACGCCATCCGAGCGAACCGTGGGCGAGGCCTTCCGCGAGATCATGGAGCCGCTCGAGGGCCGGGTGATCGTGGCCACCTTCGCGAGCAACATCGCCCGCGTCCAGCAGGTCCTCGACGCCGCCGCCTCCTTCGGTCGCAAGACCGCGGTGATCGGCCGCTCGATGGAGCAGAACTTCCGGATCGCCACCGATCTCGGCTACCTCAAGTACGACCCGGCGATGATCGTCGCCAAGGACCGGATCAACGAGGCCGGCAACTCCAAGCTGGTCATCGCCACCACCGGCGCCCAGGGCGAGCCGATGGCCGGCCTGGCCCGGATGGCCAACCGCGACCATCGCTTCGTCGAGATCCAGCCGGGCGATACGGTGATCGTCAGCGCCAGCCCCATCCCGGGCAACGAGGAATACGTCAGCCGGACCATCGACAACCTGTTCAAGGCCGGTGCGAACGTCTTCTACCACACGATCAAGCGGGCCCACGTCTCGGGCCACGCCAGCCAGG
>JBEPUS010000143.1:0-6703 GCA_041691435.1 Chloroflexota bacterium
CTTCGGCGATCGGTTCTTCGGCGCCCGGTGCTTCGGCGACCGGCTGGGGACTCACCAAGGGCTGGAGGGTGCGCATCCACGCGGGCTGGCTCGGCCGGATGACCGGCTCGGGATCCGGAATCGGGTTCGACGGCTCGGCCGCGACGACTGGCTACGGCGCTGCCAACTCGGCCGCCTGGGGCAGGCTCGCCCAGGCGGCTGCTGGAGCGACTGCTGGAGCGACTGCTGGCGCGACTGCGTCAGGCCGGGCAACGGTCTGGGCACTGGGTTCGGCAGGGCTCAGGGCAGCTGCAGACGCCGCCGAGCGAGGCTGGACCCGGAGACGGCCGAGGAGGCGCGTGGTTCGTTCGGCCAGCTCGGCGGCCCGGGCATCGGCGCCTGGATCAGCTGGTGGCTCGGCCTGGGCCTGGACAGCCGGCTCGGTTACGAGTTCCGGGGCCACCTCGGCAGCGGGCGCCGGTTCGTCAGCTGGAAGCGCGGCTGCCTCTGGCGCGACCGCAGCCTCGGGCGCGACCGCAGCCTCGGCCGGGTCGTGGCCGTTGGTTGGCTCGGCGACCGGTGCGAAGCCGGTGAACGGGTGGGTCCAGAAGTCGGCCGCCGGTTCGAGCTCTGTGACCGGCTCGAGCTCTGCTGGCGGCTCGATCGCAGGGGGCGGCACAGGGCCGGACGCCGCCGGGCTGCCAACCGGGTGTGGAGCCTCCGCCGCCCGGAACAGGTCGATGGTTGGCCACGCCGAACCGTTGGCGGCCACCGGGTCCGTCTCGCCGAGTGCGTGGTGGCCGTTGGCCGCACCATTCGAATCGGCTGCGGGCCGGACTTCGATCGGCGGCGGGCCCGCGAGCGGGGCGATCCCGCCGCGCGCCAGCAGGTCATCGAGTGGCGAGCCAAGTTGGCCTCCGACCACCGACAACGGCGCGCAGCTCAGGCAGCGGCCCTCGGCTTCGTTCCAGCAGTTCGCGCACGTGTACTGGCGACACGACATGCAGAACTGGAAGGTCTCGTGGAAGGCGTCAAGCTGGCCGCCGCTCGCCTCGCGCTCCTCCTCGGAGCGGGCCTCGGCGAACGCCTCGTCAAGCGAGTTGTCCTCGCTCAGGACGTAGTTCTTCAGGCCCTTCGAGAGGACCTTCAGCTTGCCGATCCGATGCTTCTTCGGGGTGGCCGCCTCGAACGTGTAGCGAGTGCCACAACGTTCACAGAACGACTCGGTAAGGATCTCGGCCATGCGACTTCCACGCGGGGGACAGGCCCGGGTATCGCGCTCCCGAGCGGTTCGAGAGTATAGCGCAGGGTGGGTGCGGGGCCCCCCGTCGCAGGTACCCTGCCCGCCGCCCCGATGGTACGGCCGGGCACCGGGCAAGTGAGCGGGCGGAGTCGTTCGGGCCGTCGCCTGCTAGACTCCGGCCGACCATGCAGCCGCTCGCCGTCGTGGAGCGGTTCCTCGAGCGATTGCTTGAGCGACCGACTGCGCGCCTGTTCCGTTCACCGCTCCAGCCGATCCAGATCCAGCGCCGGATCGAGCGGGCCATGGAGAACGAGCGACGGGTGGTCAACGGCCGGACCCGGGTCCCGGACCGGTATCGCGTTCACCTCTCGCCGGCCGACGTTGCTGCCCTCGGAGCCCGGGCAGCGCAGCTCGCCGCAGATCTCGCCGATGAGGCCCTCGCATTCGCCCGCGGCCATGGCTATGCGCTCGACCAGGCGCCAACGGTTGAGCTCGTCGTCGATCGCGCGGTGACCGCCGGTGAGGTCCGCGTGGCCGTGGGCCGCGGAGATCAGCGCGCAGCGCCGTCGGGCGGTGACGATCCGGACTCCGCCGCCGCCGGCCCGCGAGGCGCAATGCCCGGCGACTCCGACTTGACGAACACCCGGGCCTTTGAGGTCCAGCCCCAGCCGGCTCCGGCGGCGACCCTGCACGAGCAACGCCCCGACGGTGCCGGCCGCCGGGTGTCCCTCGATGGCGGCGTGGTCAACATCGGGCGGGCCGCCGACAACGACCTGATCCTCGACGATCGCCGGGTCTCCCGGCATCATGCCCGGCTGCAGGGCCGCCGGGGGATGCTCGTCCTGACCGACCTCGAGAGCGCCAATGGCTCACGGGTGAATGGTGTGGCGATCACGGAGGTCGCGCTCGGTGCCGGCGATCGAATCGAGATCGGCACCACAGTCTTCGTGGTCGAAGCCGTCTCAGCTGGTTGATGGATCCATATGTCGTCGCGATCTGGATCGTCCGGATCGCCTTCCTCGGCGGCCTCTACCTGTTCATGTTCGCCGTCGCCCGCCTGCTCCTGCGCGACCTTCGCGTGGCCACCCGCGATCCCGGGATGGCCCTCGCCCGGCTCGTTGTGGTCGGCTCCGATGTCAGTGAGCCGCCCCGCGGCACTGTCTTCGGCCTGGACGCGGTCGCCACGATTGGGCGTGACGTGAACAATTCCATCGTGATCGAGGACGATTTCGCCTCGACGGAGCACGCGGTCCTGACCTTTCGCGGGCGGGCCTGGTACGTGGAAGACCTGGCCAGCACGAATGGCACCTTCGTCAACGGCCAGCGGGTCGAGGGACTGAGCGCCGTCGCGTACGGCGACGAGCTCCAGGTGGGTCGCGTGCGCTTCCGCTTCGAGCGAGCGCGCCGATGACCGCCCGCGTCGGGGCGCGCCCGCCCCGTGCAGTCCCCAGGTTGCAGCCCCGCCTGCGCCGGCGCGAGACCGGCCTGCTCGTCCTGGTGGGCTTGATCGTGGTTCTCGGCAGCGTGTCGCTCGGGGTGACCAAGCGCCAGCTGGCGGGCCAGAGCCTGACCTGGCTGCCGGCCGATGGCGGCCAGCTGGCCATCTACCTCGGCGCGCTGCTCGTCGCCCACCTGGCGCTGGTCCTGGCTGGCCGGCGCTCCGACCAGGTGCTGCTGCCCACGATCGGCCTGCTCGGCGGGATCAGCCTGCTGCTCATGGAGCGTCTGCCCCAGTCGCTCGTCACCCAGTCGCGCGCCGGCCGAAGCTTCGGGCGCGCTTCGATCCAGCTGGGCTGGCTCCTGCTGGCGATCGGGGTGATCGCGATCACGGCGATCGGCGTCCGCTCCGACGCCTGGCTGCGGCGCTACAAGTACACGTGGGCCGCGGCCGGGATCGTCCTGCTGCTGCTCACGTTCCTCTTCGGCAACGAGACGAACGGGGCGCTCCTGACGATCACGGTTGGTCCCTTCAGCGGCCAGCCGACCGAGCTGATCAAGGTGGTCCTGGTCATCTTCCTGGCCGGCTACCTGTCGGACTTCCGGCCGCTGCTCGTGAGCGCGAGCATGCGCCTCGGGCCGCTCCGCCTGCCGCCGGTGCCCTACCTGCTGCCGATGCTGGCAATGTGGGCGATGGCCCTGGGGATCGTGGTGATCCAGCGCGACCTCGGCGCAGCCCTGCTCTTCTTCGCTGTCTTCCTGGCGCTGGTGTACATCGCCACCAATCGGGCCAGCTACGTGGTCCTCGGCCTGCTCCTGTTCGTCCTGGGCAGCGTGATCGCCTACCAGCTCTTTGGCACGGTCCGTGATCGCGTGGACATCTGGTTCAATCCATTCGTCGATGCCAGCGGCAAGGGCTACCAGGTGGTCCAGTCGCTGTACGCCTTCGGCCGGGGCGGGATCATCGGGACCGGTCTGGGGGCCGGCCTGCCCCTGGTCGCCGGGCGCCTGCCGATCCCGGCGATCCACACCGACTTTCCATTCGCGGCCCTCGGGGAGGAGCTCGGGCTGATCGGCGTGGTGGCCATCCTGGGTCTCTACCTGGTGCTGATCGAGCGCGGCCTGCGGGTGGCAGCATCGGCAGCTGATGACTTCCGGGCGCTGCTGGCCGCAGGACTGACGCTCGTGGTCGGCGTGCAGGCCTTCATCATCGCCGCGGGCAACCTCAAGCTCATCCCGCTGACCGGCGTCACCCTGCCGTTCATCAGCTACGGTGGTTCGTCGTTGCTGGCCAACGGCGTCGTGGTTGGGCTGCTGCTGGCCCTATCCGACCAGGGCGTCGAACCGCCGCCACCGCCCCGCCCGAAGCGCGGCCGGCGGCCGGCGTTCCTCGGCGGAACGCCCCACGGTGCGCGGTGAACAGCCGCGACGGGGCCCCGCTCGGACAGGGGATCGCCCGGGTCGGGCTGATCCTGAGCCTGCTGTTCGGCCTGATCGCGGTCGGGGCGGGCTACTGGCAGGTGGTGCGGGCATCCGAGCTGACCAGGGCGCCCGACAATCCACTGGTCATCGCCGCTGCGCGGGACGTGGTCCGGGGCAAGATCCTGGATCGCACTGGGGCCACCCTCGCGACGAACCGCAAGGACGCCAACGGCGAGCCATACCGGGTGTACACGGATCGCTCGCTGGCGCCGCTGATCGGCTATGCCTCGCCGGTCTACGGAACGGCGGGCCTGGAACGCGCCTACAACGCTCAGCTGAGCGGCCAGGGCAGCCCGAACTCGCTCGACGACCTGCTCTCGAAGCTCGCGCCGGGGGCCGCGCAGGGCGATGACCTGACGTTGAGCCTCTCCCTCAAGCTCCAGGAAGCGGCGGTCAAGGCGCTCGGCTCGGACCGCGGCGCCGTCGTGATGCTCGATCCGCGGACCGGCCGGGTCCTGGCCATGGCCTCGACGCCCACCTTCAACGCCAACGCGATCGCCAATCCGGTGACGGCCGTGGCCGCCTTCAACCGCACCGCCGCGGCCGCCGGCCAGCCCTTCCTGGACCGGGCGACGATGGGCGAGTACGTGCCCGGCTCTGTCTTCAAGATCGTGACCTCGGTGGCGGCCCTCGGCTCGGGAGCCATCAGCGCCTCGACCACGTATCCCCAGCAGCCGGCGGCCGAGCAGACCGGGCTGCTCATCTCGGGCTTCCGGGTCCACGACGCGCATCACGATTTCACAGGCTCCCTGGCGCTGGACTACGACCAGGCGATCGAGGTCTCGTGCAACATCTATTTCGCGCTCACCGGGTTGCGCACGGGCGGCGCGGCGCTCAGCGACTGGGCCGGGCGCCTCGGCTTCGGTGCCCCGATTCCGTTTGACCTGCCCACCGCCGTCAGCCAGGTCACCAACGGCGGTGGGTCGTTCGGCGGTGGGTTCAAGGATGACGTGGAGCTGGCCAACGCCGCCTACGGCCAGGCGGAGACGCTGGTCACGCCCCTCCAGATGGCCCTGGTCGCAGCCACCGTGGCCAACAACGGTGTCCTGATGAGGCCCGAGCTCGTCACGTCGATCGGTGGCCCGAATGGCAACCAGTCGATCGGGCCGCAGGCCCTGCGCACCGTCATGTCGAGTGGCGTTGCGAGCACCATCGGCGACGCGATGGGCCTGGCCGTCGAAAGCCCCTGGGGCCGGATCTTCACGACCGGTGCGGCCGTTGCCGGGATCCCGACCGCGGGCAAGACCGGCACGGCCCAGCTCGGGGGCAGCGCCGAGCCGAACTCGTGGTTCATCGGCTATGCGCCGGCCAACAATCCGCAGGTCGCGATCGCGGTGGTCGTCGAGCAGGGTGGCCATGGATCGGCCCGCGCGGCGCCGATCGCGGGCTCGCTGATGACGCTCTGGCTCAAGACCCTCAACCCGTGAGCGATCCGCCCGTGAGCGATCCGCGGACGAAGCGGCCGATCCTCGAGCGCATCGGCCTGGCGGTCATCGCCATCGTGCTCGGCGGGCTGTTTGGCGGGATGGCGGTCGCCAGCTACATCGGTGGTGAGCTCTTCCTGGCGGTGATGGGTGCGATCGGCTGTGCGATGACCCTGTGGGTGGGCGGCCTGACCCTGATCCGCGGCTAGCGCTCCGGGTCGTCGATCCCGTCGCGCCGCCGGCGGCGGGCGGTCTGTTCGAGGAGCTTCGCCACGAGCGCCGTCCAGCCCGTCTGGTGACTGGCTCCAGCGCCCCGCCCGTCGTCGCCGTCGAAGTACTCGAAGAACGGAATCCGATCGGCCCAGGCCGCGTCGGGCTGGAGGTGTCCATCCACGCCCAGCACCGGCCGGTTGCCGTCGGTGTCGCGCAGGAAGAGGCCGGTCAGGCGCTCGGCCAGGTCCCAGGCGAGCTCGTCGAGCTGGCGCTGCTGGCCGGATCCCGGGGGCAGCTCCACCTTGAGCTTGCCGCCGTGGTAGTGGTTGAAGGTGAGGTACGCCTCGAAGAGCAGGTAGTTGATCGGGAACCAGACAGGCCCGCGCCAGTTCGAGTTGCCCCCGAAGAGGCCTGACTGGGATTCCGCGGGCTCATACCCGATCGTGTATTCGTCGCCGCCCGGGAGGTCCAGGCTGACCGGATTGGCGAGATGGTCGCGGCTCAGCGAGCGGATCCCGTGAGGGCTCATGAACTCGCCTGGATCCACGATTCGCCGGGTGATCCGGCGCAGCCGGTCGCCGTGGACCAGCGAGAGCAGGCGACGCTCGCCGACCCCCGGCTCGGTCCAGCTGGCGACGTTCCGGGCGAGCTCCGGGCGGTTGGTCAGGAACCAGCGCATCCGGCGCCGGAAGTCGGGCAGCGCGGCGATCACGGCGGGCTCGAGGACGTGGACCGCCAGCAGTGGGATCAGCCCCACGACCGACCGGATCCGGAGGGGGACGACGTCGCCCGACGGGAAGTGGATCGCGTCGTAGTAGAAGCCGTCTTCCTCGTTCCACAGCGAGATCCCACTGCCGCCGAGGTCGTTGAGGGCGCCCGCGATGTACAGGAAGTGCTCGAAGAACTTGGTCGCGATGTCCTCGTA
>JBEPUS010000144.1:0-6655 GCA_041691435.1 Chloroflexota bacterium
AGGTCGGCCGGATCCGGGTCACCGGCTACGAGTCGAAGGGCCGGATCAACAAGCGCATTCGGATCACGGTTGGTGTCGCCGGCCCGGCGTAGGACGTCCTTGAAGCGCAGGGCGGGGCGTTCCACCAGGACCTGGCTCAGGAACGCCAGGGGCAGGATCCCGACCAGGCTGGTCGCCAGGAACAGCGGCGCGCCCAGCCCGTGACCGCCCAGCAGGGCAAGCGTCTGCTGGATCGGGAAGGCGTAGATGTACACGCCGTAGGACAGGTCGATGCGCGTCCCGAATCGGCGGAAGGGCAGGCGCCAGGCGGCCCACAGCATCCCGTAGGCCAGGGCGGCCATCCCGGCGGTTGAGAAGAACCCGAAGTGGAGGCTGACCACGAACACGACCGCGGCGATGGCCGCCAGCCGGTCGTCGAGCGGGATCCGCTCCCGCCACAGGTAGGCAGCCATGCCCAGGCTGAAGGCCAGCCCGAAGCGCGAGCCCAGAGCAAAGCTCATGATCGGGATTGTCTGGAGTGCAGCTGGGGCCAGCAGGGTGGCGACCACGAGGCAGCCGATCAGGCCAAGGATCAGGACCCGCCGGCGAAGTAGTCCGAGAGCGGCGGTCAGGGCGACCACGAGGTACCACGAGAACTCGTAGGCCAGCGTCCAGAGCGACCCGTTGACTGCGCTGGGATACGGGTTGGCGGCCAGCAGGTGGTCGATCCGGGTCTGGTTGATCACGAGTACAGCGTTGTTGGCAACATAGTCAACGGGCGACCCATCGGTCGTCTGCGCATAGCCCTCCAGGGTGCCGTGGTCGTGGAACCAGAAGACCGGCCCGAAGACGAGGGCGATGACCAGCAGGCACACCCAGAACGCTGGGAAGACCCGCAGGGCGCGGTGCCACAGGTAGCGCGCTGTACTCGACCGCTCGGCACTCCGGGTGACCAGGAACCCGCTGATCGTGAAGAAGCCGGCCACCGCGAAGACACCCAGGTCGGCCTGGCCGAGGGCGAAATGCAGGACGGGATCCGAGCCGAAGCCGCCCAGGACACGGGTGTGATGGACCACCACGAGCAGGGCCAGGCTGAATCGGAGCAGGCCGATCGCGTTGCCGCCCGGGCCGATCAGGTCGGCCACGGACCCGCGCCGGAGCATGGGTTGAGCGAGGGCCACTGAGCGCATCGCTGGCGATGATAGGCCCGGCGGGTATACTCCACGTCCGCCTCCAGCCCACGCGATCCGCTGCGGCGCGCGCCCATCTTCGCGACGCGCGCACAGGACCCGCACGAAGGAACCGCCCGGCACATGTTCGACCGCCTCCTCGGCCTCTTCTCACGCGACATCGGGATCGACCTCGGGACCGCCAATACACTGGTCCATGTTCGAAACCGTGGAATCGTGATCAGCGAGCCGAGCGTGGTCGCGATCGAGGCCAAGACCAAGAAGGTCCTGGCGATCGGCGCCGAGGCCAAGCGGATGGTCGGCCGGACGCCGGCCTCGATCATTGCCGTCCGGCCGCTGCGCGACGGCGTGATCAGCGACTTCGACGTGACCGAGCAGATGATCAAGTACTTCGTGAACCGGGTCCACGACCGGGTCGGGCTCATCCCCCGGCCGCGCATGCTCCTGGGCGTGCCCTCGGGCGTGACCGAGGTCGAGAAGCGCGCCGTCCGGGATGCGGCGCTCAATGCCGGCGCCCGCTGGGCCCGGCTGATCGAGGAGCCCATGGCCGCAGCGATCGGCGCTGGCCTGCCCGTCAGCGAGCCGTCCGGCAGCCTGATCGTCGACATCGGCGGCGGAACCACCGAGGTCGCGGTGATCAGCCTCGGCGGCATCGTCATCGCCCGAAGCATCCGGATCGGCGGCGACGAGATGGACCAGGACATCGTCACGTTTGCCCGGCGCGAGTACAACCTGTTCCTCGGCGAGCGCACGGCCGAGGACATCAAGATTGCGATCGCCTCGGCCTACCCGGGCGAATGGGACGCCCAGCGGGTGGTCCTGCGCGGCCGGGACCTGCTGACCGGCCTGCCCCGCAGCGTCGAGGTGGGTGCAGACCAGATTCGCGAGGCGATCGAGCCGTCCGTCCAGCAGATCGTCGACACGATCAAGGACACGATCGAGGAGACGCCGCCCGAGCTGGTCGCCGACATCATGGACCAGGGCATCGTCCTGGCCGGCGGCGGTGCCCTGCTGGCCGGCCTCGACCAGCGCATCGCCGAAGCGACCCAGATGCCCGTCCATATTGCCGACGACCCGCTGACCTGCGTAGCCCGGGGTACGGGCGTGGTCCTCGAGGAGCTGGCGACGAATCCCGCGATGCAGCGGGTCCTGGTGGCCGATACCTATGCGCGCGCCCCGCGCTGACGGTTGCCGGCAGGCTCGCCAGCCATGACCACCCTGCTCAATGACCGCCGGGCGCGACGACGCACGGTCACCTACACGCTGCTCCTCGTGGTCTCGCTCGTCCTGATGGTCTTCTCCTCGAGCCCGCCGATCCAGGAGCTCCAGAAGGGCGTGGCGTTTGCGTTCAAGCCCATCCAGGCTGCCGTCGATTCGGTGGCCCGCAGCGTCGGCTCGGTGGTCTCGACGATCACCGAGATCGACACGCTCCGCCAGGCGAATGCCCAGCTGGCGACCGAGAACGCCACGCTCCGGACCCAGAATGCCCAGGCCCAGGAGCTCGAGCGCGAGAACCAGCTCCTGACCGGGCTCCTCCAGGTGAAGTCGGGCCTTGGCTTCCAGTCGCTGGCCGCATCGGTGATCGGCCGGGAGACCTCCGAGTTCCGACGAGTCGTCACGATCGACATCGGCACGGATCGGGGAATCGCCCTGGGCGACGTGGTGGTGGCCGATGGCGGCGCGCTCGCCGGCCGGGTGACCGACGTGACCGGCGACACGGCCAGCGTGCTGCTGATCAACGACACCACGTCCACGGTGATCGGCCAGCTCGGCACGAACCAGGCGACGGGCTCGATCATCGGCCAGCTGGGCGGCGTCCTGGTCATGGAGAACATCGATTCCACCGAACGGGTCGAGATCAACGACCAGGTCGTGACCGCCGGGATCGATCTCGGCAACGGGGTCCGCTCGCCGTTTCCCAAGGGCCTCCTGATCGGGACGGTCGTGGATGTCCAGCGTGACGCGAACGCGGTTGTCCAGACTGCCTTCATCGAACCCGCCGTCAACCTGGACAAGCTCGAGTACGTCCTCGTGATCACGAACTACAAGGGCGGCCTGCCGCCGATCGACCAGCAGGCCGTGCCCTGCCCCACGGGCGGCGCGACCCTGCCCGTGGGCGAGCAGCCCTGCGTCGTTGCGGCTCCGTCACCCACGGCCGGTCACTGACGGCTAGGCTTCGAGCCATGACAGGCCAGCCATGAAGGACGCCCGGTGAAGGGGATCGTCCTCGCCGGCGGGACGGCAACCCGGCTGTTCCCGCTCACGATCGTCACCAACAAGCACCTGCTGCCGATCTACGACCGGCCGATGATCTACTACCCGATCGCGACCCTCGCCGGGATGGGCATCCGGGAGGTGATGGTGATCGTGGGCGGCAAGAGCGTCGGCGACGTCGTGGAGCTGCTGGCCGACGGCTCGCATTTCGGGCTCGACCTGACGTATCGCTACCAGCACGGCGCCCTGGGCATCGCCCATGCGATCGGGCTGGCCCGCGACTTCGTCGGCGATGAGGCGTTCTGCTGCGTCCTGGGCGACAACATCCTGCTGGGCGAGCCGCTGGCCGCGGTCGCGACCGAGTTCGAGGCGGGCGCCTATGGGGCGGGGACGCTCCTCTACCGGGTCCCGGATCCCGAGCGGTTCGGCGTGGCCGAGCTGGGGCCGGACGGCAAGGTGGTTGGGTTCGAGGAGAAGCCGGCCGTGCCCAAGAGCGACCTGATCCCGATCGGCGTCTACTTCCTGCGACCCGGCGCGTTCGACGTGATCGACCAGCTGGCGCCATCGGGCCGGGGCGAGTTCGAGATCACCGACGTCCTCAACCACTACATCCCCGAGGGCGGCCTGTACACGCAGGTCTACGGCGGCCACTGGGCCGATGCCGGCACCGTGCCGTCCCTGATGCGGGCAGCGACCATCGCGGCCGAGGACGACGCCTCCGGACTGCTGGCGCCGGCGCCGCAGCGGCCGGGTCGCTAGCCGGCCATGACCAACCCGGCGGACCGCCTCGGCCCCGCGCCCCACCTGCTCGTCACCGGCGGCGCCGGCTTCATCGGCTCGTCCTTCGTGCGCGACGTCCTGGGCCGCGACGACGAGACCCGGGTCACGGTCCTGGACACGCTCACCTACGCCGGCAACGAGGCGAATCTCCAGCCGGTCATGGCCGATCCGGGACGGGCGGCGCGATTGACCTTCGTGCGCGGCGACATCGCCGACCCGGCGGTCGTCCGGCCGCTGGTTGCGCAGGCCGACGCGGTCCTGAATTTCGCGGCGGAGACGCACGTCGACCGCTCGATCCTCGACCCCGAGGCATTCCTGCGCACCGGCGTGATCGGCGTCCACGTCCTGCTCGACGCCTGTCGGGCGCAGGCAGCCGCGCTGGCCGCAGGTGAGCGCCGGACCGCCGGTGGGGATCCGCGGCCGGCGCCGCGCTACCTCCAGGTGAGCACCGACGAGGTGTACGGGTCGGTCGAGACCGGCCAGTCCGTGGAGTCCGACCCGCTCGAGCCGCGCTCGCCCTATGCGGCTACGAAGGCCTCGGGCGAGCTGCTCGTGGGCAGCTACGTTGCCACCCACGGGATCGATGCTGTCGTGACCCGCGGGTCGAACACCTACGGCCCGTACCACCATCCCGAGAAGCTCATCCCGCTGTTCATCACGAACGCCCTCGAGGACCGCCCGCTGCCGCTCTACGGCGACGGCCTCCAGCAGCGCGACTGGCTGTTCGTCACCGACCATGCCGGGGCCATCGAGACGGTCCTCCGGCGGGGTGTGAGCGGTGAGACCTACAACATCCCGGGCTCCGCCGAGATGACCAACCGCGAGGTCGTTCGCCTGCTGCTCGAGGTCCTGGGCAAGCCCTGGTCGCTGGTCCGGACCGTGGAGGACCGGCCCGGGCACGACCGGCGCTATGCCCTCGATGGCACGAAGCTGGCGGCCCTCGGCTGGCGCAACAAGGTGGCCTTTGCCGACGGGCTCCGCCAGACCGTCGACTGGTTCCGGGCGAACGAGGGCTGGTGGCGCGCCCTCAAGGCCGGCGACTGGGACGCCTACTACGAGCGGCAGTACGGCCGGCGCCTGGCCGGCTCGGCCCCAGCGGGGCACGAACCCGCCCGGCCCGGATCGAAGCGCTCGGGCAGCTGACCGTGCGCGTCGCCGTCAGCGGGGCCGGCGGACGGCTGGGCCGGGCCATCCTGGCTGCCCTGGCCGAAGCACCGTTTACCGGGATCGCCGGCCCGCTTGCCTGGCGCCGGCCCGAGTACGATCTCGACGACCTCGAGGCTCCGGCCAGGCTGATCGCCCGTGACCGGCCGGAAACAATCGTCCATGCGGCCGCCTGGACCGACGTGGACGGTTGTGCCCGGGATCCCGGGCTGGCGCAGCGGCGCAACGGCGAGGCCGCCGGCCGGTTGGCCGAGGCTGCCGCGGCAGCCGGGATCGACCTCATCCTGATCTCGACCAACGAGGTCTTCGACGGCCGGCGCAGTGACGGTCGCGGCTACCGCCCCGACGACGAGCCCAGCCCCGTCAATGCGTATGGCGCCAGCAAGCTGGCCGGTGAGCAGGCCGCCACGGCGGCCTTTCGCTCGGCGACCGGCGCCGCTCGCCTGGCAATCGCCCGGACGGCCTGGCTGTACGGCGCGCCGGGCAATGACTTCCCCGAGAAGATCGCCAGGGCGGCCGAGCGCGCGATCGACGGGGGCGAGGCGCTCCGGCTGGTCTCCGATGAGACCGGCTCGCCCACGTACACGCTGGATGTGGCCGAGGCAATCGTCGAGCTCATCGGCTCGGGCGAGCCGGTCGCCGGGATCCAGCACCTCGTGAACGGGGGAACGGCGACCCGAGCGGCCTGGGCCAGGGCCGTCCTGGCGGCCCTTGACCTCGGGCCGCGGATCGAGGAGGTGCCCGGCTCCACCTGGAGCAGAGCGTCGACGCCCCCGGCCTGGGCCGTCCTCGAGCCCACCTCACTGCCCTCGGGCGAGCCGCTGCGAGACTGGCCCGCTGCCCTCGCCGACTACCTGCCGGTCCTGCGCCGGCAGCTCGCCGCCGGCAGCGCCAGCATCGCGCCACGGTGAGCAGCACTCCGGAATCGGCGCCCTCCCGGCTGCCCGGCGTCGTGTGGGGCGCGATCGCCCGCCACGGCGACGTGCGCGGCTCGTTCCGGGAGCTGTGGCGAGCCTCCGCCGGATTCGACCTCGACCCGCGCTGGACCGGCGCCGTCGATGCCCGTTTCGTCCAGGCCAACCTGTCGACCTCGGCCGCCGGCGTCCTGCGCGGCCTGCACTATCACCGCCGCCAGCTGGACCACTGGATCGTTGCTGCGGGCCGGGCGGTGGTCGCCCTGGTCGACGTGCGCCCGGCGATCGATGGGAGCGGGCCGGCCGTGGTCGAGACCCGCGAGCTGGCGGCCGACGCGACGGTCACGATTCCCACGGGCGTGGCCCACGGCTTCCTGGCCCTGGAGCCGCTCGAGCTGATCTACCTCGTGACGA
>JBEPUS010000145.1:0-6623 GCA_041691435.1 Chloroflexota bacterium
GCTCCACATCACGATGTCGATCGGCCCCAGTGTGTCTCCGGCATGCCCGTGCGCCGCGTGGCCCCGATCCGCGTGGCCCTGATCCGCGTGCCCCTGGTCCGCGTGCCCCTGGTCCGCGTGCCCGGTGGCCGTGGCGGTGTCGCTCATCTGCTCTGGTACCTCCGGCGGCATTCTCGCATCCCTAAACTGACCGTGTGCTCACCCTGGTCCTCACCCGTCACGGCCTCACGCCCCGATCGGACCCTGAGCAGCACCTTGGCCAGCGGATCGATATCGAGCTGTCGCCCGCGGGTCAGGCCCAGGCCGTCGCGCTGGCTGTCCGCCTGGAGCACGTGCATTTCGAGCGGATCTACACGAGCCCGCTCGTCCGGGCGCGCGAGACGGCTTCGATCATCGCCCAGCGTTCGCCCGGCAAGCCCCCGATCGAGCCTGATCCCCGCTTGCGCGAGATGGATTACGGCCACTGGGAGGGCCTGACCTACCCGCAGATCGATGCCCGCGATCTCTCAGAACGGAAAGCGTGGGAGGCCGATCCAGCCAGGATCCCCTGTCCCGGCGGTGAGTCTGGCGACGAAGTGGCTGCCCGCGTGAGCTCGTTCCTGGTCGACCTGCTGGCCGCCCACGACACGCATCCCTCGGATCCAGGCGCGGAGCGGCCGGTGCTGGCGGTCGCGCATAGCTCGCTGAACCGCATCCTCGTCTGCGTGGCACTGGGGATCGCGATCCGCGAGTTCCGGCTTCGCCTGCAGCAGTCGCAGGCCAACCTGACCGCCCTGCGCTTCGAGCACGGCTCGGGACCCGGCGATGCCCGTCTCATCCTGCTCAACGACCTCGCCCACCTGCGCCGGCCACCCAAGGTCCCCTGGGAGTAGCCCCCGACTCGGGCTACGGACTCAGGCGGTGGAACCGCGGCCTCGACGGCCCGGCATTCCCAGGCGCCACCAGACGAAGGCAACCACGGCCAGGACCACCACCACCAGGATGATCGTGTCGAACGGCTGGAGCGCGTGCCGGATGTCGACCCAGTTCGCGCCGAGGACCGTCCCGGCATACACGAGCCCGACTGACCAGAGGAACGCGCCCGCCGCGGAATAGGCGATGAAGCGGCCGAGGGGCATCCTGGCGACGCCCGCCGGGAAGCTGATGAACGTCCGGACCACCGGCAGGAACCGGCTGAAAAACGCCGTCTGCGAGCCCCACTTGGCGAAGAAGCGCTCGGCGTTGTCGATCTCGTGGGGCCGGATCAGGACGTACTTGCCGTAGCGCTCCAGGAGCGGCCGGCCGCCCCAGGCGCCGATCGCGTAGGCGATGAGCGAGCCCAGGACGTTGCCGATCGTGGCGGCGATCACGACGAGCCAGAAGTTCCAGGGCCCGTGGGTCATCGGCTCGACGCTCGTGGTGTCCGAGACGAGGAAGCCGGCGAACGGCAGGATCAGCTCGGAAGGCAGCGGAATCATCGCCGATTCGATGAGGCTGGCGACCAGCACTCCGAGGTAGCCAATCGCTCCGTACAGGTTCGTCAGGAAGGGAATGACGATCTGATCGAGGAAGGCGAGCATCAGGTCTGCTCGATCGGCTTGGTCACGTCCGGCAGGATAGCCGACTACCATCGACGTCGTGACCGAGCCAATCGTCCTGACCGGCGCGAACCTGGCGATCGCCGATGTCGAGGCCGTTGCCCGCCACGGAGCGCGAGTCGAGCTCGACGGTCACGCCCGCAGCCGGGTCCAGGAGGCGCGCGACGTGATCGAGCGCCTCGTTGCGGCGGGCGAGGTGGTCTATGGGGTGACCACGGGCTTCGGCGACCTGGCCACGACATTCATCGCTCCGGCCGATGCCGCCCGGCTCCAGCAGAACCTGCTGATGAGCCACGCCGCGGGCGTCGGCCCGGCGTTTCCTGCCGAGGTGGTTCGGGCCATGCTCCTGCTGCGGGCCAACACGCTGGCCCTTGGACACAGCGGCTGCCGGCCGATCGTGATCGATCGCCTGCTCGAGATGCTGGCCGCCGGAATTCACCCGGTCGTGCCCGAACAAGGCTCGCTCGGCGCTTCTGGCGATCTCGCCCCGCTCGCCCACCTGGCCCTGCCGCTGATCGGCCGGGGCGAAGTCGAGTTCCACGGCCAGCGTGTCCCGGCGCTGCTCGCGCTCCGCGAGGCGGGACTCGAGCCGTTGACGCTCGAGGCCAAGGAGGGCCTGGCACTCCTCAACGGGACGCAGATGATGTCGGCCGTCGGAACCCTGGCCCTGGCCGACGCGGACCGCCTCGCGCAGACGGCCAGCGTCGTCGCGGCGATGTCGGTCGAGGCGTTGCTCGGTACGGACGTCGCCTTCGCTGCCGAGTATCAGCTCGCGCGGCCGCACCCCGGGCAGATCACGGTCGCCGCCGAGTTGCGCCATCTCCTGCGCGATTCGACCCTCCAGACGAGCCACCATGGCCATGCCCACAAGATCCAGGACCCGTATTCGCTGCGCTGCGTACCCCAGGTCCATGGCGCCGTCCGGGACGCGCTCGACTACCTCCGGGGGGTCCTGGCGATCGAGCTCAACAGCGCCACCGACAATCCGCTGGTCTTTCCGGGGGGCGGAGGCACCGATCCGAGCGCGGTCGCCACCGGCGGCGGCCTCGTGATCAGCGGCGGCAACTTTCACGGCGAGCCGATCGGCCTGGCCCTCGATTTCGCGAAGCTGGCGGTCGCGGAGCTCGGTTCGATCAGTGAGCGCCGCACCGCGCTGCTCGTCGATGCCCGCCTGAACGGCGGCCTGCCGCCGTTCCTGGCCGCGGCCTCGGGGGTCGACTCGGGCCTGATGATCCTCCAGTACACGGCGGCGGCTCTCGTCTCGGAGAACAAGGTCCTGGTCCACCCCGCCACGGCCGACTCGATTCCGACCAGCGCGAACCAGGAAGACCACGTGTCGATGGGCTCGATCGCAGCGCGCCATACCCGGACGGTCGTGGAGCACGTCGAGCGGGTGCTGTCGATCGAGCTGATCGTGGCGGCTCAGGCTCTCGACTACCGGCTCGAGCTCCTGCCAGGCACCGCGCCCGGAGTAGGCGTGGCTGCTGCGCATGCCGCCCTGCGGGCCGTGGTGCCTCGGCTGCATGGTGACCGCGAACCGGGCCCGGACCTGGCTGCATCGCTGGCCCTTGTTCGCAGCGGCCGCCTGGCCGAACTGGTGCCGAGCGCGCTCGGCGAACGCTGAGCGCGACGGATCACGAGGGTGCCCGAGGTCCGGATCATCGATGTCGTCGACGCGGCCGCCTTCGGCCGGATCCCGCCATGCGCAGACCCAGGCTTCGACCACCGGACCTGCGACTACTGGGAGGACGCCGATCGGGGCTCGAAGGCGGCCCGCCTTGCATGGCTCCAGCCGGCGGGCGCGGCAGCCGCAGCGGCCCCCCGAAAGCCGGCCATCTTTGGCGACGATGACGAGTCCCCGTTCGCGGTGCCGGTCGAGAATCCGTTTGCGAAGGCGGCGGCCGCAACGCCGAGGGCGTTCAATCCGCTCCTCGACCAACCGGAGCCGGTTGCCCACAACCCGTTCGCGCCGCCGCCCCGGGCTCGGCCCCTGGCCGGGCCGGATATCCCGCGCAAGCTCGGCATGCTCGGCCGCGGCCTGATCGCGTTCGGCAGCTACGCGAAGGTCCTGCTGATCGACGACCAGCCGGCCGTCTACGCCCAGTTCGGACCACTCTCTGCCTACCCCCGGGCGTTGCGCTTGCGGGAGCTCTATCCGCAGCTGCCCGATGCGCCTCTGCCCGCGGTCATCACCTGCATCGCGACCACCGCCGAGGCGCGCAGGGCCGGTCACGCCAAGGCGCTTGTCGCGGCAATCTGTGCCGATCTCGGCGAGCGCGGGTTCGCCGCGGTCGAGGCCTACCCGCAGGTGGCTGCCCGGCCGGACGCGACCAGCGCCGCGACGCCCCGGTTCTGGGTCGACTGCGGCTTCCACGTGGCCGTGGACGACGAGCGCTTTCCCGTCCTCCGCCGGGACCTGGAGTGAGGCTCGGCCGGCTGGCGATCGCGGCGGCGGTCTCGTGCCTGCTCCTGGCAGGCTGCGCGTCGAGCGTGTCGCCGACGCCCAGCCCGGCCGCGCTGCAGGCGACGCCCTCAGCGGCTCCGACCGTGGCGATCCCGACGGGCTCGCCGGCGGGTGTCGCCTCCGCTTCACCCGGCGCCTCGCCGGGCGTACCGGTTGACCCAGGCCTCCTGGCGGCACTGCCCGCCACGGTCAGCGGGCAGCAGGTCAGCGAGGTCCCCGAGATCGAAGCACAGCTCGTGGCCGATCCGAGCCTCGTCCACAACGCATCCAGCCTCGCCGTGGCCCTGGGGATCAACATGGCCACCGGCGACTTCGCCTATGTCGCGGTGATCGAGCTCAAGCCACTCGTCTTCAGCAACGCGTACTACCTGTCCTGGCGCCAGAGCTACGACCAGGGCGCCTGCTCGCAATCGAGCGGCCTGAAGAGCACCGCCTCAACGACGATCGCTGGCCGCCAGGTGTTCGTCGGAACGTGCAATGGCGGCGCGCTCACCTACCACGTCCACCTGGCGGCGCCCGATCGGCTGATCTCGATCACCTCGGTCGGCCCGGCCAACTTCGGCCAGATCGTCCTCTCGAGCCTGCAGCCGTAGCGAGGAGTCGGAACGCGCTGCTAGCCGAGGCCCCTCAGGCGGAACGCGGCCGCGTGCGCGGGAAAGCCCTCGTGGTCGGCGAGGGCGAGCGTGGGCTCGGCAAGGCCGGCGAGGGCCTCGGGCGACAGGCGGGCCGTTGAGGTTGAGGTCAGGAACGTCCGCGCGGTGACGCCGCCGTTGAGCTGGGCGTAGCCGCCGGTCGGCAGCGTGGCTGGGATCCCGATCGTGTAGCTCGACGCGCCGATCGGCGTGTCCTGGCCCAGGAGGGCCTCGCCGGCGTAGCGCAGGGATGCCAGGGTTCGCTCGGGATCGTCGGTTGCGAGCTGGACGTGCTCGGCGGCATAGGCGTTTGCGACATCGAGCGCCTCAGCCATCGAGTCGACCAGGATTGCCCCGCCGAGATCGCCGAGGACGGCTCGCGCCGCGGCCGCGCGCACGACGGGCAGCCCCAGCAGCTGATCGGCGACCGCCGTCTCAACGGCAGCGACGAGCGCCTCGGATGTGGTGATGAGGGTGGCGGCGGAGTCGCTGCCGTGCTCGGCCTCGTTCAACAGGTCGATCGCCAGGCGCCACGGGTCGGCCGTTTCGTCGGCGATCAGCAGGCTCTCCGAAGGGCCACACAGCATCAGGGTCGCCACGCCGTAGCGCTGGGCCAGGACCTGCGCGGCGGTCACCGGCGGGCTGCCCGGGCCGACGATCTTGCGAACCCCCGGAATCGTGGCTGTGCCAAAGGTCAGGGCGGCGATACCGGCCGGGCCGTTCGCCCGGAAGACCTCGCTGATCCCCAGCTCGTGGGCAACGGCCAGGGTGGCCGGGTCCACGCGGCCGTCGCCGCCGGGGATGGGCGGCACGATCACCACGATCCGGGGCACCCCGGCGACGACGGCCGGTGTGCCAATCTGGCAGAGGACCGACGGATACGACGCCTTGCCGGTCGGCACAAACAGGCCGACGCTCGGGATCGCTGCGAACTTCTCCCCGACCACGAACCCGGGCCGGACCTCCCGATGCCACGAGGCGGCCGTCTCGGCCACCTGCGCCTCGTTGAACAGCCGGCTGTTGGCAATCGCCTCGCGGATTCCGGCGAGCAGGGCCGGCTCGAGGCCCGCGTGGGCGGCCGCGAGCTCCTCGACAGGCACGCGCAAGTCGGCGCCGGACGCGAGCTCGATCCCGTCGAATTTGGCGGTCGCCTCGAGGACGGCCTGGTCCCCAAGCTCCGCCACGTCCCGAAAGATCGCCTCGATCGAGGTCATCAGGGCGGGCTCGAAGACCTGGGCGGTGGACCTGGCCAAGAGGCGCGCCCGCTCCACCGGATCGAGGCTGGACCAGCGGCGAACGGCAAGGATGCCCACACCGGGAGGGTACCCGACCCACCCGGCGGCTAGAATCCCGCGGTGACCTTCGCCGCCCGCCAGCCCCTGCCCGGCGCCCGCCCGGTTCGCGCCGCCCGCGGGACGGAGCTGACCTGCCGCGGCTGGGGCCAGGAAGCGGCCCTCCGGATGCTGATGAACAACCTGGATCCGGAGGTTGCCGAGAACCCCGATGCGCTCGTCGTCTACGGCGGGACGGGCCGCGCTGCGCGCTCGTGGGCGGCGTTCGACGCCATCGTCCGGGAGCTCCGCCGCCTGGCCGACGACGAGACGCTGCTCGTCCAGTCGGGCAAGCCCGTCGCGGTCTTCCGGACCCACGAGTGGGCGCCCCGGGTCCTGATCGCCAACTCCAACCTCGTGGGCAAATGGGCGACCTGGGAGGTTTTCCGGGAGCTCGAGCGCGAGGGCCTGACGATGTACGGCCAGATGACGGCCGGCTCGTGGATCTACATCGGCACGCAGGGGATCCTGCAGGGCACGTTCGAGACCTTCGCGGAGCTGGCGCGCCAGCACTTTGGCGGCACGCTGCGCGGCAGGGTGACGCTGACCGCCGGGCTCGGCGGAATGGGCGGCGCACAGCCGCTGGCGGTGACGATGAACGACGGCGTGGCCCTGTGCA
>JBEPUS010000146.1:0-6606 GCA_041691435.1 Chloroflexota bacterium
GGTGGAATCGCGAACGCCGGGCCCCCAGAGCCCGGCGTTCGCTGTCCCCGAGACCCGGAAGTGGAGGGAATTCCGGGTCGTGTCATTAGGCAATTGATCGCCTGCTCGGCCAGTCGCTGGCCGGTGGCGTGTCCGCGGCGGTTAGTAGCGGTTCGTAGGGCGGTTCGAGGACGGTCGGAGGACCGGCCGGCCCTGGCTGATCCGGGTCTGCGTGGCCAGGCCAACGCCGGCACCGATCGGGCTGCCCGCCTGGGGCATTCCCCGCAGGTACGGGCTCTGGGCGGGACGAGCTGCCTCGCCGCCCTGGTAGGCACGTCCCAGGCGGCGCATCCGCACCGCGAGGTAGTACTCCATGATCTGGCGAACCTGGGGCTCGCTCAGGACGTCGTCGGCCCGCAGAGCGTACTCGACCCTGGCCGTCGGGTTGGCGGCGCCGGATGACATCAGGCCCAGGTACTGGGGGGTGTCAGCGTCCTCGCGCAGCTCACGCAGGCCGCGAGCGAGCTTGGTCGCCGTCCCGAGGGAGGGCATCCGATCTCCGCGGATCAGTCGCGAGATCGTCGAGTGATCGACGCCCGACTGCTGGGCGAGCTGGCGCTGGGACATCTTCTTGGCCTTGAGCTGCGCTCGCAACCACTCGTTGAAGGCTCGTCCGTTCTGGGTCGTCATATTGGCTCGCTGGACACTCCGCTGGGCGTCGCTCGGCTCGCAACCGAACTGACCCTGACCTTCCCACCTGCCCCGGTGCCTCGTTATCACCCGTTGGTACTCACGGGTCGAGACTTGAGCTGGGCGCAAGGCGACCGTGCGGTGTAGTCCAGACGAATCCGGTGTAGGTCCCCGATTGGTACCTCTGGCGACCGTCCGGTGCGCATCGGTGCACGAGGGCACCGCCTCAGCGCCCGCACGAGGCGAGTGGCCGGCCGGGTCAGCCGGGGAGGACCGGCTCCGGAGCGGCCGGCAGCGGAGCGATCCCTGTTCCGCGACGCATCGGCGAGATCGCGTAGGTGATGCTGCCCAGGATGATGATCGAGAGGACGCTGATCGCCCGGTCGACGAGGACGATCGTGAGCGCCTCGGTCTGGGGGACGTTGTAGACCAGGGTAAGAACGCCCACGATCCCCGCCTCCACGATCCCCAGGCCGGCCGGGGTGAACGGCACGGCCGTGAGCAACGAGCCGGTCAGGGCCACGAAGAACGCGCCGCTGATCCCCAGGTGAACGTCGGGGAAGCCCAGGGCCTGCACGACGAGCAGCAGGCGGAACGCCTCGGTCGACCAGATGACCGCAGTCAGCAGCAGCAGGATCGGGATCTGGCGCAGGCCGATCGCCGAGAAGACGCCCTCCTCGAATCGGTCGTACAGGTCGAGGACGCGGACGGGGATCGGCAGCCTGGTCAGCAGCCGGCGACCGAAGTTGCGCAGCGACAGGAGGCCGAACGCGAGGACGATGACCAGGATCACGCCGATCGCGAAGACCACCTGGACGTCACCGGGCAGCCGGCCGCGGAAGGAGATGAACCCGGCGGCGAGCCCCAGCACGACGATCGCGAACAGGTCCAGGATCCGCTCGATGAACACGGTGCCGAACGTCCGGCTGAGCGAGACCGCGGCATTGAGCCGCAGGAGGTACGCCCGGTAGAGGTCACCGAGCTTGGCCGGCACGAGGCAGTTGACCAGCCAGGAGATGAAGATGATCTCGGTCGAATCGCGGGTCTTGAGGGGATAGCCGGTGGCCCGCACCAGCACCGCCCAGCGCAGTCCCCGGATCGGGAAGCCGGCGTAGAAGATCGCGAAGGCCGCGAGCAGCAGGAGCGGGTTCGCGGCCAGGATCTCGGCCGGCAGCTCGGCCAGGTTGAAGCCGGGCAGGCTGCGCGCGAACAGGATGAGCAGGATGATCGGCAGGACGAGCGACAGGATCGTCCGGGGCTGGCGCAGCCGGCGGCCGAGTGACATCTGGTCGGCGCTGATCTCTGTCTCGGGGGCGGCCGCGCCTGTGGCCGGGGGAGCGCTGTCCATGGGCCCTGACGGTACGTGGTCGCCAGGCGGGGCCGCCATTGGACGATGGTCCTCCCCGGGGCCTTCGAGATTGCTCACGGCAGCGGCACCGACGGGATTCGCCCGTTGCCCCGGGCCCGGTTGACGCCTTTTGCGATGGGCGTCAGGCCGCGCACGAAGTAGGTCGCCCGGCCGGTGACGAGCTCGTGCCGGCCGAGGGCAGCGCGCAGGCCGCCCGCCGTTGCCAGGTCGAGGCGGGCGCCGGGGCTGAAGCTGACGGTGTTGTAGGCGACGCCCACCTCGAGCGTCGAGTGGGCATCGCTGACGGCCACGCCCGCCAGCTCGTGCTCCAGCGCGAACATGGCGGCCCGCTCATTGCCATTGCGGCCCACGATTCGGGCGTTCCAGGTCTCGACCCAATCGATCGACCCGGCGAGCGATGCCAGCCGGGCCTCGCGCAGGAGCGAGCTCCGGTAGCGGTCGAACGGGTGGGGCACGCCAACCAGGCCGCCCTGCTCGCGGGCGGCGGCAATCGTCTCGGCCGCCGGCCGGCCTGGTGGCAGGGCCGCCTCGAGGAACAGGCAGATCAGGTCCCCGTCGGCCGTCTTCACCTCTTCGCCGACGATGACCGTCAGGCCAGGCGGAGCCTGGTCGCGGGCTTCGAGGGCACCGTCGATCCGATCGTGATCGGTGATCGCCAGGTGGGTCAGGCCGCGGGCCGCCGCCGCCCGGACCTGGTCGCGCGGCCGGGCGAGCGAATCGAAGCTGAACGACGTGTGGCAGTGGAGATCGAAGAACGCGTGCTCAAGTAGGGCCGCTTCCGCCATTGCGCCGGCCTCGTCAGATCTGCTGGACGAGCGACTTCTTGAAGAAGTCGAAGTGCTCCAGGGCCAGCCCGGTACCCATCGCCACGCAGTTGAGGGGGTTCTCGGCCACGTGGCAGGGCACGCCGGTGACCTGGGTGAGGAGCTTGTCGATGTTGCGCAGGAGGGCGCCGCCGCCGGACATGACCATGCCCTTGTCGATGATGTCCGAGCTGAGCTCGGGCGGCGTCTGCTCCAGCACGTTGCGGACGGCCGAGACGAGCTGCTGGAGGGGCGCCTCGATGGCTTCCATCACCTCGGAGCTGGTGATCGGGATGGTCCGGGGCAGGCCCGCGATCAGGTCGCGACCGCGGACGTCCATGCTCAGCTCGCGTTCAAGCGGCAAGGCCGTCCCGATCGCGATCTTGACCTCCTCGGCCGTCCGCTCGCCAACCATCAGGTTGTACTTCTTGCGAATGTAGGTCGCGATGGCCTCGTCGAACTTGTTGCCCCCGACGCGCAGGCTGGTGGAGACCACGATCCCGCCCAGGGCGATGACCGCGATCTCGCTCGTGCCGCCGCCGATGTCGATGACCATGTTGCCCGACGGCCCGGCGATCGGGACGTTCGCGCCGATCGCGGCCGCCAGCGGTTCCTCGATCAGGTAGGCGGCTCCTGCCCCGGCCTTCAGTGCCGCGTCGCGCACAGCCCGCTTCTCGACGCTGGTCACCCCGGCCGGCACGCTGATCATCACGTCCGGCCGGCGGAAGCCGATCGAGCCGCGCTTGACCTTGCTGATGAAGTGGCTGAGGAGGGCCTCGGTGATCACGTAGTCGGCGATCACGCCGTCCTTCATCGGCCGGATGGCCGAGATGTTGCCGGGCGTCCGGCCGATCATCTCGCGGGCGTCCTCGCCGACGGCGACGATCCGATTCTGGTCGTCGACGGCCACCACGGACGGTTCCTGGATCACGATGCCCTTGCCCTGCACGTACACCAGGATGTTGGCGGTACCCAGGTCGATGCCGATCTTCATGCGCTGCGGAGCTACCCCTTGCTGGCCCGGCGGTTGCGCGCGGGCGCTTCGGCGACGCTCGTGATCGACGCGCCGAGATCCTGGAACTTCCGGCCGATGTTCTCATACCCCCGGTGAACGTGGTGAGCGCCGTGAATGAGCGACGTGCCCTCGGCCGCCAGGGCGGCCACGATCATCGACGCGCCGGCGCGCAGGTCGCCGATCTCCGTTTCGGCAGCGTGCAGTGGGGCGATCCCGGTGATCGTCGCGTGATTGGCGTCCTGGATCCGGATCCGGGCGCCCATCCGCGAGAGGCCGGCGAGGAACTCGAGGCGGTCCTCGAAGATCGTCTCGTGGACGTGACTGCGACCGGTGGCCTGGGTCAGCAGCACGCACAGCGGCGGCTGGAGGTCGGTGGCCAGGCCCGGATATGGGGCGGTGGTCACGTCCACGGCCTGGAAGCTCGCCTGATCGCCGCCCGACACCTCGATCGTGTTGCCCCGGCAGGTCACGTCCACGCCAATCCGGCCGAGCAGCTCGAGGAACGCACCCAGGTGATCGCAGGGCGCACCTTCCAGAGTGATCTGGCCGCCAGTCACCGCCGCGGCCACGACGAACGTGCCGGCCTCGATCCGGTCGGGGATCACCCGGTGCTCGCCGCCGCGCAGCCGCTTGCGCCCCACGACCTCGATCGTATCGGGCGCCGTCCGGCGGACCTCCGCGCCCATCGTCTGGAGGAACGCGATGAGGTCGTCGACCTCGGGTTCGGCGGCAGCCGGGTGGATGGTCGTCCGGCCCTCGGCCAGGACCGCGGCGAGCATCGCGTTCTCGGTGCCCATCACTGAGACGAACGGGAACTCGAGGTCGGTGCCCCGCAGGCGGCCGGGCGAGCGGGCGAAGTAGTAGCCGTTGCGGTACTCGATCTCGGCGCCGAGCGCGCGCATCGCGTCGACGTGCAGGTTGACCGGCCGCCGGCCGATCCGGTCGCCGCCCGGGTTGCTGATGATCACCCGGCCGAAGCGGGCGAGGAGCGGGCCGAGCAGGATGAACGACGCACGCATCTTGGCGGCCGCCTCGAGCGGCACGAAGAGCCAGTCCACGTCGCCCGAGGCGACCTCGTAGACGTTCTCGGCCGGGTGATCCACCACCACCCCGAGGTCGCGCAGCGTGTCGGCCATCACCCGCACGTCCTCGATCTCGGGCACGTTCGTGAACCGGCAGCGCTCGCCGGTCAGGGTCGCCGCGGCGAGCAGCTTGAGGGCTGCGTTCTTCGAGCCGCTGATCGTGACCGAGCCGTGCAGCGGACGCCCGCCGACGATCCGAAAGACCTCGGGGGGAACGGGCTCGGGCGTGAACTCCCAGTGGAACGGACGAGCGTCGGCCACGGCTACCCGCGGCTCCGGGGTCCCTCGCGGTGGCGTCGCTCGGCGACGCGGATGCGCAGGAGGGATCGCTGCAGCTCGGCCCGCGCGGCGGACAGGTCGGGCGTGCCCGCGGCGGCGCCCTCGATCGCCTTCTCGGCATCGCGCCGGGCCTGCTGGGCACGCTCGAGATCGATCTCGGCGGCCAGGTCGGCGCTCTCGGCCATCACCACGACCTTGTCCGGGCGAACCTGCAGGAAGCCGCCGATCACCGCGATCGACTCCTCGGTCCCGCCCTTCTTGATCCGCAGCTCGCCGCTGCCCAGGGTGGCCACGAGCGGGGCGTGGTGGGGCAGGATGCCCAGCTCGCCGTCGCTGCCGGGCACCTGGACCCCGTCGACGTCGTCGCTGTAGACGAGCCGCTCGGGGGTCACGATCTCGAGATGGAGGGTCATGCCTTCTCGAGCTTGGCCGCGTTCTCCCGGACGTCGTCGATCGTGCCGGCCAGGAAGAACGCCTGCTCGGGCAGGGTGTCGGCCGCGCCTTCGAGGATCTCCTTGAACGAGGCCACGGTGTCCTTGATCGGCACGTACTTGCCGGGCCGGCCGGTGAAGACCTCGCCCACGAAGAACGGCTGGCTCATGAACCGCTGCAGGCGGCGAGCGCGGGCCACGGTCGACTTGTCCTCCTCGGACAGCTCGTCGATGCCGAGGATCGAGATGATGTCCTGGAGGTCGCGGTAGCGCTGCAGGACGCGCTTGGTCTCCTGGGCGGTGTCGTAGTGGTCCTGGCCAACGACGAGCGGATCCAGGACCCGCGACGTGGACGTCAGCGGATCAACCGCCGGGTAGATCCCCAGCTCGGTGATGTAGCGCTCGAGGCGGATCGTCGAGTCGAGGTGCCCGAACGTGGTCGCCGGGGCCGGGTCGGTGTAGTCGTCGGCCGGCACGAAGACCGCCTGGAGGCTGGTGATGGAGCCGTTCTTGGTCGAGGTGATCCGTTCCTGGAGGGCAGCCATCTCGGTGGCCAGGTTGGGCTGGTAGCCCACCGCGCTGGGCATCCGGCCGAGCAGGGCAGAGACCTCGGAGCCGGCCTGGGTGAACCGGAAGATGTTGTCGATGAACAGGAGGACGTCCTTGCCCTCCTCGTCGCGGAAGTACTCGGCCATGGTCAGGGCGGTCAGGCCCACGCGCTGGCGAGCACCGGGCGGCTCGTTCATCTGGCCGAAGACGAAGGCGGTCTTGGCGATGACCCCCGACTCGGTCATCTCGGCGATCAGGTCGTTGCCCTCGCGGCTGCGCTCACCAACCCCGGCGAAGACCGAGTAGCCCGAATGCTCCTGGGCCACGTTCCGGATCAGCTCCTGGATGATGACCGTCTTGCCCACGCCGGCGCCGCCGAAGATGCCGATCTTGCCGCCCTTCTTGAACG
>JBEPUS010000147.1:0-6600 GCA_041691435.1 Chloroflexota bacterium
GTAGGTGCCAGGGGCCAGCTTGAGGGCGTAGTAGCCGGTCGCATCCGAGACTGCCCGGGCGACCTCTGTACCAGCGCTGGAACTTGCGATGACCATGGCTCCGACGACGGGGCGAGGGGCGCAGGCTGGGTTGGGCGGCACGGTCTCGACCGGGCACGTCGGGCCCGCTGTCAAATGCCCGGCGACCGTGCTGCGAGCGACCTGGGCGGAGGATGGCGCCGGCTTGGCCGAAGGACTCATTGACGGTTCGACCGGGGAGCTCGGCACGTCGCTCGGATTGGAGCTCGCGGAGGGAGTTTCACTCGCGACGATCAAGCTGTTGAGCGGCCCGGCCACGCACCCAGCGGCAACGAACAGGGTGCCCAGCAGCATGAGTTGGATCCGAAGTCCGCCCAATCTGCGACTACCCATGACCCCTAGACGGTAGCGCGGTCGATCGAGTTCCGCCCGGAATCAGGAGGCCGGACCCCCGCTGTGGGGATCCGGCCTCCAGTGAGATCGGGTTCAGGTGCCCGTTATGGGTTGACCCTCGCCACGAAGGTCCCCCAGTTGGCCAGGACGGTTCGTGGACCGTCCGGGATGTACTCGGTCGCGATCCAGACGTGACCGCCGGCGTCGGTCACGGCCGCGCTGTAGTCGCCCCAGCGCTCCACGTTGTCTGGTGCACCTTGAGCCGGGTCACCGGTGAAGCCGTCGGCCGGGCCGACACCATCGCCAATCACGTGGATCGTATTGTCGGTCGAATGCTCGTCGAGGCGGAGATAGGCCGCGCTCGGGTAGTAGTCGGGTCCGACGAGGGTGAAGGTCATGACGCCATTGCCATGCTGATCGACGCCGATCGCCGGGAACAGGACGTTCTCGCCGTTGACGGCCACGTAGCCCTGGCGCTGGACGTGCCCGCCGAGCGAACCATTGTGGAACTCCGGATTGACCGCGAAGAACGCGATGCCGACGCGGGTCGATCCGTCCTTCGTCGTGACCTTGGTGTTCACGCCGCTCCACAGGAGACCGTCGGCGAAGACGACCTGGTTCATCCGATCGTCGTTGCTATTGAGGACGGTCAGTGACGTGTTGAGCGTCAACAGGCCGTTGCGCTGCTCTGCTGGATCCGGCTGGCCGTAAACCTCGCTGGCCATCACGTGGCTCTGGAGGCTGACGTTCGGGTGTAGCCCGCTCAGGCTGTTGGTGCCGGTCAATGACCAGATCGCGATCCGGTTGTCGAGCGGCGCTGGGCCGAACTGAAGAGCACTGAGGAAGTACTCCGTGCCGTTGTGTCCGGAGGCATAGCCGCCAACCGAGTCGGCCGGCTGGATCGAATATGCCTGACCCTCGGCGAGGGGCAGACCGGAGAAGGAGACCACGACGCCCGGGGCGCCATGCCCGGTCGCAGCCGCCGCGAGCTTCCACTTGGACGTTGCGTAGACCTGGGCTCCGTTGAACTCAGGGCCATTGACTGAGAACTCATTCGTCGTGATGTACATGCCGGTCGCGTCGAAGCCGATGAGCGGCTGGTCGCCGAGGCACGGGCAGCCGGGATGATTGGTGCGGGTCCCATCGCCGTTCGTGGTGTCGAGATGGAAGACGGTCCAGGCCCCAGTCGGATCATTGGTCTGGCTGACCGCGATATCGACGTGGGTATTGCCGGTCAGCGCACCCGTTGTTGGATCCTGGTCGAGGGTCAGCACCGTGTGATAGAAGCGCTGGGTATCCGCATCGAAGTAGCAGCGCGGGTCGGTGACGAACTGACCGAAGACGCCGGTCGTGCGGTTGATCGCCGGCGCGTAGCCGTAGAACGCATTGAGGGCCGTCGGGCCGGCAACGATGGTGCCGTTCTGGTGGTACACGGCCAGGACGTCGTTGATCGTCTCAAGGACGAAGCCATTGCCGACGCACAGGCCCTGGTCGGGCGGCTCGAGGCTGAACTGATTGCCCGCCGATGCCGTGCGAGAGTCGAAGTGCGACAAGCCATTGAAGCCCGATGCGCCAGCCGTGCCGAAGCTGACCTGCTTGCCGTTCACCGAGGGCGGCGTCGTTGGCGGATTCGTCTGCGTCGCGCCGGACTTGGGTGTCCGCTCCGCGACGTCGTCATTCGGCGAGATCTCGGTTGATCCCGCCTGGCTCTGTGGGCTCAGCGTTGTCAGCCCTCGGACGCTTGGTGCGCTGGCGGTGATATGGGTCGTCGCTCCTCGAGTCAACGTGATCGACCGCCCAGCCGAGAATGCCGTCGGGCTAGCTGCAGTCGCCGTGCCAACCATGCCCAGGACGAGGGCGCCGGAGGCAGCCAGCGCGGTTGCGCCAGTCCAGATTCGCCCGCGGCGACGTTGCTCGCGATGGATCCCCAGGATCATGCGATGGTCCCCTTTCAGCGCCGAATGGCGCGATCCGCTGCGTCTCATAGGACGCGCTGGGTTCTGCTCCTCCACGAGCAGCGGTTGGGACGCGGATCCGGTGAGGGCTCGGCAACCCGGACTACCTGACGCCCGTACGTCATGTTCTATCACCGCCACCGGCCGGCGGTGACGGCCGCCTCAGCTCCGGATCGGGTAAGTGTTGCACCGACGCACCGGATGGAACTGCCCACGAGCAACCGGTGGTCACGACTTGGCGCCATGTCGCCGAGCCGGCGCGAGGTCGGCCGGGGCTAGCAGATCCCCACCGGGCGCTCGATCGCCGCGTCTGGCCGGAGAGCGCGGTCGATGAGCACGCGAATGATGTAGGTGATCTCGAGACCGGCGCCGTCGAACGAGGGCGGCGTGCCGAGCGGTACCGGCAGCTGCAGGTCGACGCTGCCGTCCGTCAATGCGCCGGGATCGATGGGCACGGAGGCGACGATCCCCTCTACCCCGTTCGGTGCATTCGTCCGCCGGTGGAGCTCGAGGCGAGCGCTGCCGCCACGGGGCGCCGATGGCCAGCGCACGCGCACGACGAGATCGGAGCCGGCCGCAGCCGGGAGTGGCGACGTCACGATGATCGTGGCGTCACCCACCGTGAGCTGGTCCTCGAGGCTGGCCCCACCTTGCTGGCCGACGCCGGCACGGAGCAGGTCCGGGCTCTGGGCCACGGGCAGGTAGACCGCCAGGAAGTGGTCGGCCCCGAGCGCGATGTCCCAGCGGACCTCGACCGGGCAGCGGGAATGGGCGGCTCCCCGAAGGCTTCCTCGTCGAACAGCCGGCCGTGGCATTCGACCCACGACTCGGTCGAGGTGACCGTGCCGCGCGCATCCCGGTGCTGGGCCGACTCGCGCTGCTCGTCGAGGCGCAATCCAACAAGCCTGAGGCTGGCACCGCGTGCGTTGACGGTCTCGCGGACCTGGAGCTCGATCGATCCGCTGATGCCCTGACCGACCACCACCGGGTTGGCGATCGTGATCTGGCCCGAGATTGGCCCGCCGTCGCTCGAACGGAGGAGCTCGTCGGGGCGCACGTCATGAAGGGGGTGGCTGCCCTCCCCGCGGGCCAGACGTGCACCATTGACGGCGTCAAACGGTTCCGGGGCGGACCCGGCGTGGCCGAAGGCCAACGATCCTCGTCCCAGGTTGATACCCACGCTCGCATCCTACGACCTGGCTCCGGCCAGGGCGCTGCAGCGGTATTGTCTGATCTGTGACCTCCACGGAGCAGTCCGGCGATCGACCGGCAACAGCAACTCGCTTGTTCGGTGCGCTCCTGCTGGCCGATATCTCCGGCTACACCGGATTTCTGCAGGGCGTCGGTGAGGCCCACCAGGCCCTCGTCCTCGAGTCTCCCGAACCGCCTCCGGCCTACTCCCTGATGTCGTCCTTGATCGAGACGATCATGACGTCGGTGATCCCGCCGTTTCGACTGGCCAAGCTCGAGGGCGATGCCGTTTTCGCTGTGGCCGCCGACGGCCAGAGCGCGCTCCGCGGGGCGGCGCTCGTGGCGTGCCTGCGCGGCTGCTACGCCGCCTTTGGCGCCCAGCTCGCAACGGCCAACTCGATGTGGACGTGCAGCTGTGACGCCTGCGCACGGATCCACACGCTTGACCTCAAGTTCGTGCTCCACCACGGCGAGTTCATCACCCAGCAGATCGGCGGCCAGGAGGAGCTCCTGGGGCCTGCGGTGAACGTCGCTCACCGACTGCTCAAGAATCACGCCCTCGAGCTCAGCGCCGGCCGACCGTATGCGCTGATCACCGATGGCGCACTCGCGAGCCTGGACGTTCCAACGGCCGGGATGATTGCCGCTACCGAGACCTACGACAACCTGCCGCCGATCGCGGTCCACGTCCTGCCGCTGAGTTGAGGACTACGGTCTGCTGAGGGCCGAGTAGATCGAGCCAAGGAAGCGGCTCGGGACCGCGTCGAGCCGCCGCGTCTCGCTGAATCCGGCCTCCGTCGCGACCGTTCTCCACGAGTCGAAGGAGAGTGGAAACGGGACCCACTGGTTGCCATCGTCAGCGTCGTACTCGACGAGGATGAAGCGACCGGCCGGTTGCAGGTAGCCTCGGATGAGTCCGAGGACGGCGACCTTGTGGCGCACGAAGTGAAGTGAGTTCGCCATGACGATCCCGTCCAGCGGCGGCAGCTCGATTGGCGCGGTGAAGTCGGCCACGTGCGGCGTCACGCGGACAGTGGGAAAGGCATCCTTGAGCGCCCGGAGCTGAACCTCGAGCGCCCGGCCGTCCCGATCGACCGTGTGGATCGAGCCGCTGGGGCCGAGCAGATCCGCGAGGGCCAGGGTGAATGCTCCCTGGCCCGACCCAAGGTCCGCCCAGATGGTCCCGCCGCCCAGGACCCCGTCCCGCAGCAGGCGAACATGATCGCCGTGGTTCAACGCCGAAGTGAACGATCGAGTGCAGGCCGGACCATTGCGGTCATTGGTTCATCATCGGCTGGCTGGCTGCGAATGTCATCAGCCGAACAGATGAAACGGCTACTGCGATTGAAAGCGGCTGCCTCAGCTTGAGCGGGTCGGCCCCAGTCGGCTGCCGTTCCTGCGGGCTACCGACACGGATGCTGCTATCCAGCGGATTTCGGTCTGAGGACCGATCCAGGCACCTCGACCCGCCGAATGTCGTGGCCCGCCGTGCACGGACCGGGCTCATGCGAACAGTCAGAGCTTGGGGTGATGCCCGGATTCTCGAATAGCAGCACGGGCAGCACGAATCGGCAGGAACGCTGTACGGCGATCAGCGCGACCGAGATGTCATGCTGGACGGCCACTCGCCTTCTTGACCGAGGTCCGAACCATGCGCTTCCACACGACGATCCTCCAAAGCGGCAAGACCGCGACCGGCATCCAGGTTCCCGCCGAGGTCGTCGATGCCCTCGGCGCGGGCCGGCGCCCGGCGGTCCGGGTGACGATCCGGGGCTACACGTACCGGAGCACGATCGCCGTGATGGGCGGCAGGTACATGGTCGGCGTCAATGCCGACAACCGCGCCGCCGCCGGAGTGGCCGGCGGTGACGAAGTCGACGTGGACCTGGAGCTGGATCTGGCCCCTCGTGAAATCGAGGTCCCAGCCGATCTCGCTGCCGCTCTCGACGCCGTCCCGGCGGCACGAGCCACGTTCGAGCGCATCTCGTACAGCAACAAGTCGTGGCACGTGCTCCAGGTGGCCGCGGCCAAGACCGACGAGACGCGCGCACGGCGGATCGCGAAATCGGTAGAGATCCTCGGGGAAGGCCGGCCGCGCTAACGCGGCCTGAGCGCCCGAGGGCGTTCAGCGCCTCGCAGGCTCCGCGAAGGTCTGACGGGCCCATGCCTGGATCGACGTAGGTTCCACCCCGTAGTTCGTCGCAGTCTCGTGTGGATCAATCGGTGAGTCGTACATCTCCAGGCTCGTCATCACGCCGTTGACGAGATCCGGCAGTCCGGGCAGTCGTCCGCCGACGGGGATGGTCTCGATCGGGATCGTGCGGCCAAGCTCCAGCTCGATCGTCGCCACGATGTCCCGCCAGGACACGGGCTCGGCGCCACCAATCGGAATGGCCTGCCCGATGGCCTCCGGCCGATCCAGGGCCGCGAGATGCAGCGCGGTCACATCGCGCATCGCGACGAACGAGTGACGGCGGCGGCCCTCACCCACCAGCGTCACGGGCTGGCCCTGGTTGACCGCCGGCCCAACGATCATCGGGATCAGGACATCCATGTACGTGTCCGGCTGGATGATCGTGAATGGCAGTCCGCTGGCTCGCAGGCGCTGCTCCGTCAGGCCCTTGGCCCGCAGCAGGGGCGAGGGACTATCGGGATGGCTGCCGAACACAGAAGTGAAAACGAATCGCGTCACGCCGGCCGCCACGGCCGCCCGGATCAGGTTCGCGTTGCCTTCATCGTCGACCGTCGTGAACGTGTCAGCCCCGCCTCGGAAGGCGGCATTGGCGGTCGTGACGATCGTCTGGACGCCATCGCAGGCACGCGTGAGCGATGCTGGATCCTTCAGGTCCCCAATGACCGCGGTAGCGCCCGCTGCCACGAGCGCCCCGTAGTCCGAAGCTGGACGGACGAGGATGCGCATCGTCCTGCCCTCCTCGAGCAGGCGACGGGCAATCGTGTCGCCGAGCAGACCAGTAGCACCAACCACGAGAATCATCTGCTTCCTCCCTTGCGATTCGTGGACCGAGCGGCAGCCTGAACCGGC
>JBEPUS010000148.1:0-6593 GCA_041691435.1 Chloroflexota bacterium
GGCGGCTCGCAGGGGGCGGCCCCCGGGGGGGGGGCGGGGGCGGCGGCCGCAATGGACCCGCTTAGCGGGCCGTGGGGGGGGGTCGGCCCGGCGGGGCCGGTCGCCGGATCGGTGAGCGGCAGGTCCTCGGAGCCTGGCACGGCCACGGCCGGCGAGCTTCCGGCCGGCGGGGCCGCGGTCGCCATCGCCCGCCAGTCGCTGTCGAGGACGCTCATCTCGACCTCGTCCCACCAGCGGCCGTCGCGCCGGATCGCCTCGCGGGCTCGGCCCTCGATGACGAAGCCGGCTCGGCGGTAGGCGCGGATCGCCCGTTCGTTGAAGGCGAACACGCTCAACCCGATCCGGTGGAGGCGGAGCCGCTCGAAGGCGTGGTCGAGCATCAGGCGGGTTGCCTCCGTGCCGAAGCCCTTGCCCCAGGCGTCCTTCTCGCCGATCGTGATGTGGAAGAGCGCGGAGCCGTTCTCGCCGTCGAGCTGGCTGAACGCGCATGTCCCGAGAAGCCGATCAGTGGCCTGCTCGTGGATCGCCATGGCCAGCGAATCCGAACCCAGGACCCGTGCCTGGAAGAAGCGCTCGATCTCGGGCCGAGCCATCGGCCCTTCCTGGTAGCGGGTGAGGCGGGACACCTCGGGATCGGCATACCAGCGCATGAACGCGGCAAGGTTGCCCGAGACGTGCCGCTTCAGGATGACGCGGTCGCCCGCCAGGCGGTCCGGGAACCAGCTGCGGTGGAGCATCGACCCGGACGGTATACCATCGCCGCCATGCGCCGCTGGAGCGAGGTCGCCGAGCGGGTTTCGGCCACGACGCGGACCTCCGTCAAGACCCATCTCCTCGCGGACTACCTCCGGACGCTTGACGCCGGCCAGCTGCCACTTGCGGCGGTCTTCTTCGCCGGCCGGCCGTTTGCCGAGGTCGATGGCCGAACGACCGGCCTCGGCTGGGCAGCCATCTCGGGCGCAGTTGTCAGCCTCGCGGGCGTACCGGCTGAGGCGCTTGGCGATGCGTACGATCGAAGCTCCGACCTGGGCCTGGCGGTGGCCGATGTCCTCGAACAGGCCGCCCAGGCCCGCCGGGCAGCCTTCCTGCCCGAGCCGGCGGTCGACCCGCCCGGCCTGGCTGACGTTGCCGACGCCTATGCCGAGATCGAGCTGGCCAGTGGGTCGCAGGCCAAGGCCGAGCGATTCTCGGAACTCCTCCGTCGATGTGACCCGCCCACGGCCTGCTACGTCGTCAAGATCCTGACCGGCGAGCTGCGCATCGGCCTCCGCGAGGGGCTCCTCGAGGCAGCCCTGGCCGAAGCCTTCGGCCGGCCGATCGGGGCGGTGAAGCGGGCCGGGATGCTCACCGGGGACGTTGGCCGGACGGCCGCGCTGGCCCGCGAGGATCGCCTGGCGAGCGCCGAGATCGCCCTGTTCCACCCGCTCAAGTTCATGCTCGCCTCGCCGGCCGAGGACGCGGCCGAGATCATCGGCCGGCTGGGCCCGACGGCCTGGGTGGAGGACAAGTACGACGGAATCCGCGCCCAGCTTCACCGGGCCGGGCACGACGTCCGCCTCTACAGCCGGGATCTCCACGACATCACCGGGCAGTTCCCCGAGGTCGTGGCGGGGGCCCGGGACCTGGCCTGGACGGGGATCCTCGACGGCGAGATCCTGGCCTACCGCGATGGCCTGGTCATGCCCTTCGTCGCCCTCCAGAAGCGACTCGGCCGCAAGGCCCCGTCGGCCGCCATCCGGGCCGAGGTCCCGGTTGTCTACGTGGCGTTCGACCTGCTGGCCCTGGCCGATCCGGCCGCCACCGGCGTCGAGCCTCTCGCCGAGGCGCTCCTCGACCGGCCGCTCTCCGAACGACGAGGCCGGCTCGAAGGCCTTGAGCTGCCGCTGGCCGCAGCCGGCGGGGCCTTCGCCCTGTCGCACCTCGTCTCGGTGGATTCCGCCAACGAGCTCGAAGCGGCGTTCGACCAGGCCCGTCTCCGGCGCAACGAGGGCCTGATGGTCAAGGATCCGGCGAGCCCGTACTCACCCGGACGCCGCGGGCTGGGCTGGCTGAAGATGAAGAAGGCGCTGGCCACCCTCGATTGCGTCGTCGTGGGTGTCGAGCTCGGCCACGGCAAGCGCCATGGCGTCCTGTCCGACTACACGTTTGCCGTGCGCGACGAAGCCTCCGACAAGCTGGTCACGATCGGCAAGGCGTACACCGGCCTGACCGACGCCGAGATTGCCGAGATGACCGCCTGGTTCGAGGCCCACACGCTGGCTCGCTTCGGGCGCTACCGGACGGTCGAGCCGACCATCGTGGTGGAGGTGGCCTTCGATGTGATCGTCCGCTCGAATCGCCACAACTCGGGCTTCTCGCTGCGCTTTCCGCGGATCGCCCGATTGCGCCCGGACAAGGACCCCGCCGAGATCGACACGACGGCCTCCGTCGAGGCGGTCTGGAGCGGCCTGCAGCACGGCCCTGAGCAGCTGGTCACGGCAGGCCACCTGAAGGCGGTCGCGCAGGCCCGCCCGCGCTGACGGCCCGGGTCGGCGGGGATCGCCCCGGGGCCGAGCGGGCCGGTCCGGAGCAGTGGTCGCCGGGTACCACCGCGCGTATCCTGTCGTCGTGTTCGACCAGATGGCACCGCAGCCCCTCGACCTGACCCTGTACACGGACTCGTTCATCATCCGGGGCACGATCCTGACGCGCTACAAGCGGGTGACCGACGTGCTCACGGATCCCGAGCACCACTTCCTGGTCCTGAACGATGCCAGTGTCGACGAATACGGCTCGCGGTCGCCGGCCACCCGGACCGAATATGCCCAGGTGAACCTGGCCACGGTCCTCTTCGCGATCTCGGAGGTCCAGGTCGATGCGACGCCCGAGCTGCGCAGGATCAAGGTCCCCGAGGCGGCCCTGATCTCGATTCCGCCCTTCCGGATCAGTGGCCGGATCCACCTGCTCCCGGAGCGGACCCTGGCCCAGGCGCTGGGCGAGCTCGATGCCCGCTTCGTGCCGGTGACCGAGGCAACCTACTGGTCGGAGACCGTCGGTGAGGCCCGCCAGACCACCCAGCTGCTGGCCTTCAACCAGTCCCGGGCCCAGGTCCTGGCGCCATTCCGGGTGGTCGACCCGTGGGAAGGGCTGTCGGGCTCGGGCTAACGGTCCACCGGCAGGTCGAGCCGGTCACCCCACTCCGCCCAGCCGCCGTCGTAGACCGCGACGTCGTCGTAGCCTGCGAGGGTCAACAGGTAGGCCAGCTTGGCCGCGGCCACGCCGGATCCGTCGTAGCAGATGACCCGTCGGCCGCGGCTGAGATTGGCCTTGACCAGCAGGTCGCGCAGGCGATCGGCGGGTGGCAAGCGGCCGCTGCCCGGCTCGGTCAGGCCCGCCACCGGCACGTTGATCGCGCCCGGGATGTGCCCGAGCCGGCGAGTGTTGCCCTCGAACCCATGGAACTCCGCGGCCGCCCGGGCATCGACGAGGATGACGCCCGGCGCGCCGAGCAAGCCGCGCACGTCGTTCGTGGTCACGCGCAGGCGCGGCTGGAGGCTGGGGCTGTACCGGGCGGCGGGCGGCGGCAGGGTTGCGTTCGATTCCTGGGCGCCGGCTGCGGTCCAGGCGGCCCAGCCGCCGTCGAGGATCCGGACCGCGCCGAGACCGCAGACGCGCAGGCTCCACCAGGTCCGGGCGGCGTAGAGCGCCGCGACATCGTCGTACAGGACCACCGTCGAGTCGGCGCGCACGCCGGCCCGCCCCAGGGCCGCGGCAACCCGATCGGCTTCGGCCAGGCGCAGGATGCCGGTCTCGTCGTCGCGGTCGACCAGCTCGACCAGCCAGTCGAGATAGGTTGCACCAGGAATGTGGCCGGCACCGTAGACCGTCCGGCCCGAGCCGTCGGGACGCCAGCGGACGTCGATCACGCGCAGGTCCGGGTGGCCGATCTGGCCGGCCAGCCAGTCGGTCGTGGCGACGATCTCGGAGCGAGGGTAGCCAGCCATGCCCCATATCATAGGGACCGCCGTGAGCACGCTTGCCGCCGAAGCCGAGAAAATCGCCGCGCTGCGCAGCGCCTTGCCCGCGCTGTCGGCCGGCGTGTATCTCAATACCGGGACGTGCGGCCCCCTGCCGGCCGAAACAGCGGCCGCGATGGCCGAGCTGGCCGACTGGGAGGTGCGCATCGGCCGCGCCTCGCCGGACACCTACTTCGACGTCCTCCAGCGGATGGAGGAGGCGCGCGCCTCGATCGCTGCGATCGTCGGCGCGGATACCCGTGATCTCGCCCTGACCCATGCGGTCACGGAGGCCATGAACGTGGCGGCCTGGGGACTCGACTGGCGGCCTGGCGAGCGGGCGGTGACCACCCGGAACCTGGAGCATGCCGGTGGTCTTGGCGGCCTCTACTCGGTCCGCGACCGGCTGGGCGTCGAGCTCGAGATGGTCGAGATTGGTTCCGGCGGCGATCGCGCCCAGGTGCTGGCGGCGTTCGACGCGGCCATCACCCCCGGCACGCGCCTCGTCAGCGTCAGCCATGTCTCGTCCGCGACCGGAGCTGTCCTGCCGATCGCCGAGCTGGCCGATATGGTCCATGCGCGTGGCGCGCTCCTGGCCGTCGACGGTGCCCAGGCAGTCGGCGCACTGCCGGTCGACGTGGCCGCCCTCGGCGTCGACATGTATGGGATCGCCGGCCAGAAGTGGTTGCTGGGGCCCGAAGGGACGGGCGCCCTGTATGTCTCGCCGGCCGCGCTCGATCGCCTGCGACCCACGTACGCCTCGTTCTGGTCGTTCGCCGAGCAGGACCCGGCCGGGCTTGCCCGGCCCTGGCCGAGCGCCCGGCGCTTCGAGGGCACCAGCGGCGTCAACCATGCCTCGATCGTGGGTCTCGCCCGGAGCTGCGGCTGGCTGTCGATGTACGTCGGCCTGGGCTGGGCGCTGGAGCGGGGCCCGCTGCTGGCCCGCCACGCGGCGAACCAGCTGGCGGAGCTGCCCGGAGTCAGCCTGATCACGCCGCCCGGGGCGATGGCCGGCCTGGTCACCCTCCAGGTTGCAGGCTGGCCGGCCCAGGCCGTCCTCGATGAGCTCGGGGCACGCGCCTTCGTGATCGCCCGAGTCGTGGAGCATCTCGATGCCGTCCGGTTCTCGATCGGCTGGTTCAACACCGAGGAAGAGATCGAACGGGCGCTCCGGCTGGTCGCCGAGCTGGCGGTACACACGCCGGAGTCGATGCCGGAGCGCCGGACGCTGACGATCCTCGAAGGCCAATGACGCCGCCGCCCGTCCGGCGCAGGTCGGAGGTTGAGATCCGCTGGCGGCAGTTCCGTCACCCGCCCCGGCCCATCCTGCGGGCGGTCCTGAGCTCACTGATCGTGGCGACGGTCCTCGGGCTCGCCTACCTCGTCTACGACGTGATGCTGAGCGATGGCGCCGTGCTGCCTGGCGGCGACCTGCGGATCCTGGCCGTCACGCTGTTCATCGCGATCGTCCTGGTGTCGGGCAGCCTGATCACGTATCTCGTCGTGCCCCAGCCGAGCGGGTCGAGCGGCATGCGCCGGCGGAGCGCCTGGAGTGCGGCCCTCGGCCTTTTCGCCGCGGTGCCCATCGCCTACCTCGTGCTGGTGGTTGAGGCCCAGATCCTGCGGCCCCTGCTCAGCTGACGGGCCCCGGCGGCGAAACCAGGCCATTGGTGCCGGGTCGCACCGGCTCGAACGATCCTGTGCACAATGGGAGTAGTCCTTTCGTACTCTTCCGCGCTACCCTGCCGTGGTCAATCATCCGGGACGGACCGCCGCGCCGGCGTTCCAATGCAGAGGTTCCTGGTGTCCGAAGAGCAGCACATGGCCATGCCCCGCCTCTATGGCAGCCCGGCGTACTCGCGACCGCCGCGGGTGGTCGAGGCGATCGTCCGCCCGTTCGACCCGGACGAGCTGCCCCTGGAGGCCGAGCGCGCCGGCGGTGATGCCGGCCCGGCCATGGAGCTTTCGGGTGGGACCTGGATGCCCCACAGCACTCCGCCGGCCAAGCCCCGCAGGGCCCGCCGCAGCCGAGCCACGAAGGACGCTGCGAAGCTGGCCGCGAACGCGGCCCCGATGGAGGCCCCGGTCGCCGTTGCTGCCGCGCTGCCGGCGGCGAGCAAGCCGGCTGACAAGGGCCGGATCCGCCTCGAGGGCCGTCCGTTCAGCCTGCGCGGCATCGGGCGCATCTTCGGGGGCGACCGCAAGTAGGTCGCGACTGGACAATCGCGGGCCAACGTGGCGCAATGCGCAGGATGGCCCGAACGACCCGCAGCACGCAGCCCGAACCCCACCTTGATCCAGGCCTCGATCGCGAGCGAGCGCTGCGCATCGGACAGGCAGCCGAGCTCCTGGGCGTGGGCATCGACACGCTCCGGCGCTGGGAGGCGAGCAACAAGCTTCGCGTGATCCGGACGACCGGCGGGCAGCGGATCGTGCCGATCCTCGAGGTCAGCCGGCTGCTTGCCGAGCGTCGCCGGGCAACAGCCGATCGGCCGATCGTGGCCCAGTCGGCCCGCAATCGTTTCGTGGGGATCGTGACCCGCGTGGAGCGCGATGGCGTGGCGGCGGTCGTCGAGGTCCTCGCCGGTCCGCACCGGC
>JBEPUS010000149.1:0-6558 GCA_041691435.1 Chloroflexota bacterium
CCGGCGGCGACGGCCGGCAGCTCTGCTTCTGGCTCGTTGAGCGCTTCTGCGATGGCCGCCGGCTCTCCGGCTGCGGCGAAGGCGTCGGTGGCCAGCGAGGCTTCGTAGGCGGCGATGGCCTCGTCGATGTTCTGGCCGGGCCCGAAGCCATCGACCATCGGCTCGTCTGCAGCCTCGGGACCGAGCGGGTCTTCGACCGGTCCTGCAGCGGCCGCTGCCTGCGCCGCCGCTGCCTGCGCCGCCGCTGCCCGCGCCGCCGCGGCCTCTGCCGCCTCCGCCGCAGCGCTCGTCGCCGCAGCGCTCGCCGCCGCCTCGTCCAACTCCGCCTGTTGGGCAGCCGCGGCCTGGGCGACGGCCGCCGCCTGCGCCTCGGCGATCAGCTCCGCTTCCCGGATCTCGTCGCCGATCAGCTCCGAGCCATGGACGTGGTCGGCCGTGACGGGCGCTTCGCTCGCCGCCGGTGCGCCGTTGGAGGCCGTCCCGAGGAAGCGCAGGAGGCGGTCCGGGTCGATCTCCGCGTCGACGACCGGCAGGGTTTCGAGGCCGGCCAGCGGCGCGCACGAAAGGCAGCGTGCCTCGGCCTCATTCCAGCAGTTGGCGCAGGTGTACTGGCGGCACGACATGCAGAAGTTGAAGGTCGCGTGGAAGGCATCGAGCTGATGTGCGGTCACGGCGTGCTCGGCGTCCGAGCGAGCCGCGGCGAAGGCCTCATCGAGCGATGAATCATCCGACAGGACGAAGTTCTTCAGGCCGCGTCCGAGGACCTTCAGGCCGCCGATGCGCTTCTGGCGCGGGGCAGCCGACTCGAAGGTGTAGCGCGTGCCGCACCTTTCGCAGAAGGATTCGGTGAGGATCTCTGTCATCGGCCCCCGGTGTCTCCAATCCCGGCGCCGGCGATTCGCCTGGCGGGCACGGAGTATAGACCAGCTTCTCTCGGGTTCCGATCAACAGCAGGTACCAGTCGGCGGGGGCCAGCCGTACTCCCACCGCCCAGGCGGTCGCCGCGGCAGGCTCTGGTAGGCTCCCGCGGATGCGACCGAACCGTCCGATGTCGGCCGTGGAGCGCTTCTTCGAGCGTCTCTTCGAGCGGCCGAGCGCGCGGCTCTTCGGGACCCGGGCCCAGCCGGTCCAGCTGCAACGACGGATCGAGCGGGCCATGGAGCACGGCCGGCAGGTCGTCGGCGGTCACAGCCGGGTCCCCGATCGCTTCACGGTCAGGCTCTCCCAGGCCGATGTCGAGGTCCTCGACCCGGCGTCCCTCCTGCCCGTCGAGCTTGCCTCGGCGGCCCTCGCCTGGGCCCGCGCTCGGGGCTACGCGGTGAGTGCCAGGCCGCGGGTCGCGATCGTCGCCGACAGGGGCCTGCGGGCCGGCGACATCGAGGTCGAGGCGCGCTTCTCGGTGGCCGGTGGCGGGCCAGACCTCGATGCGCCCCAGGACCTCGGCCAGACCCGGATCTTCGCAGCGCCGACCGTCCGAAGCCCGCGGGCGACCCTTGCCATCCGCGAGGCGAGCGGCCGGGAATGGACAATCGTCGCCGACGGCGCACCCCTGACGATCGGACGTTCGGAGGGCAGCACCCTGGCCCTCGCCGACGAGCGCGTCTCGCGCCAGCACGCCCGCCTCCACGCCCGCGGGGGCGTGCTCGTCCTCGTCGACCTCGATTCGACCAACGGCACGCAGGTCAACGGGTCGCGGATCACGGAGGTGGCGGTAGGGGCCGGCGACGTCATCGAGATCGGTGGGGCGACGATCACCATCGTGGCCATCGACGATGGCTCGCGGGCCGAGGACGCGCGGTCCGAGGCCTCCGACCCCGGCGGCATCGAGGCCTGACGATGGACGCGACCGTCCTCGCCATCTGGCTGCTGCGCCTCCTCTTTCTGGGCGGCCTCTACCTCTTCCTGTGGTCGGTGGTCCGGGTCCTCCTTCGCGATCTCCGGGCCGCTGCCCGCGAGCCCGGCACCGAGCTCGGACGGCTGGTCGTGATCAGCTCGCCGAGCGCCGAGCCGGCGGTCGGGGCGAGCTTCTCCCTGGACGCCGTGACGACGCTCGGGCGCGACGTCAATGCGACGATCCTCCTCGACGATGAGTTCGTGTCGGGGCTGCACGCGGCGCTGACCTATCGCGGCCGGACCTGGTATGTGGAAGATCTCGGGTCGACCAACGGGAGCTACGTCAATGGGAGTCGCGTCGAAGGCGTGGCCGCGGCCGCCTTCGGCGATGAGCTCCAGCTCGGCAACGTGCGCCTCCGCCTCGAGCGTCCGCGCCGATGACGGCCGGATCTCGGATCCTCGCCGGGACCCGCATCAGGCCGCGCCTTCGGGGTCGCGAGCTGGGCCTCCTGACCGTGGTGGCCGTGACGGTGGCCATCGGGAGCGTGTCGCTAGCCGCAACCCAGGACCTCGTCGCCGGGGCGCCGCCGTTCAGCGGTGGGTCGTTCCTTGCCGACCAGGTCGCCCTCGTCGCCTACTTGGGGAGCCTCTTCCTGGCCCACCTGGTCTTCGTCCTGTCGGGCCGGCGCACGGACCAGGTCCTCCTGCCCACGGTCGGGCTCCTCGGGGGCATCAGCCTGCTGCTCATGGAGCGGCTCCCGCAGGATCTCGTCGGCGGCCTTGGGCTTGGTCGCAACCAGCTGCTCTGGCTGCTGGCGTCGATCGCCCTGATGACGGCGATCGGCGCGATCGTACGGAGCGACGCCTGGCTGCGGCTCTACAAGTACACCTGGGCGGTGCTCGGCGTCGGGCTCCTGCTGCTGACCTTCGCCCTCGGTCACGACATCAACGGCCAGCGGCTGGCCCTCACGATCGGACCGCTGACCGGCCAGCCGTCCGAGCTCCTGAAGGTCATCCTCGTCGTCTTCCTGGCCGGCTACCTGTCCGAGAACCGCCCCCTCCTGATGGACGAGTCGACGAACATCGGCCCGCTCCGCTTGCCGCCCCTGCCGTACCTCGCGCCGATGATCGCGATGTGGGCGATGGCCCTGTCGATCGTGGTCGTCCAGGGCGACCTGGGCGCGGCGCTCCTGTTCTTCGCGGTGTTCCTGACCCTTCTTTACGTCGCCACCGCGCGGGCCTCGTTCGTCGCCCTGGGGATGGTCGCCTTCGTGGCCGGAGGGTTCGTCCTCTACCAGGCCGTCCCGCATGTCCGCGTCCGCGTCGACATCTGGCTCGACCCGTTCGTAACGGCCAGCACGACCGGCTACCAGGTGGTCCAGGCCCTCCATGCCTTTGCACGGGGGGGAATCCTGGGGACCGGCTTCGGGGCGGGCCTCCCGGCGGTCGGCGGCCTGCCGCCCGGTGGCATCCCGGCGCTCCACACGGACTTCCCCTTTGCGGCCCTCGGCGAGGAGCTCGGCCTGGTTGGGGTCATGGGCATCCTCGGCCTCTACCTCGTCGTCATCGAGCGGGGCCTGCGCATCGCGGCCTCGGCGGCGGACGACTTCCGGGCGATCCTGGCCGCAGGGCTCAGCCTCGTCATCGGCGTTCAGGCCTTCATCATCGCGGCCGGCAACCTGAAGCTCATTCCGCTGACGGGAATCACCCTGCCGTTCATCAGCTACGGCGGGTCTTCGCTCCTTGCCAACGGGGTGGTCATGGGCCTCCTCATCGCCCTGTCGGACCGCGGCGTCGAGCCGCCGCCTGCGCCGGGCAGGCGTAGTGGGCGATTCCGGCTGCAGGATCGAGGCGCCGCATGACCGGCAGCCCGGCCCGCGGCGGCACGGCGCTGGGCAACGCGCCGCGAGTCGGGAAGCGGCCCGGGATCGGGGCCGCACTGGGCCGGGTGGCGGTCGCCCTGACCGTCGCCTTCGGCGCGCTCGCGGCGGGCGCCGGGTACTGGCAGGTTGCCCGGTCATCAGACCTCTCGTCGTCGCCTGACGACGCCGCGGTGATCGCCGCCGGGCGCCACATCGTCCGCGGCGAGATCACCGACCGGGACGGAACCCGGCTGGCCTGGACGGTAAAGGATTCGAACGGCGAGCCGCAGCGGAAATACCTTTCGACATCGCTGTCCGGGGTCATCGGCTACGCCTCGCCGATCTTCGGGACCGCGGGCCTCGAGCGGGCCTACCAGGCCGAGCTGACCGGGATCACCCCGGCCGACCCGGTCCAGGACCTGGTCAAGAAGTTCCGGGCCGACCCGTCCGATCCCCAGGCGATCCGGACGACGCTGGCGGCCAAGCTCCAGCAGGCAGCCGTGGCAGCCCTGGGCAAGGATCGCGGCGCGGTGGTAATGCTCGATCCCAGGACCGGCGAGGTCCTCGTCCTCGCCTCGACGCCGGTCTTCGACGCCTCGGCCCTTGCCGACCCCAAGGCGGCGAAGGCGGCGATGGCCGGGCTCCAGGCCGATCCGGCCCTGCCGCTCCTGCCGCGCGCCGTCCAGGGCCGCTACGTCCCAGGGTCGGTCTTCAAGATCGTCACCTCGATCGCCGGCCTCGGGTCCGGCGCGATCGACGCCACGACCACGTTCCCGGAGCAGCCGGCGGCCGAGAAGACGGGGCTCCTCGTCGACGGCTTCCGGATCAAGGATGGCCATCCGGTTACGACCGCCAAGCCCCTCGATCTGGTGGGGGCAACCGAGCAGAGCAGCAACATCTGGTTTGCGCTGGCGGGGCTGCGAACCGGCGGCGATGCGCTGAACGGGTGGGCGCAGAAGCTGGGATTCGGCGACCCCGTCCCGTTCGACCTTCCGACCGCGGCCTCCCAGGTCACGGGCGGCGGCGGCGATTTTGGGGGCGGCTTCTCCGATGCGGTCGAGCTGGCGAACGCCGCCTACGGGCAGGCAGAGACCGTCGTTACGCCGCTCCAGATGGCGCTCGTGGCCAGCACCGTCGCCAGTGGCGGCGTCCTCATGCATCCGCACCTGATCGCGTCCTTCAGCGGCAAGGCGGGCACGAAGACCGTCGATCCCGAGGTCTGGCGACGGATCCTCCCGACCGGCCTGGCCCGGGACATCAACCTCGCGATGCAGCAGGCCGTGAACGGGACGCTCGGCCGCCAGTTCACGACGGGCTCGCAGGTCAAGGGACTTCGCGTGGCCGGAAAGTCGGGCACGGCCGAGCTCGGTGGCACGGGCGAGCCGAACTCCTGGTTCATCGGCTTTGCGCCGGCCGGCGACCCGCAGGTTGCGATTGCCGTGGTCGTCGAGCATGGTGGCCGAGGCGCCGCCCGGGCAGCGCCGATCGCCGGCCAGATGCTGGCCCTCTGGAAGGCCTGGGCGGGGCAGTGAGCGAAGATCCTGCCGAGCGGACGCCGGACGACCTGCCGCCCATCACCCCGGCGGCGGCGCCGATCCTGCCCGCCTCGGCCGAGGCATCCGGCCCTCGCCCGATGATCGAACGCCTCGGGATGGCCTCGATCGCGCTGGTGCTGGCCGTGCTGTTCGGAACGGTTGCCGCCGCGTCCTGGGTCGGCGGCGAGTTGTTCCTGGCCGTGATGGCCGCGATCGGGGCATTGATGACCGCCTGGGCCGGCCTGAACACGATCACCCGCGGTTGACCCGCGACCCCGGCGCGCCGGCCCTACGGTGATTCCCGCCCGAGCCGCGCAGGCCGAGCCCGCGCCGCAGCCGGCGGATCGTCCGGAAGGCCTCGCGGGTCTGGATCGTGAGCAGCCAGGCTCGCATCGCTCTCGGGTCGCGGAGCTGGTGGACGTTCCGGCTCGCCAGCTCGAAGGTGGTCTGGACGAGGTCCTCGGCCTCGGCGCAGTCGAAGGTGATGGCCCGCGCGGCCGCGAGCAGGATCGGTGCCTCGCGCTCGAAGGCCGCGCCCAGGGCGACGGCATCGATGGCGCGCTCACCGGACGGATAGCGCGCGGCCTCGAGCTCGGCCTCCACGAGGGCGGGATCCGCTGCGGCCCGCCAGGGCGTATGGACGGGCAGGGCTGGCAGTTGGACGCGCGCCATCTCGATCACACCCTACAAGAGGCCGGACGTGCGGGAACCGGGTGAGTCGACAGCCCGTCGGGGAGCCGTCACGATGCAGACCGATGGGGCGTCCCCGGCGTACCATCGGCCGACACCTCTGCGCTTGGACCCTGTAGACGGGCGCCCCACCCGAGTCGAGGGAGACGCATGACCAAGATCCAGGAGACCGGCGACAAGGTCATCGCCAACGTCGAGCGGGTGATCGTCGGCAAGCATCGCGAGGTGCGGTTTGCCCTCGTGGCGCTCATGTGCCGCGGCCACCTCCTCATCGAGGACGTCCCGGGAACCGGCAAGACCGTCCTCGCGAAGGCGATCGCCAAGAGCCTCGGCTGCTCTTTCCGGCGGATCCAGTTCACGCCCGACCTCCTGCCGTCGGACGTGACCGGGCTCTCGATCTACAACCAGAAGACCCAGGAGTTCGAGTTCCGGCCGGGCCCGATCATGAGCCAGGTGGTCCTCGCCGACGAGATCAACCGGGCCACGCCCAAGACCCAGTCCTCCCTCCTCGAATGCATGGAGGAGCGCCAGGCCACGGTTGATGGCACGACCTGGCCGATGCCCGACCCGTTCCTGGTGATCGCCACCCAGAACCCGATCGAGTACGAGGGCACGTTCGCCCTGCCCGAGGCCCAGCT
>JBEPUS010000150.1:0-6454 GCA_041691435.1 Chloroflexota bacterium
AGTTCCAGCGGCGCAAGGTCCACATCGCGATCGTGCTCGACGAGTACGGCGGGACCGCCGGCCTGCTGACGATCGAGGACCTCCTCGAGGAGATCGTCGGCGAGATCCAGGACGAGTACGACGTCGAGGAGCCGATGATCGTCCGGCTGTCGCCGGACGAGGCCCGCATCGACGGACGGGTGGACGTGGACGCGCTCAGCGACACCTTCGACATCACGATCCCGCTCGAGGACGAAGACGAGTACGACACTGTCGGCGGACTGATCTTCCACCGCCTGGGCCATGTCCCCCGGCCGGGTGACGAGGTCCGCCTCGACGGGTTGAAGCTGACCGTCGAGACCACCGACGGACGACGGGTGGGCAAGGTGCTCGCCGTGCGCCAGCGCGACCCCGACGACGATTCGCGCGGCGGCGAGGACGATCGCTGACGGACCGGTCGTGGATCGCGGTCAGGCGTTGATCACCGACTGCATGATCCCCTCGAGGCGCTCCCGGGCGAGCGGTTCGACCGTGCCGGCTGCGTCGAGCTCGGCCAGGGCGGCGTCCCGGTAGTGATGGGCCTGGTCGCGGGTGTACGCCCGGGCCCCGGTCCGATCGAGGATAGCCACGACGTCGGCGATATCGGCATCGGTCGGGGCCGGGTCGCGGTAGACGTCGCCGAGTCGCCGGCGGTCGGCCGGCGCGGCCTGCTCGAAGGCGTACAGGATCGGCAGCGTCTTCTTGTGCTTGGCGATGTCCGAGGCCGCCTTGCCGGTGGTGGCTTCCTCGCCCCAGATCCCGAGGAGGTCGTCGTTGAGCTGGAAGGCCAGGCCCAGCGCCCAGCCGAACGCCCGGTAGCGGGCGATCACGGCCTCGTCGTCGGTGGCCAGCAGGGCGCCTGCCTCGATCGCCGCCGAGATGAGCGCGGCCGTCTTGCGCCCGATCATGTCGAAGTACAGCTCGACGGTCATCGGATCGTCGTGGCCCGATGTCCAGATATCGATGTACTGGCCCTCGCACAGGGCCAGGCAGGTCTCGTCGTACAGGCGCATCAGGCGGAGGACCTTGTGGTCGCTGAAGCCGAGCTCGGTCAATCGATGGAGGGCGATCCGGCTGAGGACGAAGACGGCGTCGCCCGTGTTGATCGCCTGGGGAATGCCGTGGAGCGACCAGAGCGTGGGGCGATGGCGCCGCTCGACGTCGGCATCCTCGATGTCATCGTGGATCAGGCTGAAGTTGTGGCCCAGCTCCACGGCAGCCGCACCGGGCAGGGCCGGCTCGTACTCACCGGTGATCGAGGCGTAGGCGAGCAGGCCCAGGAGAGGCCGCATCCGCTTGCCGGCCGAGCCGCTGCCATCCAGCCCGAGGTGGTAGCGGACCATCTCGTAGAGGCCCTTCGTGGACTCGTCGTGATCGCCGACGAGGCGCAGGATCTCATCCTCGGTTGCGGCGATCAGGCTGGCGAGATCGAGCTCTGGGCGGGTCGCGGTCATCGCCCAGCCAGTGTACACGCAAACCTGCACGCTCCCGGTAGCGGGTTGGCTCGACGCCGCTCGATGTCCGCCGATGCTACCGTGAGGCCATGCCCATGAAGCGCCTCTGGTCGACCGATGCGATCGTCCTGTCGCGCTTCGACCTTGGTGAAGCCGACCGGGTCCTGACCCTGATCACGCCGCACGAGGGCAAGGTCAAGGTGATCGCCAAGGGTGTCCGCCGGCCCACCAGCCGCCTGGGGGGCAGTGTCGAGCCCTTTGCCGAGCTCCGCCTCCAGCTGGCTCACGGCCGGACCTTCGACGTCGTCACGCAGGTGAGCGTTGGCCATGCCTGGCTGGCCCTGCGCGACTCGCTCGAATCGACCGCAACGGCCTGGTACCTGGCCGAGCTGGCCGATCGCTCGCTGGAGGAGCGTCATCCGGCCGAGCCCATCTACACCCTCCTGAAGCGGGCGTACGAGCTGCTCGATGCCGGGATGGAGCCGGGACGCGTGGCCCGCTGGTTCGAGATGCACCTGACCGACGAGCTGGGCATGCGGCCCGAGGTGGACCGCTGCGTCGAGTGCGACCGGATGCTGGAGCCCGGCGATACGTTCCGCTGGGTGCCGCCCCTCGGGGGCGTCGTCTGCCAGCGCGACCCGGGACCACCGGCCGAGCGCACAGGCCTGAGCCTGGATGCCCTCAAGCTCCTCAAGGCCTACCAGCGCCTCGATATCGCCGCCCTCGCGGCCCTCCGCGTGCCGATCCGGGCCGAGCGCGAGGTGGAGGCGGCGATGCGCGATTTCGTCCGGATCAGCCTCGAGCGGGACGCCCGCTCGCTGCCATTCCTCGACCTGGTCCGGGCCGGACCGGTTCGACGAACGCCCGCTCTGCCCACCGAACACCCCGTGGAGATCCAGCCATGACCGATCGACCAGCCATCCCCGATCCGGCCACCGAGGCGGGCCAACGGGTCCTCGGCCGCCTTGCCGACGAGATGGTCGTCTGGCTGACCACGGCCACGCCCGATGGCCGGCTGCAGAGCTCGGCGGTCTGGTTCCTGTGGGCCGCCGGCGAGTTCCTCCTGTTCAGCCGCGCCGGCGCACCGCGGGCCCGGAACATCGCAGCCAACGCCAACGTCTCGGTGCATCTCAACAGTGACCGTCTGGGCGACGACATCGTCACGTTCGAGGGCCTGGCCCGGCTCGAGCCCGGGACCGGTCCGGCCTCCGCGAACCCCGCGTATGTCGCCAAGTACGGCGAGCTGATCCGGCGCAACGGCTGGACGCCCGAAACGTTCTCGGGCGACTACCCGGATCCGATCCTGATCAGGCCCACCCGCCTGCGGCTCGGCTAGACTCGCCGGGTGACTGAGACCACGGACGCGCCGTCGTCCGATCAGAACGCGTCCGATCCGAACGCTGTCGCCCCGGCGATCGCCAGCCTCGACACGATCGTCTCGCTGAGCAAGCGTCGCGGATTCGTGTTTCCGAGCTCGGAGATCTACGGCGGGATCAACGCCGTCTGGGACTACGGGCCCCTGGGCGTCGAGCTCAAGAACAACGTCAAGCGGGCCTGGTGGCGGGCAATGGTCCAGGATCGCGACGACATCGTCGGACTCGACGCCGGTATCCTCATGCATCCCCAGGTGTGGGTCACTTCGGGCCACGTGGGCTCGTTCTCGGATCCGCTGGTGGAGTGCGGCTCGTGCCATCGACGCTACCGGCTCGACGAGCTGCCCGGCGCCGAGGCCCTCACGGTCACCGACCTGGCCGACCCGGCGGTGATCGCCCGGTTCCACCTCGTCTGCCCGAACGACGCCGGGCCACTGTCCCCACCCCGCCAGTTCAACCTGATGTTCCAGAGCTACATGGGGCCGGTCCAGGACGAGGGCTCGATCGTCTACTTCCGGCCCGAGACCGCCCAGGGCTCGTACGTCAACTTCAAGAATGTCCGCGAGTCGAGCCGCAAGAAGATCCCCTTCGGGATCGCCCAGATCGGCAAGAGCTTTCGCAACGAGATCAGCCCGGGCAACTTCGTCTTCCGGATGCGCGAGTTCGAGCAGATGGAGATGCAGTACTTCGTCCAGCCGGGCGGCCCGCCGGCAGCTGCCGCGTTCGACGAATGGCTGCCCCGCCGGCGCGCCTGGTACGAGGCCTACGGCGTGAACCCTGCCCGGCTCCGGCTGCGCGAGCACGCGCCCGATGAGCTCGCCCACTACGCCAGGAAGGCGATCGACATCGAGTACCGCTTCCCGTTCGGCTGGAAGGAGCTCGAGGGGGTCCACAACCGCGGCGACTTCGACCTGTCGCGCCATGCGGCGGCCTCCGGCCAGAACCTCGAATACTTCGATCCGGCCACCGAGGAGCATTTCATCCCGTGGATCGTCGAGACGGCGGCCGGTGCCGACCGGGCGGCCTTCACGTTCCTGATCGACGCCTACCGCGAAGAGCAGGTGAAGGGCGAGACGCGGGTCTCGCTGGCCCTCCACCCGGACCTGGCGCCGTACAAGGTGGCGGTCCTGCCGCTGCTCAAGAAGCGCCCCGAGATCGTGGAGCTGTGCCACCGGATCAAGGACGACCTCAAGCGTGACGTGATGGCCGTGTACGACGATACGGCCGCGATCGGCAAGCTCTATCGCCGCCAGGACGAGATCGGCACGCCGTTCTGCGTGACGGTCGATGTCGATTCGCTCGAGGACGGGGCCGTCACGATCCGCGACCGGGACTCGATGACCCAGGAGCGGGTGGGCGTCGACCACGTCAGGCGGGTGATCCTGGATCGCCTCGCCGCAGCCCGGCCGTGAGCCGGCCGCAACCGTGATCAGCACCCCGAGCCGCCCCGCGCAGCCGTGGCTGGCGATCGCCGGCTTCCTGGTCGGCATGGCCGGGATCGCCGGCTCGATCACCGTGGTCTTCCTGGGCATGCGTTCGGTGCTCGACGTGGGTGGCCAGTGCGCGAGCGGCGGCCCGTTCGTGATCGCCGTCCCGTGCCCCGACGGGACCTGGACGTTGCCCCTGGCGATCTTCGCTGGCCTCGGCTTCGCCTTCCTGGCCTTCGCCGGCGGAACCAAGGTCGGCGGCATCTATGCCAGCCTGCCGGGCCTCGCGTGGGTCGGCCTGTTCTGCGCGCTGGGCTTCAACTTCCTGCAGTGGGGGATCGCCCCGCCGGCCGATCCGAGCGGCGATTCGTCCGGCGGTCCCGGCCTGGTCTTCGTCCTCCTCGGACTGATGTTCGAGGTGATGGGGATCGTGCCCCTCGTGACCAGCCTCCTGGCGCTGCGGCCCGGGGCGACCAAGGTCGGCCGGACGCTCAGCGCCACCACGTTCGGTGGCGCCGGCCTGGGCGGCGACCTGTTCTCGGCCGGCAGCCTCGGCACCAGCGGCGCCGGCGCCGACGTCGGTTCGAGCTCCGCGGCGACCGAGGAGCTGTTGCGCGCCGTCCAGGCATTCCGGGCGCACCATCCTGACGGGTCGGTCCAGATGCCCGAAGGGGCTGACGTCTGGGCGGCGGTGGCCGACGCCGTCGCCAGGGCCAAGGTGAACGGCGCGGGGCTCACGATCCTGGGCGGGGGCTCGGGCGCAGCGATGGGTGGCCCAGGCCCCGGCACCAACCTGGTGGCCGAGCTCGAGCGGCTCACGACGCTCCACCAGAACGGCAACCTGACCGACGCTGAGTTTGCGGCTGCCAAGCAGTCCCTGATCAAGGAGGGCGCGTGAGCATCCGGCCGGCCTGGTTGCTGGTCCTGGCCGGCGCCGCGATCGTGCTCGGAATCGCCGCCGGCGCCTGGATCTATGCCGCGGCGGCCGGCGGCTGATGTGCTCGACATGATCGATCCCCGCCAGATCGAGGCCGATGCCCCGCAGTACAACGCGACCCTCGTGGCCCGCTCGGACGAGACGTCGAGCCTGGCCTACTTCACGGTCCGCTTCGACGAAGAGCCTGTTCCCTTCGAGCCGGGCCAGTACATGACGATCGGCGTCCTGGCCGGCGGCCGGATGGTCCAGCGGCCCTATTCCGTCGCCTCGTCACCGCGCACGGCCGGCGCTGGCTACGAGCTGTACGTGCGCCTCGTGGAGGGGGGCCTGTTCACGCCCCTGCTGTGGGACCTGCCGCTCGGCCACCGGATGCGGATGATCGGCCCGAAGGGCAAGTTCATGCTCCAGCCCGACGATCCGCGGACCCACCTGTTCATCTCGTCCGGGACCGGCAATGCCCCGTTCGTGTCGATGATCCGGACGCTGATCATCGACGGAGCCGCACGGCCGGCGCTCTTCCTGAACGGCGTCTCCTACGAGGAAGAGCTCGGCTACCGCAGCCTGGTCGAGGGCTGGCAGCGGGACGGATCGTTCCCGGTGACCTACCTGCCCACGGTTTCGCGAGCCGGCGACCCGCGCAACGCGGGCTGGACCGGGCGGCTCGGCCGGGTCGAGTCGATCGTCGAGCCCGTCTGCCGCGAGTTCGGCCTGACCGCGGAGAATGCCGTTGCCTACATCTGCGGCAACCCCGACATGATCCTCAACGCCGATGCGACGTTCAAGGCCCTGGGCTTCCCCGAGGAATCCATCCGCAAGGAGCTCTACTGGCCGAAGGGCAAGGAGCCCAAGCTGGCCGCCGTCGAGGGCATCGACCCCGCCGTCAACGACGACGAGTAGCGCGCCCTCGAGCCTCGTGCCGGCGGCCGACCTCGGACCGGCCCGGGCTGGCTCCGCGCCAAGCCCGGCCCCGGCCTGGTTTCGGCTCCGCGCCCTTGAGCCTGACGAGCACGTTCGGGACGTTGCTCCTGCCCGATCGACCTGACCGCGCCGATATCACGGGTATCGTTAGGTCATCGTCAGGACAGCCAGGAATGGGGTCGGCGGGGACGGTCCGGCGTTGCAGCAGGCTGGCGCGGTGCGAGTTCGTGCTCAGCATTCGAGCCGACCCACGGCGCAGCCCGCCCGCGCCCCACGATTCCGGGCGTCCGGACCGCCAGCTAACGTTATCCGTGATAACGAGGGCGT
>JBEPUS010000151.1:0-6415 GCA_041691435.1 Chloroflexota bacterium
GTCCAGAAGGGCCGAATCGAGCTTCGACCGACCATAACGCTGCCCTGGCTGGAATCTGTCACAAAGGGGGCCGCGCGGAGCCGGCATCGCGGGTACTCCCCGCGGGCACTCCCCTCGGCCGGCCACTCCCCGCGACCGGCCGATCAGCCGGGTAGCAGGTCCGCGATCGAGTCGAGGATCACGTCTGAGCACGGTTCGAGCTCGCTCCGCCGGCCGATCCCGGAAAGGACGGCGATGCGCAGGCCGACGCCGGCGGCCGTCGCCATCGTCATGTCGGCAATCGAGTCGCCGATCATCGCCGTCCGGGCTGGGCTTACCCCAAGGCCTCGGCACGCCTCGAGAAGGGTGTCGGGTGCCGGTTTCGAGGGCAGCCCGTCGTCGGCGCATACGAGCAGGTCCACCAGGTCGGCAATCCCCAACCCGGCCAGGGTCGCCTCGGTCGGAGCCCGGTCATCCGAGGTGACGACCGCGATCCGCCGGCCGCCACCACCGGACGCGTTGCGAAAACCGCCGCGAGAATCACCGCGAAACGCGCCACGGCCCCCGCCACAGGCCCCGGCCCCGGCCCGGGCCCCGGCCCCGGCCCCGACCCCGCGCCGGTCCCCGGGCCCGCCATCGCGAATCCCGCCATCGCGAGACCCGCCACGCAACCCACCGAGCAGCGCCACGAGGTCCGTCAGTGGATGGGCCAGCAGCACGGGATCGGGTGCCAGCCAGGCGTCGTCGACCACCTCCGCAGCAGCAGCCCGCGAGCGCCCGGTGGAGCGCGCCACGAAATCGGTCGTCATGACCCGCAGCTCGGCCATCGGTGTCGCTGCCAGCGGTGAGCCGGGCTGGGTGCGCCGGGCTTGGGTGTCGTAGCCGATCTCGCGGTGGAGCTCGTCGCGAAGTGCCAGGCCGGTCGTCGCCTCCAGCCGGTCGGCGAGCGTCTCGGCCCAGCCGCCCCACATCACGTCGAAGTCGATGAGCGTGCCGTCCTTGTCGAAGACGATCAGGTCGATGCCATCGAAATCGATCGGGCCGCTCGGAGGCCCGCCGGAGCTCACGCGGCGTCCGGATCCTCGGACGCCGAGGCCGCCGCAACCTCGGCCTGGTCGATCACCAGGCAGGCTTCGGGCGGGAACGAGATCGTGATCGAGGTGCCTCGATCGGGCACGGCGAGGTTCGGGTTGTTGAACGTATCGAACGAGATCACGCCACTGCCGTCGGTGAACTTGACCCGGACCCGGACGATCGAGCCCAGGAACGTGACGTCGTCGACGATGCCGGTCACGTTGTTCAGGCCATCCCGTGCGCCCAGCTCGATGATCTCGGGCCGCAGCGCGATGGTGATCATGTCGCCCGCGTGGCTGCCGGTGATCGGCTTCGACGCCCGGATGGGCTGGCCGGCGACCTCGAGGGTGCCCGCTGCGGCATCGACGACCTTCGCCGGCAGCACATTGAGCGTGCCCACGAACCGGGCGACGAAGCCCGTGCTCGGGAAGTTGTAGATCTGGAACGGGGTCCCGATCTGCTCGACCCGACCTTCGCTCATCACCACGATCCGGTCGGAGAGCGACAACGCTTCCTCCTGGTCGTGGGTGACGTAAACGGTGGTGATCCCCAGCTGGCGCTGGATCGCCCGGATCTCGTTGCGCAGGGAGACCCGGATCTTGGCGTCGAGCGCCGACAGCGGCTCATCGAGCAGGAGGACCTGGGGCTCGATCGCCAGCGCGCGCGCCAGCGCGACGCGCTGCTGCTGGCCTCCGGAGAGCTGCCAGGGATAGCGGCCGGCCTTGTCGGGCAGGTGGATCAGCTCAAGGAGCTCGCCGACCCGCTTGCGAATCTTGTCCTTGGGCTGCTTGCGGATCTTCAGCCCAAAGCCCACGTTGTCCGCGACGGTCATGTTCGGGAACAGGGCGTACGACTGGAAGACCATGCCCACGTTGCGCTTGTTGGGCGGCGTGTTGGTGATGTCGGCGCCGTTCACCACGATCGTGCCCGCCGTCGGCCGCTCGAAGCCGGCGATCATCCGCAGCGTGGTGGTCTTGCCGCAGCCGGACGGGCCGAGGAACGACACGAACTCGCCGGCATCCGCCTTCAGGTCAAAGTTGTGGACCGCGGCGAACTCGCCGAAGCGCTTCTGGACGCCGGTCAGTTCGAGGAACGGCATGCTGCCCGATTCTCCTTCGTACGCCTAGCCGACGGTGACCTTGATCTTGCTGCGGGAATTGCGGCCGATGAGCGCGATGATGATCATCGCCAGCCAGGTGATCCCGAAGCTGATGAGCGAGAGTGCCGCCTGCTCGTAGGGCTTCGAGTCGCCGACGATGCCGAGATACGGCGCGAAGGCGGGCCGGCTCATGAACGTGGCGATCGTGAACTCCCCGACCACGATGGCCAGGGACAGGAAGGCTCCGCTCAATAGCGACGTGCGCAGGTTCGGCAGGATCACCTGGAACAGGATTCGACCCCAGCCTGCCCCGAGGCTCTGGGATGCCTCCGTCAGGCTGTGGATGTCGATCGCCCGCAGGCCGGTGTCCACCGCTCGGTACATGTACGGGAACGACAGGACCACGTAGGCCGCGACCAGCAGGACGTTCAGCCCGGTGTCCGAATCGCCCAGCGGGAGGAGCGTCCCGCCGCTGTAGGTGTTCAGCAGGCCGTACACGAGAATCACCGGTGGGATGACGAACGGCAGCAACGTGATGAACTCGATGAACGGACGCAGCTGGGGGTACTTGAGCCGGACCCAGAACGCCGTCGGCACGATGATCAGGATGCTGATGATGATCGTCAGGATCCCGGCGATGAACGAGTAGCCGAGGGTCGCCACGAACTGGGAGTCGGCCAGGACCGCGGTATAGGCGGACAGGAATGGCTTGGACTTGAGCGAGAAATCGAGGGTGCCGTACAGGGGCACGAAGAAGTACAGGAAGCCGATGATGAAGACGAGCCACCAGCCGAGTCGGGGGAGGCGTCTCACTTGAGCCAGCGCTCCGATCGGCGCTGCAGGAGCGAGTAGCCCGCGATCGAGATGGCCATGATGATCACCATGCCCATCGCCAGCGCGTAGCCCTGGTTCGGGTTGAACAGGACGTCGCCGCGCATCTGGCGCGAGATCGCGATCGTCACGATGTCGATGAACCCGCCGGTCAGGGCGTAGGCGGTCGCCTGGGCGCCGAACGAGTTGCCGAAGAGCAGGATCATCGTGCCCAGCAAGGTTGGCAGGAGGATCGGGAAGGCCACCCGGCGCCAGTACTCGAAGGAGCTGGCGCCCATGTTCTCAGCGGCCTCTCGCCAGTCCTTCTTCAGGCCTTCGATCGCCGGGGCGATGATCAGGACCATGAGCGGGAACTGGAAGTAGAGGTAGACGACCTCGAGGCCGATCTTCGAGTAGAGCGTGAAGCCGTTGCTGTTGTAGAGGTCGATCCCGATCGACTTCAGGAACACGATGAAGAGGCCCGATCGGCCCATCGTGTAGATGAAGGCATACGCGAGAGGCACGCCGGCGAAGTTCGAGGCAACCCCGGAGAAGGTCATCAGGGCCGAGCGCAGGATTCGCGGCAAGCCGCCGGAGATCACCGCATAGGCCAGGAGGAAGCCGAACACCCCGCCGACGAGGGCGGTGACGATGCTGATCTCCAGGCTGTTCTCGTAGGTGTGGAGGATCTGCGGCGTGAACAGGTCCGCGAAGTTCTCGAGGGTGAAGGTGCCCTTCGCCGTCTGCAGGCTGCCGACCACGAGGAAGAGCGTGGGTGCGATCAGGAACATGAAGGCGAAGACCAGGAACGGGACCATCCCGAGCCAGGCCAGGCCAAAACGATGCACCGGGCGCGCGACTGGCGCGCCCGGTGCCTTGAGCGGGAGAGCGGCGTTGGTCACCGCGGTACCCGTTCGCTCTTGGTGCTACTTGATCGAGGCGCCGACTTCGGTCGGCCAACCCTTGGTGATCACGCCCGTTGCCGCGGTGATCTGGTCGAGGGTTGGCAGGACTGCGCCCTTCGTGTCCGGCAGCTTGGCCTGGGCGGCAGCGTCAACGGTGCCGGCCGCGACCATCGCGTCGTAGCGAATCGGGTTGCAGTAGCCCTTCAGCCAGGTGTTCTGGCCGGCGTCGGAATACAGGTACTCCATCCACAGCTTGGCGGCGTTCGGATGGGGTGCATAGGCGCTGATCGCCTGGACGTACATGCCACCGAAGCGGCCGGACGTCGGGACGGTGACGGTGATTGCCGGGTTGCCGGCCAGCGAGTCCTTGTCGGACAGCGCGTTGTAGGTCCAGGCCAGGCGGATGGGGGTCTCACTGACCATGGTGCCGGTCTTGCCGATCACGGGGACCAGGTTGCCCAGGTCGTTGAGCTTCTTGAAGAAATCGAGGCCCGGCTGGGCATTGGTGAGCGAGCCGCCGGTCGCAATACCGGCCGCCCACACGGCCGAGATGGCCTGGTTGGAGACGGTCGGGTCGCCGGCAAGGGCGATCTGGCCCTTGTAGGCCGGGTTGAGCAGGTCGGACCAATCCTTCGGGACATTGGTGACGACCGTGGTGTTGACCTCGAACGCCATCACGCCGTAGTAGTCGCCGTACCAGAAGCCGTCGGCATCCTTGGCGGTGTCCGGAATGTCGGCCCAGGTGCTGACCTTGTAGGGCTGGATGTCGCCGGCCGCCTTGGCCTGCGGTCCAAACGACAGGCCGACGTCGATCACGTCCGGCGCCTGGGGGCCCTTGCTGGCCTTGTTGGCCTCGATCGCGGTGATCTCGTCACCCGAGCCACCGTCGGGGTTCAGCTCGTTGATCTTGATCCCGTACTTCGCGGTGAAGCCGGTCAGCATGTCGCCGTAGTCGCACCAGTTGTGAGGCAGGGCGATCGTGGTGAGGTTGCCCTCCGCCTTTGCGGCGGCGATCAGGGAATCCATCGCGCCGGACGACGCCGCCGGAGCGGATGCGGGCGGGGTCGAGGCGGCCGGCGGCGTCGAAGCCGCGGGCTGGCTCGGGGCGGTTGTTGCACCGCTGCCGGTACAGGCGGCAAACATGAGGACGGCGGCCGCCCCCAGGGTCACCAGTCGGAACGTTGAACGCTCAGTGCGCAATGCGGTTCTCCACTAGCTGCACATTTGGTGGGCCGGGCATCGGGTTGACCCAGAGCGTCCTGCGATCTGGCACCTCCTCCGGTGGCATCGATCAGGATTCGCGAGGGCGAGGGTCACAGTCCACCGCGGACGGCGAGTGCCGTCTCGTCGAGGTGCATTTGACCTCCGCGTTAACACAGAGTCAAGGCCGATTCGGTTAACGGGCAGTTATCAGCGCAGTTCGTGATCGGGGCCAGTGCCCGGGCCGCCCGTTGACGGTCCAGCGAGGGTCGGGCTACAGTAATCCCGACAGATTCAGTCGGAATTCGAGGAGCATGCCCTGACCAGCAGGAACCAGTTCCATGGCAGCGGTGCCGTGTCCTTCAGCACGAAGGGCGAATACGGCGTGCGGCTCATGGTCCAGCTCGGCCGGCGTCACGGCAGCGGGCCAGCCAGCCTGGCCGAGATTGCGACCGAAGAGGACCTGCCCCGGCCGTACCTGGAACAGCTCGTGATGAGCCTGCGCGATGCCGGCCTCGTGATCAGCACCCGTGGCTCGCACGGCGGCTACGAGCTGTCGCGCTCGCCCGAAGAGATCCCGATGATTGCCGTCCTGCGGGCGCTCGAGGGTCCCATCGCGCCGATGATCTGCGCCACCGACGATTCCGAAGCCGCCCACGAGCCGACCTGCGACCGGACTGCCCGCTGCACCGTCAACTTCCTGTGGATCCGGATCCGCGATGCGATCAGCTCGACGCTCGAGGGGATGACCCTCGCCGACCTCGTCCCCGAGCGGGTGGCCCCGGCCGAAATGATCGTTGTCGAAACCCGGGTTGTGCCAGCGACCCTGCCCGACCCCGCCCTCGCCTGATCGAACCGACCGAGCCCCCCAAAGCCCAGGAGTCTCGCCACCCGTGAGCACCAGCGACCACCTGACGATCCGCGGCCTGCGCGTGGCGCCGATCGGCGCCCCCGAGCATGAGATCCTCAAGGGCATCGACCTCACCGTCGGTCCCGGCGAGGTCCACGCGATCATGGGCCCGAACGGCTCGGGCAAGACCACCCTGGCCTATGCCCTGATGGGTCACCCGGCCTACAAGATCACCGGCGGCACAGTGACCTGGAAGGGTCACGACCTGCTCAAGATGTCGCCCGACAAGCGCGCCAGGATCGGGATGTTCCTGGCCTTTCAATACCCGACGGCCATTCCCGGCCTGTCCGTCGCCAGCTTCATCCGCTCGGCGCTCAACGCCAAGCGCGCCGGCCTGGTCCCCGATCCAGGCATCGACCCCACCGACGCGATTCGGGGCGGGATCTCGATGGGCGACTTCCGGCGCAAGATGCGCGAGAAGATGGCCCTGCTCAAGGT
>JBEPUS010000152.1:0-6374 GCA_041691435.1 Chloroflexota bacterium
GGCCGACATCGAGCAGTTCCGGCAGTGGGGCTCGCGCACGCCGGGCCACCCCGAGCGCGGCCTGACCCCCGGCGTCGAGGCCACCACCGGTCCGCTCGGGCAGGGCGTGGCCAATGCCGTCGGCATGGCCATCGCCGAGCGCCGCCTGGCCCACGAGTTCAACCGGCCGGACCACGACATCGTCGACCACTGGACCTACGCGATCTGCTCGGACGGCGACATGCAGGAGGGGATCGCCTCCGAGGCCGCGTCCCTGGCAGGCCATCTCCAGCTGCGCAAGCTGGTGATGCTCTACGACGACAACGGCATCCAGCTCGACGGGCCCACGGCGATGGCGTTCTCCGAGGACGTCCTCGGGCGCTTCACGGCGTATGGCTGGGATACCCAGCGGGTGGAGGACGGCAACGACCTCGCGGCCATCAGCGCCGCGATCCGTCGTGCTCACGAGGACGGCCGGCCGAGCCTGATCGCGGTGCGCACCCACATCGGCTACGGCGCGCCGCACAAGCAGGACACCCAGAAGGCCCACGGGGCGCCGCTCGGCGAGGACGAGGTCCGGCTGGCCAAGGAAGCCTACGGCTGGGACCCCGATCGCCACTTCTACATCCCCGACGAGGCCCTCGACGTCTTCCGCCGGGCGATCCCCGAGGGCGAGGCGCTCGTCGAGGCGTGGCAGGGGCAGCTGGACCGCTACCGAGCCGATCATCCCGACCTGGCCGCCGAGTTCGATCGCCGGCTGGCCGGCCGGCCGGCCGAGGGCTGGGACGCGAGCCTGCCGAGCTACGCGGTCGGTGAGGACTTCGCGACCCGCCAGGTGAGCCAGGCCACGATCAATGCCCTGGCGGGGCCGCTGCCGGGCCTGTTCGGTGGAGCGGCCGACCTGTCCGAATCGAACCTGACCGACGTCAAGGGCGCCGGCGACTTCTCGACCGACGAGCCCGGGCGCAACCTGCGCTTTGGCGTGCGCGAGCACGCGATGGGCGGGATCGCCAACGGAATCGCCTGCCATGGTTCGTTTCATGCGTACTGCGCCACGTTCCTGACGTTCAGCGACTACATGCGCGGCTCGGTCCGCCTGGCGGCGCTGACCGGCCTGCCGGTGACCTATGTCTGGACCCATGACTCGGTGGGCCTGGGCGAGGACGGGCCCACCCATCAGCCGGTCGAGCAGCCGATGGCCCTCCGGGCGATCCCCAACCTGTGGTACATCCGGCCGGGCGACGCCAACGAGGCGGTGGCCGCCTGGGCCGTGGCGATCGAGCGCCGCGACGGTCCGGTGGCCCTGGGACTCACCCGCCAGAAGCTGACCACGCTGCCCGAGACGGCCAGGGCTGCCCGGGACGGCGTCCGCCGAGGCGGCTACATCCTGCGCGAGTCGAGCGGCGGGCCGGCCGCGATCGACCTGCTCCTGGTCGCGACCGGCTCCGAGCTTGGGCTGGCCGCGTTGGCCCGCGACCTGCTCGAGGCGGACGGCATCCGGACGCGCCTCGTCAGCCTGCCCTGCTTCGCTGCCTTCGAGCGCCAGGACGACGCCTACCGCGAGACGATCCTGCCGCGGGCCGTCACGAAGCGGCTGACGGTCGAGGCCGGGGTCACCCTCGGCTGGGATCGCTACGCCGGCGACAACGGGGCCATGATCGGGATCGACCATTTCGGCGCCTCGGCGCCCGGGCCGGTCGTCTTCGAGCACTTTGGGTTCACCCCGGAACATGTGGCCGATGTCGGGCGAGGCGTCGTCCGGGATGGGCTCCGGGGCCGGATCCCCACCCTCGACCCGGGCCACCAGCCGGCCGGACTCGGGCTGGGCCACCCCGTCCGGCCCGATGCTCCAACGGCCAGCTGAGCGATGCGCGTCGCCTTCGCAGCGGATCACGGTGGAGCGGCGCTCAAGGACGAGCTGCTCAGCCGCCTGCGAGCCGAGTCGAGCCTGCACGAGCTGATCGATCTCGGCGGTGACGGCTCCGACCCGGCCGACGACTACCCGGACTTCGCCGTGCGGATCGGCCAGGCGATCCAGCGCGAAGCGGCCGACCGCGGAATCCTCGTCTGCGGAAGCGGCGTGGGCGCCTCGGTCGCGGCCTGCAAGATGAATGGGATCCGGGCCTCGGTCTGCCACGACACGTACTCCGCCCACCAGGGCGTGGAGCATGACGACATGAACGTCCTGTGCCTGGGGGGCCGGATCGTCGGGATCGAGCTGGCCCTCGACATCGTCCGCGCCTATCTCGGCGCCGTCTTCAGCAATGAGCCCCGCCACCGCCGGCGAGTCGACGAGGTCCGGGCGATCGAAGCGGCCGAGCGCCGCGCATGACCAGGTCCGGAGGCGCGCAATGACCGATCCCGCGGCCGGTGGGGCGTTGCCCGCCGGTATCCAGCTCGCCGCGGCCGACGCCGCCCTGTGGACGGCCGCAGCGGATCGAGCCCGAAGTGAGACGTGGGCAGCGCGCCTCTTCGACCGCGACCCAACGCTGTGGTCCACGGATCCAGCCGTGCAGGCCGGGATCGCCGACCGCCTCGGCTGGCTCGACGCGCCGGCCCACTTCAGCGACCAGGTCCCGGCGCTCGAGGGATTCGGCGAGGCATTGCGGGCGGGCGGCTTCAGTGCAGCGGTGATCGCGGGCATGGGCGGCAGCAGCCTCGCTCCGGAGGTCCTCCTGCGGACGTTCGGCGTCGCCCCCGACTGGCTCGACCTGCGGGTCCTCGATTCGACCGACCCGGTCGCGGTTGGCGAGGTCGTCGACGATCTCGATCCGCTGGCCACCCTGTTCGTGGTGGCCAGCAAGTCCGGCACCACCACCGAACCGCTCGCGTTCCAGGCCGATGCCTGGGCGCGGATCCAGGCGGCCCTCGATGCCCAGCGCGAGCGCACTGAGGGACCCGGAACCCTGATGGCGGCGATCAGCGATCCGGGCAAGAGCATCGCGGCAATCCCCCACCACGACGAGCTGCGCGAGGTCTTCCTGAACCCGCCCGACATCGGCGGCCGGTACTCGGCGCTCACGTATGTCGGCCTCGTGCCTGCCAGCGTGATCGGCCTGTCGCTCGGCGACCTCCTTGGCGCAGCGATCGCCATGCTCGATCGCTGCCGCGAGCCGGAGCCGGCTACCAACCCCGGGCTGGCCCTGGGGCTGGCGCTGGGAACGCTCGCCCTGGCCGCGCCGCGCGGCGCCGGGCGGGACAAGGTCACGTTCATTGCCGATCCGGAGATCGCCTCGCTCGGCTCATGGCTGGAGCAGCTGATCGCCGAGAGCACCGGCAAGCAGGGCGTGGGGATCGTGCCGATCGACCTCGAGCCGCTCGGCGCGGCATCTGCGTATGGCCCGGACCGGGTCTTCGTACGGCTGGCCCTCGCCGGCTCGGCCGGTCCCGCCGCCACAGCCGACGGGACCTCGGCGGACGACCTCGTCGCCCAGCTCGCGGCCGCCGGCCATCCGGTGATCCGGATCGAGCTCACCGACCCGATCGAGATCGGCGCCGAGTTCGTCCGCTGGGAGGTGGCCACCGCGTTCGCCGGGGCGGTCCTGGGGATCGACGCCTTCGACCAGCCCAACGTGGAGGAAGCCAAGATCCTGACCCGCCAGCTCCTCGCCCGGCACGGCGAGGCGGCCGACGCCCGGCTCCACGAGGCACCCCCGGCGGCCATCGAGCTGCTCGCGACGGGTGACGGCCTGGCCCTCGTGGGCGACTCCGACCTGAATGCCGGCGGGCCGGCGGGCAGCGTCGAGACCGCTCTCCGCCGCCACCTGGCCCGGGCAAAGCCGAACGCCTATTTCGCCCTCCAGGCCTACATCGCGCCGAGCCCCGGGCGCGACGCCGCCCTGGCCCGCATCCGGACGCTCCTGCGCGACCGCACCGGTCGGGCCACCACCTCCGGGTACGGGCCGCGGTTCCTCCATTCCACAGGCCAGCTCCACAAGGGCGGGGCGCCGATCGGGCTCTTCTTCCAGCTCACCGCCGATCATCCCCAGGACCGCCAGATCCCGGCCTGGCCGTACACTTTCGGGCAGCTGATCGATGCCCAGGCGGCGGGCGACTTCAGCGTCCTCGAGAGCCACCACCTGCCGGTCCTCCGGGTCCACCTTGAAGGCGATCCCGACGGGGGCCTTGCCGCCCTCGAGCGGGCCCTCACGACGGTGCTCGCCGGCTCGTGACGGCAAAGGACGCGCCGCGCACCATCCGCGAGCTGCGCGAGGCAGCCCAGGGGACCAAGCGCAGGCCAAAGGACTCGAAGGCAGTCAACCCGCTCCGCCACGGCCTGCGCCTGGAGCGCGTCCCTGACCCATGCGTGGTCGTCCTCTTCGGGGCCACCGGCGACCTCGCCCATCGCAAGGTCCTGCCGGCGCTCTACCAGCTTCGGCGCACGAACCTGCTGCCCCACGAGTTCATGCTCGTGGCCATCGGCCGGCGACCGTACGAACAGGACGTCTTTCGCCAGGAGATCGCAGCCTCGCTGGCGAACTACTCGCGGGTGCCCGTCGAGCCGGCGATCGTCGACGAGTTCGTCGGCCGGATCGTCTATCACCAGGGCGACTTCGCCGACCCGGACTCGTTCGACCGGCTCTCGCTGATGCTCGATGCGATCGACCTCGAGCAGGGCACCCGCGGCAACCGCCTGTTCTACCTCGCGACGCAGCCGTCGGCCTTCGCCCAGGTCGTCGGCCAGCTCGGCCGGGTGGGCCTGGACCACGAGGTCCACGGCGGCGGCTGGCGGCGGGTCGTCATCGAGAAGCCCTTCGGGCACGACCTGGAATCGGCAACCCGGCTCAACCGTGAGGTCGGCAAGGTCTTCCGCGAGAAGCAGGTCTACCGGATCGATCACTACCTGGGCAAGGAGACCGTCCGCAACCTGATGGTCTTCCGGTTCGGCAACGGGATCTTCGAGCCGCTCTGGAACCGGCGCTACGTGGATCACGTCCAGATCACCGTCGCCGAGTCGATCGGCGTCGAGACCCGCGGCGCGTTCTACGAGGAGACGGGCGCCTCGCGCGACTTCCTCCAGAACCACCTCATGCAGCTCCTGTCGCTCGTCGCGATGGAGCCGCCGGCAGCCTTCGAGGCGGACGCGCTGCGCGACGAGAAGGTCAAGGTCCTGCGGGCGATCGCCCCGCTGACCCCGGAGGAGATCCGGCGCGACGTGGTTCGCGGCCAGTACGGCCCGGGCTGGGTCGCCGCAGAGCACGTGGAGGGCTACCGCTCGGAGGCCGAGGTGAATCCCGAGTCGGAGACCGAGACCTACGTCGCTGCCCGGTTCACGATCGACGACTGGCGTTGGGCCGGCGTGCCGTTCTACGTGCGCAGCGGCAAGCGCCTCCCGAAGCGGGCCTCGGAGATCGCCATCCAGTTCAAGCAGGTCCCCCACCGGCTCTTCCGGGACACGGCCGCCGAGCCCGAGCCGAACCTGCTGGCGATGCGCATCCAGCCCGACGAGGGAATCCTGCTGCGGTTCAGCGCCAAGGTCCCCGGGCTGGGGATCGACGTGCGCAACGTGAACATGGACTTCACCTATGGCTCGGCGTTCAGCGTCGACTCGCCCGAGGCCTACGAGACCCTGATCCTCGATGCCCTCCTCGGGGATGCCTCGCTGTTCACCCGGGCGGACGAGGTCGAGGAGGCGTGGTCGATCGTCACCCCGATCCTGGAGGCCTGGATCGACGGCCCCGCCCCGGCGTTCCCGAACTACGAGGCCGGAACGTGGGGGCCGGCCGAGGCCGACGAGCTGATGGCCCGCGACGGCCGGCGCTGGCGCCGAATCTGATGGCCCGTAGCGCATGACCGCGGCAGGCGCCTGATGGACCAGGCGGCAACGAGCGGCGGTCCGATCGCGATCGCCGGCCTGGTCCCGGTCGGCACGCCCCAGCTGCGCTGGGCGTCGCGGGCCTCGACGATCGACGGCATCGAGCGCGAGCTGGCCAGGATCTGGGCGGAGCCCAAGCTGACCACCGAGGTTGATGGCGTCGAGGTTCGCAACATCGCCGCGCGGACCAGCGTGATGAACCTGGTCGTGATTGCCCAGCAGTCCGAAGACGGCGAGCACGGCGCTTCGATCATCAGCCTGCTGACCGGACGCCATCCGTCGCGAACGATGATCCTGAGCTCCGCAGATCCCGACGGTCCGGGCTGGCTGGATGCCCGGATCACGGCCCAGTGCATCCTGCCCCGGGCCGACGCACCGGAGATCTGCGCCGAGATGATCTACATCACGGCCGGCGGAGATACCGGCCGGCACCTGGCTGCGATCGTCGAGCCGCTCCTGATCCACGACCTCCCGGTGACCGTCTGGTGGCCGGGCGAGGCGCGCCTCGAGAGCCAGCAGGCCCGCGACGTCCTGGCCTCGGCCGACCGTCTCGTCGTGGACGGCTCGGCCTGGCGGGGCG
>JBEPUS010000153.1:0-6347 GCA_041691435.1 Chloroflexota bacterium
GCCGGGTCGTCATGACGGTCTGTCATTCGCCGCCCCGAGCGCGACTCTGGCGGAGGGTCGCCCAGACGTCGCAGGCCAACCACCGCTCATGACGATCCGTCATGACACCTTGACCGGAGCGGACAACACTCGCCAGGCGTCCTTGGCCTCTCGTGCCGGGACGGAGCCGCCTGCTGAGCCCGGCAACGGACGCGCCACGCCTGACCGAGACCGCCCTCACACCAGGATCGCCCCTGCGGTCCGGTCAACACGGAGATTCCAATTGGACGTCCGACGAGATCTACTGCCGGTCACGGGACACCCTGCACGAGCGCTCCGAGCAGCCTTCGTCGGGACCTATCCACCGCGCCAATGCGGGATCGCGACGTTTACCCAGGACCTCGCGGCGGCGGTTCGCGGTGCCCCGAACGGCGCGGGTCGTCGCCCACAGTGGGGTCGGCCGAGCTCGAACGACCGCCCCGGTGCAACGATCGAGATCGTGGCCGTCGATTACGAGGAGCGTGAGTTCCCGGCGGAGGTCCGCTGCCGCCTGGATCCGGACCGGCCGGCTGACTACCTGCGCGTTGCCGACCAGCTCAATCGGGCGGCGTTCGACGTCGTCTCCCTCCAGCACGAGTTCGGGATCTACGGCGGGCAGGATGGCGAGCGCGTGCTGGACCTGCTCGACGAGCTCGAGGTCCCGGTCGTCGCCACGCTCCACACGGTGCTCCGACATCCCTCGGACCAGCAGCGCCGCATCCTGCGCAGGATTGTCCAGCGCGCGGCCCGGACAGTGGTCCTGTCGCGGGCCTCGGCGGCCACCCTGGCCTCGGCCTACGACATCGACGCGGCGCGCGTCGAGATGATTCCACACGGTGTCCCGGCTCTGCCGTTCGTGGACCCGTTGACGGTCAAGCCGCTGGTCGGGCTGACGGGCCGGCCCACCGTCCTGAGCTTCGGCCTGCTCGGCCCGGGCAAGGGCTACGAGCTGGCGATCCGGGCGATGTCCACGGTCGTCGATCAATCGCCGGATGCCTGCTACGTGATCCTCGGAGCAACGCACCCCGAGCTGCGCCGGCGGGAGGGCGAGGCCTACCGCGAGTCGCTCGGAGAGATCGTGAGGGCGCTCCGTCTCGAGGACCATGTTCGCTTCGTCGACGCCTACGTCGACCTGCCCACGCTCGGACGCTGGATCCAGGCCGCGGACGTCTTCGTGACCTCGTATCCTGGCGCCGAACAGGCCGTGTCAGGCACGCTGGCCTATGCCCTTGGACTCGGAAAGGCGGTCGTGTCCATGCCGTACGTTTACGCCGAGGAGCTGCTCGCCGACGGCCGGGGGCGGCTGGTTCCCTTTGGCGACAGCAAGGCGCTTGGAGTCGCGATCGCCCATTTCTTGACCGACACCGCCTCACGCGATGACGCCGGGCGCCGGGCGTATGCCTACGGCCGCACGATGACCTGGCAGGTCGTCGGGCAGCAATACCGGGACCTGTTCGTCCGTGTCGCGGCGCGATCGGCGGCATCCGTGCGCCTGGCGAGGCCAGGGGTCGAGGAGCCGTCGGTGTCCCGGGATCGTGAGCCCACCTCGCTTGGGTAAGGCCCCGGCGCCGCCGGCCGTCGCTCCACGCGGCGATCGAGCGGCAAGTCAGGACGATCAGGACCCAGCCCGGCCGGGTGAGCGCGCGGACGCGCTGGTCTTCCTCGGCGCCACGTGAGACCTTGCCTTCAAGCAGATCTTCCCGGCGCTCGCTGGACTCATCCGCGACGAGGGTCTGGACGTGCCGATCATCGGCGTGGCCCGTTCGGGTGACCTCGAGAGTCTCAGGGAACGCGCCAGCCAGAGCCTCCAGGCGCACGGGTTCACCGACGCCGCGGCCACCCGGGCGCTCACGGAGCACCTCCCCCGTGTCAAAGGCTCGAACGACGACCTCCAGACGTTCCAAGCGCTGCGTAGGGAGCTTGGCGACGCCCACCGCCCGCTTCACTACCTGGCGGTTCCGCCGGCGATCTTCGGCGAGGTCGTGGACAACCTCGCCGCCTCAGGTTGCGCGGCCGGGCACGGATCATCGTCGAGAAGCCCTTCGGTCACGACCTCCGGGCACACGCCAGAGGCCACCCGCAACGAGCAGTTCAAAGTGATCGACTCGATCCGGGCGCTCACACCACTTGACCTCGTCCGCGGCCAGTACCGCGGCTATCGAGACGTGACGGGTGTGGCGCCGGACTCCACGGTCGAGACGTTCGCGACTCTGCGCCTCCAGGTCGACACCTGGCAGTGGGACGGGGTCCCGTTCTACATCCGGACGGGCAAGTGCCTGCCGGTGACGGTGACCGATGTCACGGTCACGCTGAAGCGTCCGCCGCAGTCCGTGTTCGGCGAGGTGGAGCCGCCCGAGGGCGATTACCTTCGGTTTCGCCTCACGCCGGACATGTCGATCTCGCTGGGGGCTCGTGCCACGGCAGGCGGCGAGGCGATGGTCGGCAACGCGGTCGAGCTGTACGCCTCGCACCAGAGCGGCACGGAACGCCAGCCCTACCAGCGCCTGATCGGGGATGCGAGCCGGGGCGACCAGTCGCTCTTCGCCCGGGAGGAATGGGAGGAGGCCACCTGGCGGATCGTCGACGGCGTGCTCGACTCCACGACCCGGCCCGACGCCTACGAACCCGGGACGTGGGGACCGCCCGAGGCCGCGAGTGTGCTGCAGCCGGGCGACCGGTGGTATGAGCCCGTGCAAAAGCCGGTTGTCGCCTGATGACCCATCCCGATCGACCGGTCGCCCCTGGTGCGCCCGGTATCGCGCCCACCTGGTCGAGCAGCGACAAGGACGCCGTGGGCACCTCCCACTACGCGAGCCGGGTCTGGTTCACGATCGGCCACGGGATCCTCAACGAGGTCTACTGGCCGCACGTGGACCGCCCACAAATCCGCGACCTCGGGTTCATCGTGGCCGACGACACTGGCTTCTGGAGCGAGGTCAAGCGCGACGCCGATCACTCCGTCCGCCACGAGGCCGACGGAGTGCCGGCGATCACGGTCGTGCACAGCCATCCGCGCTACAAGCTCACCCTCCGGATCTGCGCCGACGACCACGCCGACGTCGTCCGCATCGAGGCGCGACTCGACGACCAACGCGACGCGGCAGATCCGGGCCGCGTCGCGAATCTCCTCCGGCTCTACCCGCTGCTTGCGCCCCACCTGGGGTCCGGCGAGATCGGTAACCGTGCCTGGGTGGGCACGTACAAAAATCGTCCGATGCTCTTTGCCCAGAACGGCCAGCTGGCCCTGGCCCTGGCATCGGACCCGGACCCAATTCGCCAGAGCGTGGGTTACGCCGGGACATCGGACGGATGGCAGGATTTCGCGGCGAACGGCCGGATGACCTGGACGTACGCGAGCACCAAGCCCGGAAATGTCGCCGGCATGACCGAGCTAGCCCTCGACAAAGGCGTGGCTCAGCTTGCCCTGGCGTTCGCCACCCGGCCACATGCGGCCGGATTGGAGGCGTCCGCTGCCCTGGCCAGTCATTTCAACCACGCCTGGGACGAGTACATCGGGAACTGGCAGGGATTCACGCGGACGGTGGTCGCGCCGCCTGCCGGCCTGCCGCAGGAGGACCGCGACCTCTTCATGACCTCCGCGGCCGTCCTGCGCTCGCTCCAGGATCGGACCATGCCCGGCGCCACGGTGGCCAGCCTCTCGATCCCGTGGGGCAACACGACCAACGACCTGGGCGGCTACCACCTGGTCTGGTCCCGCGACCTCGTCGAGTCCGCCGGGGCGCTCGTGGCCCTCGGCGCGGCGGCGACCGCACGCCGCACGCTCGCCTACCTGGTCGCGTCGCAGGAATCCGACGGCCACTGGCCCCAGAACCAATGGGTCGACGGCGACCCTTTCTGGAACGGGATGCAACTCGACGAGGCCGCGTATCCGATCCTGCTCGTTGGGGCACTCCGGACCGGCGCTTCCCACATGCACGGCAAGACGGGTCCCGGCGCAGAGGAATTCGCGAACCTCGTGACCGAGGCGGCAGTCGGAGACATGATCGCCGGGGCCGCGGGCTTCATCGCCCGGACTGGACCGGCCACGGGCCAGGACCGCTGGGAAGAGACAGCTGGCCTCTGCCCGTCCACCCTGGCCCCGGTCGTGGCCGCCCTGGTGGTCGCTGCTGGGCACCTGCCGGAGCCTACCGCCGCCTACTGCCTCGAGCTCGCCGACGACTGGAACGCATCGAGCGAGGACTGGACCTACGCCCGCGGCAGCAGGCTCGCCCGCGAGCATGGCGAGGCCGGTCACTACGTCCGCATCGCTTCGGCGGACGTACTCGCGGGGGCGCCCATCTCGACGCCCGTCATTGTGCGCAATCGGCCGCCTGAGTCATCGCTCGTGCCGGCCGACGAGATGGTCGGGACGGACTTCCTCTCGCTCGTCCGGTTCGGGCTTCGGCTGCCGGACGACCCACGGATCGTGTCGAGCCTCGTCGTCGCCGATGCCATGCTGCGGACGGAGACGCCGAGCGGGCCCGTGTGGCACCGCTACAACGGCGATGGCTACGGCGAGCACGCGGACGGTCGCGCCTACGACGGCACCGGGATTGGGCGGGGCTGGCCGATCCTCGTCGGCGAGCGCGGCCACTACGAGCTCGATGCCGGCCGCGATGCGCGGCCGTACCTCGAGGCCATGCGGCGGATGGCCTCGCGCGGGGGCATGCTGCCCGAGCAGGTCTGGGATGCCGCGCCGATCCCGGAACGCGGCCTGGCTCCGGGCAGGCCGAGTGGCTCGGCGATGCCGCTTGCGTGGGCCCACGCAGAGTACGTGAAGCTGGTCCGCTCGATTGCCCTGGGCCACGCCATCGACCGTCCTGAGGCGGCCTGGCAGCGCTATCACGGTACGTCGCCAACGGCGACGCGTGCGACGTGGCGATTCAGCGCACCGCGGCCGTCCCTGCCGGTTGGTCTCAGCCTTCGCCTCGAGGTCATGGCACCTGCCCGGGTTCACTACTCCATGGACGGTCGCGAGAGCTGGGCCGATCTCGATGCACGCGATACCGGGTTGGGCGTGTGGGTGGCCGACGTGCCCGGATCCGACCGGCTGGTGGCTGGGCAGGCGGTGGACTTCACGTTCTGGTGGCTGGAGGCCGGCCATTGGGAGGGCCGAGATGTGCGCGTCGAGGTGATTGCGCCGGCCGCGCCTAAGTGAGCGCGACGAAGGCCGGCCGAGCGTGTGGTCTGCCTCGCGACTGCCATTTCGGCGCTGGTCGGCCTCTTGTTCGGCTACGACATCGGCGCGCCCGAGAGTTTGGGAGCGTTGGTCCCCATCGTCTGATCGGTGCGGAGGCCCACCAATGGCGGAACTCTCAGGTCTAAGCTTCAGTCTCGTTCCGTGGGAGGACGCCGAATTCCGGGTGGCCTTCGATCAAGTGCACAGACAGGTCGTCGAAGAGGGCTTTGCGATCAACGGACCGAAGCGGCCGCGCGAGCCGAGCAACTCCTTCATGCTGGCGGATATCGACGAGTCCGGGTCGACGTCGAAGGGACAACTGACGAGGCCATGGTGCACGCTGCCCGTTGGACTGTCTGGCGCGAAGGCGGGCGATAGCCGTTCAGGTGCTTGCGCCGATGTTGCCCCGGATCGGCATCTCTCTCTCGGGCACTCGTCGACCCGAAATGACGAACCAGTCATGACAGCGCTTCGATTGCAGGCCACGCTGGGCGAGCGTCCTGCTTCCACCCGTCGCTCTCGGCAACTGGCAGGACGCACCAGCAAGCGGCTTGTTTGCTCACGGCGAGAACGAGATGTCCCATCGATCCCAAACTGCGCATATCGTCACTCTCCTGCGCAAGGTGAAGCGCCGATTGCCGCTCCACCGCCAGTGTTCCCCTGAACATGGCCGGCTACTGGGCGAGCAGGCACGGTTGCGGGCGATGTACCGAGAAGCCCTCGGCCTGCCCCCGTCCCCAGATCACCGAACGAACGCGCCGTGAGCGGTCGCGACTTCGATCTGCGTCGTCCGTGGACGACCCAGATCCACCACTCGCCCCGCCCTCGACCAAAGACCGTGTTCGCCTGCGAGGCGTGCGGAGGCGAATTCGTGCCCGCTGATGAGGTCGTCGTCGCAGCCCATCAGATCGTGGCCACCAAAGGCGGGCAGCGCAAGGTCAGCGAAGGACGCTCCGCGCTTTTCCATCTGGCCCACTGGAACGGCCAGCCGGGCTATCACAGGATTGGCGGCGGGGTCCTCGGCGACGTCGTCCGCTGAAGGCTGCCCTCATGCCATGGCGGCCGTCACCGCGCGTCAGCTGGGCAGCGGCTCGCCGCCGCCTGCGGGGTCCCAGCCGGCGTTCGTGAAGGTCGGTACGAACCGGTAGCC
>JBEPUS010000154.1:0-6335 GCA_041691435.1 Chloroflexota bacterium
GCCCCGGGCCGGCTGGCCACGCGCCCCGGGCCGGCTGGCCACGTGCCCCGGGGCCCGGCAGCGCCCGGCAGCGCCCGGCCGCGCCAATCCTGCTGCGCCACCCGGCGCTACTGCGTCAGTAGGCTGCGAGCTTGCGGATGCCGGCGGCGATCTTGGTGGGGTCCACCATGAACCAGTCCTCGAGGACGTGGTTGTACGGGACGCCGGGAACGTCCGGTCCGGCGATTCGCGTGACGGGGCCGTCCAGGTAGTCGAAGGCCTCCTCGGCAACTGTCGCCGCGACCTCGGCGCCGTAGCCGCCGAAGCGGTTGTCCTCGTAGACCACGAGGCACTTGCCGGTCTTGCGGACCGAGCCGATGACCGTCTCCTTGTCGAGCGGCCGGAGCGTGCGCAGGTCGACCACCTCGACGCTGATTCCCTCCTCGGCGACCCGCTCGGCAGCTTCGAGGGCATAGTGGGCCATCAGGCCATAGGCGATCACGGTGACCTGTGTGCCCGGCCGGGTGATCGCGGCGCGGCCGAGCGGCACGACGTAGTCCGTGTCGGGGACGTCGCCGCGCACGCTCCGGTACATCTTCTTGTGCTCGAAGAAGAGGACCGGGTCGTCGTCGCGGATCGAGCTGCGCAACAGGCCGCGGGCGTCATAGGGCGTCGACGGCACGACGATCTTGAGCCCCGGCACGTGGCTGAAGAATGCCTCGACCGACTGCGAGTGGTACAGCGCCCCGTGCACTCCCCCGCCGTACGGTGCGCGGATCGTGAGGGGCACGCCGACCGCATTGTTCGAGCGGTAGCGCATCCGGGCCGCCTCGGAGACGATCTGGTTGAACGCCGGGTGGATGAAGTCGGCGAACTGGATCTCGGCGACCGGCCGCAGCCCGTTCACGGCGGCGCCGATCGATGCGCCGACGATCATCGACTCGGTCAGCGGCGTGTCGATCACCCGGTCCTGGCCGAACTCGGCCCACAGGCCGTCGGTGGCCAGGAAGACCCCGCCCTTCTTGCCCACGTCCTCGCCCAGGACGATGACCGAATCATCCCGGCGCATCTCTCCGGCGAGCGTGTCGCGGATCGCCTCGATGAACGTCCGAGTCGGCATCAGTCGGCGCCGTCGCCAAAACCCCAGGGTGGCGGCGTCTCCGACGGCCAGTCCTCGGCATAGACCCAGCGCATGGCCGTCGACGGCTCGGGATCGGGCTCGCTCTCGGCGAAGTCCGTCGCGTCGGTGACGATCGAGGCGATCTCGTCGGTCAACGCCGCTTCCACGACCGGCGTGAGAATCCCCGCGGCACGGAGCTGGTCCCGGAACAGGGGCAGGGCATCGCGACCCTTCTCGAACGCCATCTCCTCTTCTGTCCGGTACTTCGTCTGCTGGTCGTCCGACGAGTGCCCGGTGAGCCGGGTCACCTTCGCCTCGATCAGGGTCGGCCCGTGGCCGGCCCGCGCCCGCTCGATTGCCGTCTTCGCCGCGACGTAGCAAGCCAGCACGTCGGCGCCGTCCACGACCACGCCCGGGATCCCGTAGCCCGCGGCCCGGGCTGCCACGTCGGGGATGGCCAGCTCCATGGCCGCCGGGACGCTGATCGCGTAGCCGTTGTTCTCCACGAGGAAGACGAAGGGCAGCTTGTGGATCGCCGCGAAGTTGAGCGCCTCATGGACATCGCCCTGGTTCGACGAGCCCTCGCCCATCGCCGTCAGGGCTACCTGGTCGGTTCCCCGGATCTTGGCGGCCAGGGCAATTCCCACGGCGTGGAGGATCTGGGTCGCGACCGGCGACGAGACCGACAACAGGTTGTGGCGCCGGTCGCCATAGTGGCCGGGCATCTGTCGGCCACCCGACGACGGATCGCTGGCCCGGGCGTACTGGGCCAGCATGATGTCCCGGGCGCTCATCCCGAAGGTCATGCACATCGCGATCGACCGATAGAACGGGGCGATCCAGTCGTGGCCCTTGCGCAGGGCCCAGGTGACGCCCACCTGGGCGCCCTCGTGACCCTGGCCACTGATCACGAATGGGATCCGGCCGGCGCGATTGAGGATCCACATCCGCTCGTCGACGGCACGAGCGAGGGCAACCATCCGGTACATGGCGAGGAGCTGATCATCATCGAGGCCCGCCTCGGCGCCGAGGTGGTGGGCGATCTTCGATCGCTGCCGGGTCGCGGTCATGCCCCCTCCGCCATCAGAAGTTGATCGACCGCCCATCGACCGCAAGCGCTGCTTCGCCGAGGACCTCAGACAACGTGGGATGGGGGTGGGTCGCTGCCCCGATCTCCCAGGGCGTGGCCTCGAGCTCGAAGCCGAGCGAGGCCTCGGCGATCAGGTCGGTCGCGTGCGGGCCCACGATGTGCACGCCCAGCGTATCGCCCGTCTCGGTGTTGCCAATCACCTTGGCGAAGCCCTCGTATTCGCCCAGGATGAGCGCCTTGGCAATCGCCTGGAATGGCACCTTGCCCACCTTGTAGGGCAGGCCCTGCTCCTGGCACTGGGCCTCCGTCAGGCCGACGGAGGCAATCTCCGGCCGGCAGTACGTGGCGCGGGGCTGCTCGACGTAGCTGACCTCGGGGACGTCCTTCTCGCCGGCGATCGTGTGGGCGGCGACGATCCCCTCGTGGGCCGCCGTGTGGGCCAGCCACAGGCCGCCGATCAGGTCGCCGATCGCGTACACGTGCGGCTCGCGGGTCCGCATCCGGCCGTTCACCTTGACCACCCCGCGTTCGACCTCGACCTTGGTGGTCTCGAGGCCGATCTCCTCGGTGTTGGCCGCCCGGCCGGTGGCGACGAGCATGAGCTCGGCGCTGATCTGCTCCGTCGCCCCGCCATCCGGCCCCACGGTCAGATGGACGCCCTTCTTGTCGGTCTTCACGGCGGCCACGTCGAAACGGGCCGTGGTGATCACCTTGATCCCGCGCTTGGTGAAGCTGCGTTCGAGGAGCTGGCTGACGTCGCGATCCTCGAGGGGCACGATCCCCGGCAGGTACTCGAGCAGGGTCACCGCGGTGCCGATGTCGTGGTAGAAGCTGGCGAACTCGACGCCGACCGCGCCGGCACCCACGATCACGATGCTCGCCGGCTGCCGGGTCAGGCGCAGGATGTCGTCGCTGGTCACGATCACCTTGCCGTCGGGCACGAGACCCGGCAGGCTCTTCACGCGGCTGCCGGTGGCCAGGATCACGTCAGTTGCCTGCAGGATGCGCTCGCCGCCGGCACCCGGCGCGCCGTCCTCGCCGGCCTGGCTCACCCGGATCCGGTTCGGGCCATCAAGGCGCCCCCGGCCGGCTACGAACGTGACCTTGTTCTTGTCGACGAGACTCTTCAGGCCGGTCCACATCCGCTTGACGACGGCGTCCCGCCGGCTGGCGATCGTGGCGTAGTCGATCTCCGGCTCGCCGGGCAGGACCACCCCGTAGTCCTTGAGGTGCCGGGCCCGATTGACCATCTCGGCCGATTCGAGGAGCGCCTTCGTGGGGATGCAACCCCGGTGGAGGCAGGTCCCACCAACCTTGTCCTCGTCGACGAGGGCGACCCGAAGGCCCAGCTGGGCGGCCCGGAACGCGGCGGTGTAGCCACCCGTGCCGGCCCCAAGGACGACGAGATCGAAGTCGTTGCTGGAGCCGACTGCCATCGAGTGGGGCAACCTCGCGCACGGTTACGGGGACCGGCCGATGGTACGCGCGGTGTCCCAACCCACGCAACCGAGGCCCGCCGGGGACGAATCAGAACCGCCGCCAGGTTGGCCTCGAGGCTCCCATCGGCAGCTGGACTGACGCAGCGCCGTTGACGTGGAGCCCGAGGACCGCCGGGCGGCGGTCCGGTTGGGCGAAGGGCGGGTCAGGCGCCGCGCATCGTCCGGAAGCAGTCGCTGCAATAGACGGGCTTACCGCTGGTCGGGCGGAACGGGACCTGGGCGTCGCGGCCGCAGTTGCTGCAGGTGGCCGTGAACATCTCGCGCGGACCGCGATCGCGGGCGCCGCTGTAGCCGCCGGCACTGTAGGAGCCGCCGGCACCGTAGCCGCCATAGCTCGATGAGCCGCCTTCGGCGGAGTAGCCACCGCCGCCACCGTCGCTGGCGTTGCGGGCTGCCTTACGGCTGGCCCGGCAGCTCGCGCAGCGGCGCGGCTCGGTGAAGTTGCGTTGGGCATAGAAATCCTGCTCGCTGGCAGTGAACACGAATTCCTGCCCACAGTCGGCGCAGGCCAGGTTCTTATCGGTGTACACGAACACTCCTCTGTGTAGCTGCGCGAGCCGTCTGTTCCTCGCGTCAGCCAGAGAGGAGTTCGGTCAGCGTGCTACGGGCTCTGGCCACGGCCCCGAGCCGTGGCGTTTGATGGGCGGGAGTCTAGGCCGCCATCGTGCCCGTGTACATAGGCAAAAACCAGCGTGCCTGTGCTCAGCTCCGGCGCGATCCCCGGAGGAGGCCGGCTAGGACCAGGACCGTGCCCAGCGCGATCACGATGATCGCCAGCGGCGACTGGAACACGACCCACCGCGCACCGTCCGGCAGGACGGTGGTGAGAAGCGAGAGTCCAAGCACGATCGCGACGATGATGCCGCCCACGAGGAGCACCTCGCGCCAGCCGTAGATGCGGGCTGCTGTTGGCTCACGGATTGGATCAGGCACGGTCGGCCTCCAGCGGGATCCCGATCGGGGCAACCAGCACCTTGCCCGCCAGCGCAGCGCCGCGGCGGGTCAACAGGCCGGTCTTGGGGCGGTGGAACGTGACCGTGAGGTCGGCGCGGACAGCCGGCTCAGAGGCCTCACCACTGGTCAGGTCGACAGCGGTCGGCGTGTCGACCGCGACGACCGGGACCCCCGCCGCACCGGCTTTCCGGATCATCTCGACCGCGGTCCGGATCGGATCGCGCAGGGCACCCCGAACGCCGCTGCCCAGGAGGGCGTCGACGATCACGCTTGCTTTCTCGATGCCCTGGCCGACGATGGCCAGGTCGCGCGGGGAAGGTGCATGGATCCGGGTCACCGTGGGCTCATTGGCCAGGCGATCCCAGTTGGCGGCCGCATCGCGAGTGCCGGGTTTCGCTTCGGGTGCGACGAAGACGACGAGGACGGCCAGCCCCAGGTGGGCGAGGCGTCGCGCGGCCACGAACCCGTCGCCGCCGTTGTTGCCGGGCCCGCACATGACCAGGATTGAGCCGTGGCCGAGGCGGCCCTGGTCGAGCGCGACGGCGCGCACGGCCGCCGCGACAGCCGTCCCCGCCTGCTCCATCAGCCGCCCACCAGGAACGCCGAGGGCCTGGGCCTTGCGATCTGCCCCGGTCATGGCCTCGCCCGCCATCGGCGCCAAGTCCCTCGCCGGCGCCCAGCGCTTGACGAGGTCGCGCAGGCCGAGGGTCAGGAGGCCCTGGTCGTCGGCGGGCAGGGTGATCCCGGTCCGGGGATCGATCGTTTCAGGGGCGACCGGCAGGGTTGCGGACACCCCCCAAGCGTAGCCGCTCAGGCGATCGGAAGGCGAGCACGCACAAGGGCCTGGTCCGCCGCATCAACCTCGAGGAGGCCGTCACGCTCCATGGCCTGAATCGACGCTGCGATGGCCGTCAGGTCGTGTGCTCCGATCGGCCGGGAGAACGTCGTCCAGCCATCGCCGGGCGCCTCGCGCAGGCGGTCGAGAATCCGGCCGCGAAGCCAGCGCGTCGTCGCCTGAAAGTCAGCGACTGGCGTTCGCCCACGTCCACGGCCCTTGGGCAGCGTGGCTGGGCCGGGCACTGGGCCGTCGCCTGCGGCGTACCGACAGAAGACGGCAACGGGGCAGTCCGGACAGGCCGGCCGCGCCGGCCGGCAGACCGTGGAGCCGATGTCCATCAAGGCGTGCGTCCAGTCATCAGGCCCGAGGGGATCGACGAGCGTGTCGGCCGCTGCCTGGAGCGTCCGCATGGTCAAGCCGTTCGTGTCGCCGACCAGGACTCGGCCGAGGACGCGCCGGACGTTCGTGTCCACGGCGCCGACCGGGGTCCGGTACGCAATCGACGCAACTGCCCGGGCGGTGTAGGGCCCGATCCCGGGGAGCTTCTCCAGGCCCGCCACATCGCGCGGGAAGACACCGCCGAGCTCGTCCACCACGATCCTGGCGGTGCGCTGGAGGTTGATCGCCCGCCGGTTGTAGCCGAGCCCCTGCCAGGCACGGAGGACGGCCGCCGGGCTGGCCTTCGCGAGCGACTCGACGGTGGGGAACTGCGCTGTGAACGTCACCCAGGCGGGTCCGCCCCGCGAGATCTGGGTCTGCTGGAGGAGCACCTCCGAGACCAGCACCAGGTACGGATCCTTCGTCCCGCGGAAGGGGAACATGCGGCCGCGGAGGTCGAACCAGTCGAGGACCTGT
>JBEPUS010000155.1:0-6321 GCA_041691435.1 Chloroflexota bacterium
TCGTCCCGGATCGCCACGGCCGGGGCACCAATGCTCTCCTGCTCAGCCCACCGGACGCGATCCCGTTCGCCTTCGGAGCCGACAGCCGGGTCGCCCATGAAGCGGCGGCCCACGCCGCCGGCGCCCTCAGCCTCGAGGTCGATGGACCGCTCTCGCTCGACCTGGACCTGCCCGAGGACCTGACCCTGGCCGAGGAGCGCGGCCTGCTCGATCCTGCCAGTGGCGGCTGATCCTGCCGGTCGGTTGACGGTGCTGGCCCTCGACGGGCTGCCCGAGATCCGTCCCGGCGACGACCTCGTTGGGCTGATCGCGGCTGCGATCGGGCGGCTCCTGGCCGGCGAAGAGGGCTTCGGGCCGCTGCGCCCGGACGACATCGTGGTCGTCACCCAGAAGATCGTGTCGAAGGCCGAGGGCGCCATCGTGGACCTGACGACCATCGAGCCGCGACCGGAGGCCGTGGCCTTTGCCGAACGCTGGCAGCGCGATCCCCGCCAGATCGAGGTGGTCCTGCGCGAAGCGCGGCGCGTGGTGCGGATGGCGAATGGCGTCCTGATCACCGAGACAGCCCATGGATTCGTGTGTGCCAACGGCGGCATCGACGCGTCGAATGTCGGCCCGGCCAGCGGCTCGGTGGTGACCCTCCTGCCGGCGGATCCAGATCGGTCCGCGGCAGCGCTCCGGACGGGATTGCGCGAGCGGCTGGGGGTGGACCTGCCGGTCATCATCTCGGACAGCTTCGGCCGGCCCTGGCGCTGGGGAATCGTGGACGTCGCGATCGGCATCGCCGGGATGCTGCCCCTCGAGGACCTGCGCGGGACCATCGACGCCGATGGACGCACCATGAGCTCGACCGTCCGGGCCGTGGCCGACGAGGTCGCGACGGCTGCCGAGCTGACCCTCGGCAAGATCGCCGGGCGGCCCGTGGCCATCGTCCGGGGCGCCCACCCGACGCGCGGGGAAGCCACCATCCGGGACGCGCTCATCCCGTCGGAGTGGGACCTCTTCCGCTGATTTTCGGCCTCCCCGCTACGCTTGGCGAGGTGACGGGCGAACGGCCCGTCCCGAGGGAGTTGGCACGTTGAAGATCGGCCTCCAGATCGACTCGTTCAAGTGGCCCGGTGGGCCGTCCCAGATCGGGCCGACCCTCGGGCGGATCGCCCGGACGGCCGAAGACGTCGGCTTCGACTCGATCTGGGTGATGGATCACTTCTTCCAGATCAGGGGCGTGGGGCCGTCGACCGATCCGATGTTGGAGGGCTGGACGACCCTCGGGTTCCTGGCCGGCCTGACGAGCCGGGCGCGGCTGGGCCTGATGGTCGGGGGTATTCACTACCGGACCGCCGGCTTGTGGGCAAAGACGGCCACCACCCTCGACATCCTGTCTGGTGGCCGGGCCTGGCTGGGCATCGGGGCAGCCTGGAACGAGGAGGAGAGCCGTGGGCTGGGGTTCCCGATGCCGCCACTGGGGGTCCGCTTCGAGATGCTCGAAGAGATGCTCCAGATCACCCACGCAATGTGGGCCGGCGAGCGCGGCTCCGAAGGGCAGTTCGACGGCCGCCACTACCAGGCGAGCCGGCTGCTCAACTCGCCCCAGGCGCTCACCCGCCCGCACCCACCGATCATGATTGGCGGCGGCGGCGAGCAAAAGACCCTGCGCCTCGTGGCCCAGTACGCCGATGCGACCAATGTCTTCGGCGACGGCCCGCGCATCGCCCACAAGTACGCCGTCCTCCGCGAGCACTGCGAGCGGATCGGCCGGAACTACGAGGAGATCGAACGGACGACGCTCGTCGACATCCGTGTACGCGCCGAGGGAGAGGCCGCCGGGACCTCGCCGGGGAGGATCGTCGACCAGTTCGGCGAGCTGGCCGACGCCGGTGCCCAGCAGGTGATCATGAGCCTGGCCGACGTCGAGGATCTCCGCCGGCTTGAGCTCCTCGGGCGGGAAGTCGTCCCGCAGCTGGCCGCCCTCTGATACCCCCCGGGAGTATCCTCCAGTGGTAGGATGAGCCGATGACAGACGAACCTGCGGGCGTGCCCCGGCCCGCCAGCGGATCCGCGGATGGCCCGATCGCGCCGGCCCCGCCGAACGGCCCGATTCTCTTCGCACCGGCCACCTCCATCTCGTTCGACGGAGCGCCGATCGCGCTGGCCACGGGCGGCCCAGCCCTGACCGGCGGGCCCGACCAGGCGGCCGGCCCAGACGGCGAGCCGGTCGCGGGCAAGGTCCTGATCATCGGCTCGGGCCCGGCCGGCCTGACCGCGGCGATCTACGCGGCCCGGGCCAATCTCGAGCCGATCGTCCTGGGCGGTTCGACACCGGGCGGCCAGCTGATGATCACCAGCGATGTCGAGAACTATCCAGGCTTTGCCGAGGGCATCCAGGGACCCGAGCTGATGGCGATGTTCCGGGCGCAGGCCGAGCGCTTCGGCAGCCGGATCTTCGACGTGGACGTCGACCGAATCGACTTCTCGGCCCGCCCGTTTCGGGTCTGGGCGCGGGGCGTCGAATATCACGGTGACGCGGTGATCATCGCGACCGGCGCGTCGGCGCTGTGGCTGGGCCTCGAGAGCGAGACCCGCCTTCGCGGCCGGGGAGTCAGTGCCTGCGCGACCTGCGACGGCTTCTTCTTCCGGGGCAAGGAGATCGCCGTGGTCGGCGGCGGCGACACCGCCATCGAGGAAGCCACGTTCCTGACCCGCTTCGCCACCAAGGTTCATCTGCTCCACCGGCGCGAGACGTTCCGGGCCAGCAAGATCATGGTCGACCGGGCGTTCGCCAACCCCAAGATCGAGGTCCACCTCAATACGGCCGTCGACGAGGTCCTCGGAGAGGTCCACGTCGAGGGGCTCAAGCTGCGCCGGACCGACTCGGGCGAACCCCACGAGATCGCTCTCGACGGCGTGTTCATCGCGATCGGCTACAAGCCCAACACCGACCTGTTCCGCGACATCCTCGACGTCGACGCGATGGGCTACCTGACCGTCCGGGATGAGACCGGATCGAAGATCGACGGCGTGTTCATCGCCGGGGACGTTCACGATCACCGCTACCGCCAGGCGATCACCGCCGCCGGCGAAGGCTGCAAGGCAGCGATCGATGCCGAGCGCTGGCTCGAGGTCAACCCCGCCCCCGCCGCGTCGGTCCTGGCCGCCCAGGGGTGACCCCGAACCGGGCAGGCGGCTGATGGCATTCGGAGCGCGCGGCGCCTTTCGACGCGGAGAAGAGCCCGCGCGCCGCCTGCCGCCTGAGCGACGCAACCGGACCGTCCGCCGGATCGCCGTCTTCTTCGCGCCGTACAAGGCCCAGGTGGCGATCGTCAGCGCAGCCATCCTGCTGACCAGCCTGCTGGGCATCGTCAATCCCCTGCTGCTCGAGCGGCTGATCGACGACGCGATCCCCAACCGGGACTTCTTCAGGCTGAACCTGTATGTCGGGCTGATGATCGTCATCCCGGTCGGGTCCGGACTGATCGGCGTCGGCCAGGCCTACCTCAACAACAAAGTTGGCCAGAACGTCATGCAGGACCTGCGCAATGCGCTCTACGCGCACCTGCAACGGCTGCCCCTGCGGTTCTTCACGGAGACCCGGACCGGTGAGATCCAGAGCCGCCTGGCGAATGATGTCGGCGGCATCCAGTCCGTGGTCACCGACACCGCCGCCAACCTGACGAGCAACGTGGCCACGGCCGTCAGCACGCTGGTCGCGATGGTCCTGATCGACTGGCGGCTGACCGCCCTGTCGGTGGGGGTGCTGCCGTTCTTCCTCTACCTGACCTTCCGGGTGGGCAAGGTCCGCCGGTCCGTCAGCAGCGAGACCCAGAAGTCGATGGCCGACCTGTCGGCGGCAACCGAGGAAACGCTCAGCGTGAGCGGCATGCTGCTGTCCAAGACCTTCGGCCAGCAGGCCGCCTCGATCGCCCGCTACAACGGCCTCAACCGCAAGCTGGCCGTCCTCCAGATCCGCCAGGCCATGGTCGGCCGCTGGTTCTTCATGATCATCGGCACGATCTTCAGCATCACCCCGGCCTTCGTCTACTACCTGGCCGGGATCCTCACGATCAATCATGACCCGAGCGCCCCGTCGATCGGCCAGATCGTGGCCTTCACCACGCTCCAGAGCCGGCTCTTCTTCCCGCTCGGGGCGCTGCTCAACGTCCAGGTCGAGATCCAGGGCTCGCTCGCGCTCTTCGACCGGATCTTCGAGTACCTGGACCTCGACCCGGAGATCGTCGATGCCCCCGATGCCGTTGCCCTCGACCCGCGCACGGTGGCCGGTGGCGTCCGTTTCCGCGATGTGTGGTTCCGCTATCCGGCCACGGCGGTGCCGTCGGGGCGAGCCTTCGAGTCCCGCGCAGGGGCGGCGACGGAGGACGGCGTGCCGGGCGAGGCGCCGGACGAGGTGGGCAGGGCCGCTGCGGAATCCGACGACACCCCCGGGATCAAGCCTGAGCCATTGGGCTTTGCGCTCGAGGGCATCGACTTCGAGGCTCGGCCGGGTGAGCTCGTGGCCCTGGTCGGGCCCTCCGGCGCCGGCAAGACCTCCACCACCTACCTGATCCCGCGGCTTTATGACGTCGATGCCGGGGCGGTCGAGATCGACGGTCGCGACATCCGCCGGATCAGCCTGGCCTCGCTGGGCGAGACGATCGGCTTCGTCACCCAGGAGACCTACCTGTTCCACGCCTCGATTCGCGACAACCTCCGGTACGCGCGCCCCGAGGCGACCGATGACCAGCTGATCGCGGCCGCCAGCGCAGCGGCGATCCACGAACGAATCACCGAGCTGCCCGAGGGCTACGACACGATGGTCGGCGAGCGCGGGTACAAGCTCTCGGGCGGCGAGAAGCAGCGAATCGCGATTGCCCGGGTCCTCCTCAAGGACCCCCGGATCCTGATCCTCGACGAGGCGACCTCGGCGCTCGACACGGTCAGCGAGCGCCTGATCCAGGCAGCCCTCGAGCGGTTGATGGAAGGCCGCACCACGATCGCCATCGCCCACCGTCTCTCGACGATCCTGCGGGCCGATCGGATCCTGGTCTACCAGCGTGGTCGGATCGTGGAGCGGGGCACGCACGCGGAGCTCGTCGCCCAGGACGGCCTGTACGCTCGCCTCTATCGTGAGCAGTTCCTGGGCGACGTCCCGGATGGAGAATCGGCGGCATGACAATCAAGAGCGTCGTCGTCCGGAACACTGCCGGGATGCATTTCGCAGCAACCACCGGCAGTGGCTTTGCGGTCGACTTCGATAGCGGCGACGGACAGACCGCTCCGGGGCCAACCGAGGTGGTGCTGACGGCCCTGGCTGCATGCTCGGCGATGGACGTGGTGTCCATCCTCGCCAAGAAGCGCCAGGTCTTCGAGCGCTATGAGATCAGCGTCCGCGGCGACCAGCGCGACGGCTATCCGCAGGTCTTCACCCGGATCGATGTCATCCACGAGATTGAAGGGCCGGCCGTGGAGGTCGCGCCGCTGCGCCGGTCGATCGAGCTATCGGCCACCAAGTACTGCCCGGTGAATGCGATGTTGTCGGCCGGGGCGACCGAGATCCACCACGGCTACCACCTGGTCCGAACGGGCGACCAGCCCCTCGATGAGACCGGCGAGGTGATCGTCACCGGGCCGTATCAGTGGCCCGACCTGCTGACCGCCGTCCCGGAGTGAGGCTCAGCTGTAGCGCAGCGGGGTCCTGGTGGTGGCGGCGCGGCGGGTCCACAGCCGGGTGACCTGGCTCGGGACCCACCAGCGCAGGAAGTAGAGCCGGCAGCCGAGGCAGTAGCCCGTAACGGCCAGGACGGTCTGGAGCGCAGCGACCGCTCCGGAGAGCAGCCAGCCGACGAGCGGCAGGCCGACGGCAAATCCGAGCAGCGCGACCGCCAGGACGACGCTGCCGAACACCTGGGCGAAGCGCCGCGGGTATTCGTGCTCCATCTCCGTCGGGCCCAGGTGACTGATCTTCACGATCCGGCGCCAGATCGCGCCGTAGATCGAGTACTTGAGGCCGAACGCGCCGCTCACCCCGATCGACAGGAACGCGAGCAGGACCCCGAAGGGCTGATTGAACACGAACGATGCCGCGATCAGGAGCGCCGACAGCCCCGCTCCGAAGCGGTGCCCGCGTGGGTCGATCATCCGGGCCGGCGGCAACCCGGCGGCGGCGCCCTGTGGGATGGAAGCTGGCATCGAATCGTGCTCCTGGACCAGTGGCCGGCTGATGGCCGCGCAGAGCGCTGCCCGAGCCGCCATTGTAACTCCTACTAGTCCGGTAGGAGTGATCGGCGCGTCTGGCCCAGGGGGGCTGGGTCGGCCGCGGGGCGGGGC
>JBEPUS010000156.1:0-6268 GCA_041691435.1 Chloroflexota bacterium
ATGCGATGGCCAGCGCCGGCGTCGCCAGCGCGCCGACGGTCTGGTTCGCGACTCGGGCGTAGGTTCGACTTCCAAGGCGGAGCAGGGTCCGCCTGGCGCAGGGGGGGTCGCGCCAACGTCGGCCGTCCCTGCGAACCCGTCTCGCGTTGGTTCGCCTACGGCACGATCAGGTGGACGGGGTTGCCCAGGACGTTGACCTCCCAGGTCGTGGTGTCGTTGCCGCCGTTGACCTGGTATTCGATCTTCCACCAGCCCGGCTGCGATTCGCCCATTGGCAGGAGCCCCGCCGAGCCATAGCTGGATGGCAACGTGACCCGGATCTTCAACCAGCTGTCGTTGAACGAGCTCTTGCCACCCAGTGCCGTCTGGACAGACGTTCCGGAGCCGAAGCATGTCGGCTCGCTCTGGCCGGCGATGCAGTTGGCATCGGCGGTCCAGGTGAAATTCGCCGCGTTGTAGGCGTTGCCGTCCGGATCGAGCACGCTCAGGCTGGCGTTTCCACCCACGTCCCCCGGGTCGAACAGGTCGATCTCGACCGTCTTGCCGGCAGCGGTCTGGTCGATCTGCGCCAGGTACATCCGCTGGGCGCCGCTGCCCAGGATGTTGTAACCAGCCATCCGGCCGAGGCCATGGACCTCCGGCGACGTTCCGGGTCCGTCGGTCACTTCGATCGACCAGGCATTCTCGGCCTGAGCGTGCCAGTTGACGGCACCGACCTGTGCCGACTGGATCTGGACTCGGTAGGTGCCCGCGGGCAGACCAGTCGCCAGCGGCCACCACTTGTCATGCCAGTGACCCCCGGCTGTCGGGCTCGCCACCGCATTGTCGGCGCAGTCGACCGCAGTCACGTTGTCGGTGCTCGTGTCGCCAACTGCCGGGCCGCTGCCCCCGACATTGCCGTAGGTCCCGCTGTTGTCCACTTGGAATTCCTGCTCGAAGAGGGATCCCGAAGTCGAGACCTGGGAGTCGTCGGCCTGGGTGAACGACGTGTTGTTCGTGTTGAACAGGGTGTAGTAGGTCGACACCGACGGCCAGGTCTTTGCCGTTCCGCCGTACTGCCGGCTGTCATCGGCGTTGTAGTGGTCGCCGACGCCGAATCCACCACCAACAGGGCAGAAGGTCGGGTCGAAGATATAGACGGCGCCGCCGTTGCCCGGGACCACGACTTCGTAGTTGTAGGGCACCGGATCGTAGTCGGGGTTGGTAGCGCCGTTCTGGCCCGAACCCGGGTTCAACGTATCGTTGTACGGGGTGAATGCATCTCCCTCGTTGTGGATGTCGCCCGACGATTGGAGGGCGCCCCAGAAGCCCTTCGAGGCCAGGGTGCCGGAGCCGTTCGCGTCGGGCACGGCGGTCGAGGAGTCGCAGTTGGTGTCGGTGGGCTTCGTGAGGCAGTAGACGCCGTAGTAGTTCTCCGGGCTGCCCATCGGCACGGGCTGGACGTAGATCGCCTTGGCCGTCCGGGTGGCGTTGAACGAATTGATCCCGAACACCCGAGCGAAGAACGTCTGCACCGGCGTCGAGATCGTGACGTCGAGGAGGCGCGGGTCGCTGCCGCCGTTGGCCGTGTCCTGAAGCGGGGTGATCACCGTGCCGGCGCCAGGGGTGTAGCCATTCTTCCTGGCCTCGGCCAGTGCGGCGTCATAGGCGTTGGCTGTGCTGCCGGGCAGGTAGATGGCGCCGGCCAGGGCGGCGGCATCGGCCGCTCGCTGGACGCGCAGGCTGCTCGCCCAGTACCACGAGATGTCCACCACGATCGCCATGATTCCCATCATCGCGACCATGGCGCCGACAAAGATGATCAGGACCTGGCCCTGGTCGCGCCGGTTCCGGCGACGCGCGGTCACCCTGGGCGGGTCGGCTCTCAGGGCGGCGGGCATCACCATTCGATCGGCCTCAGTGGGTCGGATTCAGGGCCATGACGGACTTGTCCGTCATGGGCAGGGTGGCCGGACCGGGGGGCCCAAAGAACTGCTCGACTGCGCCGAGGGGCGTAATCATCGTGTACGTGTAGCTGAGGCTGACCCCGATCGAATCCGGTGGGCAGACGCTGCTTCCGCACAGCCAGGGAATGCTGTGCCGAGTGCACGGCGTCCAGACGGGGATGGCTGGCGGTTTGAACGTCAACGTCCCGTCGTTCCGGTTGTCCCACGTGTTGACGGTGCCGGGGATGGGCTTGCCGTCCACGTCGGACTGCCAGATCTCAACCGACGCGACGGCATCCGGGTAGCCGGCGATCGGCGAGCCTTTGCTCTGCAGGACCTTCGTCACGGCGTTGACGATGTTCTGGTCGATGGTGTTACAGGTCGCCGGCCCGAGGTTACCGTCCGACAGGGTGGCACCAACGCGGGCCCCTTCCCGGGTCGCATATTCGAGCGTCAGGTTGTGGCTGAAGACGAAGCCGAATTCAAGCATGCCCATGAGGATCAGCACGAAGACGGGCACGATGATCGCGAACTCAACCAGGCCCTGGCCTCGACCGCCGTGGCTTCGAGTGCCACGGATCGAGCGAACCAGACGACGCCCGAGTCTCACAGGACCGGCTCAATTTCCATGGCGTTGGACCTGATGATCGTCCAGCCCGGGCCCTGGAAACCCAGCAGCGCCTTGAGGGGCGTGTGCCAGGTGTAGACGTAGGTGATCTCGACGCCGATCGTGTCGAGGCCCGTGTGGCCAAGGGCGCAGGTGGATCCATTGATCACGTTGCAGCGGTTGGCCTCGGCGTAGCCGTTCGTGGTCTGGTCGTAGGGCAGCGTGAACGTCGAGCCACCGAGCGTGCATGAGATCGTGAGGGACGGGCTGCGCGTGTAGGTGTTGACATTGCCGCCCCGGACGTCGCCGGTGGCGGGATCGGCCCAGAAGATGCGGACCGTCGTGATGTCATTCGGGTCGGACGGGCCGGGGACGTCCTGCTCCACCTTCCGCAGGATGGCGCAGTCGGCGCCGGACGCGTTACCAGCCTCCGCTGCCACCAGGGAGGCATCGCGGCTCGCGAAGCTCGAGGCCAGGGCTGCGTTCAACAAGAAGCCGTACTCGATGATCGCCACCAGCAGCACCATGAACAACGGGAAGACGAGGGCGAACTCGACCATCGACTGTCCGCGTGCCCGGCGCTGTTGCGTTGGCGATCGACGAGGCACGCGAGGCAAGTCTCCAGGGACGGACTTCGTTGGAGTGGCTCGTTCTGAGCCGGAGGAGGTCCCTAGGCTGAGCGAACGGCCTTACAAAGTACCTTGCACCGGGGGTACTTTCGGCGAATCGCCCGAGTCCGTGGCCACGCTCGCCTCGACGGGCTCGCCGGCCTCGCTCGGCTCGCCGGGTTCGACGTTCCCGGGACCGCGGATGGCCAGCAGGCCCAGGCCGGCGAATCCCATGAGGAGCAGCACGAAGCCCAGGCCGGCGATGGCGAGCCCGACCGAAGTCGACGGCGCGAGGAGCGAGCCCAGGAACAGGACAGGCACGCCGGCGGCGATCGCTGCCCCGACGGCTCGGGGAGCACCCGTCAGCTCGGCCAGCACCAATCCCGTCAGGATCGCGCCGAGGGCCGCTGTCGGGACCGCGATGAGGCTGACGACGATCCCTGGACCGCTCGCCGGGTCGCCCAGGCCAAAGGCAATGAGCAGCGACCCCACCGCCAGGCCGAGGAGGCCGATCGCCGTCAAGCCGAGGGCCACCTGGGCCAGGCGCGAATCGAAGGGCCACCGGCCGGCGATGCTCACCGCGGCCGCTCCGGCTCCCAGCAGGCTGACGAACACGGTCTGGACAGGCAAGATGAGCTGGGTTCCCGCCGCGTCCAGGGTTCCGAGCTGATCGCCGATCACGAGGGAGACCGCGGCCAGCACGGCGCCCGCGATGAGAAGCAACCCGCCGATGTGTCGAAGTCCCAACGAACCCATCCTTCTGTGCGACCAGCGCCGGGCTCACAATACGTGCTTGCAGGAGGGCGAATTCGGTTGGCGATCCTGGGGCCACAGCGCCCGGCTCGCGGATGGGTCCGGCTCAGCTCGTGGATGGCGTTCGGCCTGCTCCTGGCCGCGTGCCAGGCAACCCCTCCCGCTCCGACCGCCTCCGTACCCACGACCGCATCGATTGGACCTTCGGCAGCTGTGCCGGCCTTCGAGGCATGCGGCCTGGTGACGCCCGATTCAGTCTCGAGACTCCTTGGGGTCGCCCCGCAAGGGATCGAGGCTGACGCCGACGCCAACCACCGGACGTGCCAGTGGACGGCGACCGGATCCGGCAACAGCAGCCAGCTGCGCCTGGGCGTGGTGATCCGCCTCACGCCGGCCGATCACGGCTTCGAGCCGGTTCCGCCCTCCCTCGCGCCGGTGCCGATCGGCAGCCTGGGCGACAACGCCACCTACGGTTCGAGTGGCGGCGACACGAGCATCGGCTCGAAGCTGCTCATCGCCAACAAGGGCCCGGTCAGCGTCTCGCTCGGCGTCCAGTACGGCGGCTCATTGCGCGCGCCCGACTCCACCCAGGCCACGATGATTGCCGCCGTCCAGGCCGTGTTCACGGCGCTGGGCTACTGACTCGCGATGGCTGCCGCGACCTCGGAGTTCTGGCGGGTCATCGAGGGAGGGTTTCCAGCCTGCCCGCCCGGTACCGTCGTGGTCTTTGTCAACGACGGTGCCTCGGCACGGATCATCCGAACCGACGGCCACGTGGTTGGCACGATCCACCAGAGCACGACGAGACAGACCGTCTCGGCGGACGGCGCCACGATCACCCTCGTCAACGAATCCGAGGGGTGGCGAACCGTCCTCTCGAAGGGGGCGCACGGCGGACCCGCGACGCAGTGGCAGATGCCCGACACGAAGCGCGACCCGAGCCAGTGGACGGACGCCGAGTGGCACGTCTTCGAGGTCGCCGCGCCACAGGTCGCTGCGGCCCTCCGCAATGGCGGCCGATTCGTCGTCTTCCCCTACTGCATCTCGCTCGTGTTCCTGTCGCTCAAGCAGGCATCGCCAATTACCTTCGTCCAGCCGGGCAAACGCAAGTGGGGAATCCGCTGGATGCTCGTGTCGCTGGTCCTGGGCTGGTGGGGAATCCCATGGGGTCCGTGGTGGACCATCCGGAGCATTCATGCCTGCGCTCGCGGTGGGATCGATGTCAACGGAACGACGATCCGCAGGATCGGGCAAGGACTCGCAACACCGAACATGCCGGGAACGCCGCCCAGGTAGGCACGGGCGGCGGCTTGGTCAGCGGCCGTCGAGGAGCGGCCGGAGCGCGCTGGCGAGGGGGCGCTGGCGGGCGGTCCGCGGCAGGACGACCCGCTGCATTCCGGCAAACCGCCGGTGCGCCGTCAGGGCGTCCGCCAGGGCGGCGACGAATCCCGGTGCGGCCAGCGGATCGAACCCGTCCTCCCACCACAGGTCCAGGATCCGGACGGCCCCGGACTTGCGGTCGATCCGCGGTTCGATCCGGCCGACCAGCCGGTCACCGAAGAGCAGCGGCAGGACGTAGTAGCCCCAGCGCCGCTTGCGCTCGGGCACGTAGACCTCCCAGACGTAGTCGAAGCCGTACAGCCGGCGCAGGAAATCCCGGTCCCACACGAACGGGTCGAGCGGGGCAAGGAACGTGACGCTTCTCAGCGCATCAGGGACCGCCCGGACGAACGCCGCAGGCGGGCTGGACGCCTCACCGACTTCGACCGCGGCCGCGTCGAGGAGACCAAGCTCGGTCGCGACGACGAAGCGCTCGCCCTTCAGTCCATCGATGGTGACCGGGACCAGGACCCCGTCGGCAGCCATCGCGTCGACGAGCCTCCGGCGAATCTGGCCCTTGTCGGTGGTCCCGTCCTCAAGCCTCGTTCCGGTTCCGGCCCAGATCTCGCCGGTGCCGGTGCGACCGAGCAGCCCGTGAGCCCGATAGCGCGAGAGGACCTTGTGCCGAAGCTGCTCATCCTCGCCTGGCCGGTGGGCGAGGAGCTCCGCCGGAAAGAGGCGCTCGGTCAGGTCGTACACCCTGCGGTTGCCTTCGCGTCGGGCAAGGGACAGGACGCCGGCCTGGGCCAGGGCCTCGAGAACCGCCCGGACCTGGTTCGTCGGTCGCCAGTACCACTTGATCGTGGCCCGCGGCTCGACGTCGGTCGAGGAGAGCGGGCCGTCGGCTCGGATCCGCTCGAGGAGCTCCTCGACAAGGGGAGCGTGCTCTTCGAACGTGGTCCGGCCGTGCAACCGATGCTCCCGGTCCCAGTAGATCCGGTAGAAGGGCAGCTCGGCCGTCGGTACGAGCGAGAGCGCCTTGTTGTACGTCTCGT
>JBEPUS010000157.1:0-6186 GCA_041691435.1 Chloroflexota bacterium
ACCCAGTGCGGCTTCAAGGGATTCACCCGAGCGGCGGCACAGGACCTGTTCGCTCGACAGAAGGTCACCAGCATCGTCTTCGACGTCGAGCTGATCCATCTCGCCCGGCGGCGCGGCTACCGCATCGCGGTGGTGCCGATCCAGTGGTCGGACAAGCGCGGCTCCCGAATGGCGGCCCGGCCGGGCCTGGCCGTGCAGGTCGCCTGGGACCTGTTCCGGATCCCGCTGCTTCACCGGCGTGGCTGACTCAGGCAACAGAGCCGCCTGGTTGCCGGTCGCCGCCCTGGCGAGCCTGGTCCTGATCATCGGCCCGATCCTGCTGAGCGCCGGCGGAACGCTGGGATACGACTATCACGCGTACGCGAACGCCGCCGAGCGGCTGATCCACGGCCAGTCGCTCTACGACCCATCGATCAACGTCGCCGGCGGCTTCGCGATCTATCTCTACCCGCCGCCCTTCGTCCTCCTCGCCCTGCCGTTCGCGCTGCTGCCCGCCGGTGTCGAGCCGGGAGCGTGGATCGCGGCGATGGCTGCCGCGTTCCTGGTTGGTACGGCCCTGCTGCCGGTGCGGCGCGAGGTTCGCTGGGCGATCGTCCTGCTGGGCGGCCTGTCCTGGCCTCTCGCCTACTCGCTCAAGCTGGGCCAGGTTGGGCCGCTCCTGTTCCTGTTGTTCGCTGCCGGCTGGCGCTGGCTCGATCGACCCGGACGCCTGGGTGCGGTCATCGCCCTGGGCACGATCGTCAAGCTCCAGCCGGCCATCCTCTTTGGCTGGGCGGCGCTGACCCGGCGCTGGCGAGCCATCGCCTTGGGCGCAGCCGTGCTCGTCGTCGCGGCCATCCTGGCAACCCTGGTCACGAGCCTGGCCACCTGGACGGACTACGTGGAGCTCCTGCGCCGGGTGAGCTCGCCGGTGACCACGGCCCATAACTTCACGCCGGGCGCGATCGCCTTCCAACTGGGGGCCCCCGAAGGCTTCGCCACGCTGGTCCAGATCGTGAGCACGGTCGCCGTGCTGGCGGTTACGGTGTGGGCCGGCCTGAGGCGGTCCGCCGAAGTCGGCTATCTGACGGCCGTCACGGCCAGTCAACTCATCTCGCCCCTGCTCTGGGACCATTACGCGATGCTGCTGCTCCTGCCGATCGCCTGGTTGCTCGAGCGTCGCCGCTGGTGGGCCGCCTTGATCCCGCTGGCCAGCGCGACGCCGATCGTCCTGCTGGGCATCGTGCCGGCGGCCGTCTATCCGGTGCTGTTCTGGCTGGGACTGGTCACGCCGCCGTTGGTGGCGGGGAGGGAGCCGGGATGAGCAACGGGCCGGCCGCCGCGCCGGGCTTCTTCGGCGCCCGCAGCTCGGGACTCGACCAGGCACGGTCGCTGGGACCGCTCGTCGCCACGGCCCTGATGGTCATCGGCTTCTTCGTCTACTGGGCCTCGAACCACGCGTTCGATGCCGGGCGCGGCGACTTCTTCTACCTGGCCGATGCCTTCCTGCACGGCCGCACGTGGTTGACCAACGGCCTGGGCCCCTACGACAACGTCGTCATCGGCGACCACGTGTACGTCCCGTTCGGCCCATTCCCGGCGTTCGTGCTCCTGCCGATCGTGGCCGTGTTCGGCGCCGCCCAGGCCGATCACTGGCAGCCGGTGATCAATGCCGCGCTGGCGGCCCTCGACCTGGGCCTGTGCTGGTGGCTGGCGGCGAGGCTGGGCGTGCGATCGCTGGTGGACCGGGTCTGGCTCGTGGTCCTGTTCGGGTTCAGCACCCAGATCTGGTGGGTGACCACCCGCGGCGGCGTCTGGCACACCGGACACCTGGTCGCGACCGGCCTGACCCTGATGGCCCTGATCGAGCTGTTCGGGCGGCGCCGCCCGCTGATCGTCGGCCTCCTCGGAGGTGCGGCGTTCCTGACCCGCGCGCCATTGCTCCTGGCCCTGCCGATCTATGCCCTGATGCTGGCTCCGGTCGATGCCGCGATCTCCGCGACCCGCTCGGCCACGAACCGCTGGCGGCCCGCGATCCGCGACTGGCTGGTGCTGATCGTGGGCTTCCTGCCCCTGGGCTTCTTCGCCCTCTGGTACAACGACGCCCGCTTCGGATCGCCCTTCGAGTCCGGCTACGGCCTGGCCAGCCTGCCCGACTGGCTGGTGGCCCTGCGTGACCAGGGCTTGTTCTCGCTCAGTCACCTCGGGATGAACATCGACTACCTGTTCCTGCACACGCCGACCCAGATCAGTGCCTTCCCGTTCTTCCGGCCCGACGGCCTGGGCATGTCGATCTTCATCACCAGCCCGGGCCTGTTCTGGGCGGTGCGCTCGGACTGGTTCAGCCGGCGGAGCTGGTTGCTCCTGGCGGCGCTGGTCCTGACCCTCGTCCCCAACCTGCTCTACTACGGCGGTGGCTGGCTCCAGTACGGCTACCGCTACGCGCTCGACGCGATCCCCTTCGCGGTGGCCCTGTGCTGCATCGCGTCGGCCCGCCACGGGGTTGGCTGGATCTGGCGAATCGCGATCATCTTCGGCGTGATCGTGGGCCTGGGCGGCGTCTACTGGGCGTACCACCTGTAGGCCAGTTGCCCGCGCAATGACCCAGCCCGATCTAGTGCTATTCTCGGCGGCGTGACCCCTTCCACGCTCGCGGAGCCTGTCTGTCCGGGCGCCGTGAGTGGTTCCCCTCGAACCGCCCCGGCGCGCACCTCGAGCCCGCAGCCAACCATCGCGGCCGTCCGGCGGCCGTTCGACTCGATCCCCAGGGACACCTGGGACCGCCTGGTTGCCGCCACCCCGGCCGCCACGCCCTTCTCGGGGTGGGCCTTCCAGCGTGCCTGGTGGGACGCCTACGGCGAGAACGCCCACGACGAGACGCTCGTGGTCCTGCCGGTCGATGCGACGGGAGCCCCGAGCGCCGACGCCGAGCCGCTGGGGATCCTGCCCCTGATGCACCGTCACGAGGTGGAGCCAACCGACGGCGATGATCACACGCGGATGCGCCTGTCGGCGGATGTCGAGATGACGGCCGTCCCGGCGAGCGCGACGGCGATGTTCTTCGGGGCTTCCTATCACGCCGACTACGCCACCGTGCTGGCGGCACCCGATGACCTCGAATCCGTGGCCGATGCCTTCGTCGAGCACCTGGCCGGAGCCGCTGGCCCGGCCTGGGACGTGATCGACCTGCGCCGCCTGCGCTGCGGCGACCCGGCCGCGGATGCACTGGCCGCTGCCTTCGGCCGGCGCGAGGCGGCGGCGGGCTGGACGCTGAACCTTGAGCGCGAGGACGTCTGCCCTGTGGTGAGCCTGCCCGAGAGTGGCGATTTCGAGGCGTTCCTGGCGACGCTGGGCAAGAAGGACCGCCACGAGATCCGGCGCAAGCTGCGCCGGGCAGAAGCCACCGGTCCGGTCAGCCTCACCCGTTCGGCCGATCCGCTCGCCGACCTGGCGGCGTTCACCGATCTCCACCAGAAGCGCTGGGGCGAGGCCGGACTCTTTCCAACGACCGCCGGTGGCGCCTCCAGCCGGGTCTTCTTCCAGCGCCTCTTCGAGCTGCATGGCCCCGATGGGCCGCTGGTCCTCTCGTTCCTGGCCGTCGGCGGCCGCCGGATCGGGGCGGGGATCCACCTTGAGGATGGGCCGTCGCTGCTGTTCTACAACGCGGGCCTCGATCCTGATGCGCGCGAGCTGAGCCCCGGCGTCCTGATGGTCGCGAGCTACGTGGAGGCGGCCCTGGCCCGGGGCTTCCGGCGGATGGACTTCCTGCGCGGCGACGAGCCCTACAAGTACGAATGGGGCGCCAGGGACGAGCCGATCCAGCGCCTGCTCGTCCGCCGGAGCGTGGGCCGATGACGCCGCCCACGGCCGGCGATCCATGTCTTGAGCCGCTTGGCTCACCGGCGGTAGCCGGCGGCCGGGTGCGGGTGGTGGAGATCCTCGCAACGGGCACGAACGGCGGCGCCCAGGAGCATCTCTACTCGCTCCTCAGCCGGCTCGATCCGAACCGCTACGACGCCAGCGTCATCGCCCTGTCGGGCGGCAGCGCCGTGCGCAAGCTCCAGCGGGCGGGCGTCCCGGTCACGGTGGTGGAGGATCCCGATGACGCCACTGCCACCGGGATCGTGGCCACCCTGCTGGCCGACATCAACCCCGATGTGATCCACAGCCACATGTACCGGGCCGAGCTCGTCGGGACGCGCGCCGCCATCGCCCTGGGCGCTGCCGGCCATCGCCGGCCGTACATCGTCTCGACCGTCCACTCGAGCCGGATCCGCTCCGAGGAGGATCGTCGGGTCCTGCAGATCCTCACGCCCCAGATTGACCAGCTGATCGCGGTCTCCGAGGCGATCGAGGCGAAGATCCGCGATGAGGGCCGGGTCGGTGCGCCGGTCCGCCTGATCTACAACGGCGTGGACCTCGCCCAATATGACGAGACCGCCCCGTGCTGCACGTTCCGTGAGCAATACGGGATCGAGCCCGACGCGGTGGTCGTGGGCGTCGTGGCTCGGCTCGAGCCCGAGAAAGGCCACCCCACTCTCCTCGAGGCCTGGCCGGCCGTGCTCCACGCGGTCCCCAATGCGGCGCTCCTGGTCGTCGGCGAAGGCAGCCGGCGGGCCGAGCTGGAGCAGCAGGCGGCCCGCCTCCGGATCGCCCACCGGGTCACCTTCACCGGGCGCCGGGACGACGTGCCGTCGGTCACGGCGGCGCTCGATGTCGCGGTCCTGCCGTCGTATCGCGAAGCGCAGGGCCTCTCGATCCTCGAAGCGATGGCCCTCAGCCGGCCGGTCGTTGCCAGCCGTGTCGGGGGGATCCCCGAGGTGATCGAGGATGGCGTCTCGGGGCTCCTTGTCCCGCCGCACGACGCCCCGGCGCTGGCCGGGGCGATCATCCGGCTGCTCACCAACCATCCCCTGGCCGACATGATCGGCCGCGCCGGGCACGACGTGGTCCACGCGCGCTTCTGCATCGGACTGATGGTCCGAGCGGTCGAATCGATCTACGACGAGGGCGCCCGGACCGTCCGGATCAGCAGGTCGGTCGCCTCGTAGGACGTTCGGGGGATCGGCCGGTCTCGGGCGGCGGGTAGGATCGCCGGGATGACTTCCGCCATGCGGCCGGCGTTCCCGCGCCCGACGTTTCCGCAGCTATGGGTCGCGCTGGCGGTCCTGCTCCCGGTCCTGGCCGCCCTGGTCGCGACCATGTCCACGGTTGACCTGGCCTACAACGTGCGAGCCGGCGAGCTGATGCTGGACCAGGGCGCGGTCCTGCGCACCGATCCCTTCACGTTCACGACCGGTGGCGCGGCCTGGCTCGACCAGCAATGGGCTGCCCAGGTCCTCCTCGCCCTTGGCTACCGGGCGGGCGGCTGGGCGCTCCTCGCGCTGATCCGGGCCGGCCTGGTGGCCGCCGTGATCGGCCTGGTCTTCGTGGCCTGCCGCCGATCGGGGGCCGGGTTGCGGGTGGCGGCCTGGTTGGCGATCGCCGCGTTCGTGCTGGCGGCGGCCGCAATGGGCATGCGACCACAGCTCTTCGGGATGGTCCTCTTCGCCTCGACGGTGGCGATCCTCGCCTGCCGATCGAGGCCCGGGTATCCCGCCTGGGCCCCCTGGCTGATCCCGCTCCTGGTTGTGCCCTGGGCCAGCATCCACGGCAGCTTCTTCCTCGCGCCGATCGCGGTGGGCGTGGCCTGGCTCGAGGACCTCGCGGCCCGTCGTCCCCGAACGCGTCAGTTGTTCGTGGTGGCCATCGCATCCGGGTTGGCCGCCGTGCTGAACCCCTTCGGGATCGGCGTCTGGACGTACGCAATCGGGCTCAGCACCAACTCCACGATCCGTCGGCTGATCAGCGAATGGCAGCCCACCGCGCCGGTCTCCGTCGCCGGGCTGCTGCTCTATGGCTCCATGCTGATCTTCGCGGTGCTGGTCCTGCGAGCGTACCGAAGCAGCCCGGCAGGCACCGGTCGCGACGTGCTGCGGCGGGCGGCGCCGACGGTCCTGTGGCTGGTGTTCCTGGCCATCGTTGCGGCATCGGCCCAGCGGGGGATCGCCTGGTGGTCGATCGCCGCGCCGGTCGCCGTCGCCCGGCTGCTCTTTGCCGACGCGAGCGCGTCACGCTCGATCGAAGCTCCGTTGCCCCGGCCAGAGCGGGCGTCGACGCTCAACGGCGCGATCCTCCTGGTCCTGATCCTGGTGGGCGTGATTCTCC
>JBEPUS010000158.1:0-6158 GCA_041691435.1 Chloroflexota bacterium
CGGGGACCGCGCGGGCGGTACCCCTCCTCGAGCTAGCAATGATTCCCAGACACGTTGTGCCGAATAGCGATCCCCGTGCTCGTATCGGACGATGACCAACGGTTTGGAGGTCCGGACGAAGGAGCCGACGTCGGTTCGTGCGGGAGACGCGTGGCCGGGGCCGCCAGGCAGTCCTGACTAGGCCCCGATTCGCGCATACCAGCACGTCCAGCGCTATCCGGCCAAAACCGAGTTGCGCAACAGACCCGCGAGAGGATTCGCCCCTTCCCTCCCGGGCTTTCGCGCTGGGTAGCGGCCCGGCAACCACAACTAGCGCAGGCGAGTCGCCAGGCCCAGTTCGCCCTGTGCGTCCAGGAAGTCGGCGAGGGCGGCCCGCGCGTCTGGCTCGAACTCGGGTTGCGCGGGCAGGGCCGTGACCAGGAACCAGCTGAACCGCTGCACGGGGCTCTGGGGCTGGAGGTGGCCCGAGATCTCGGCGGCACACGCCTCCTCGCCGCCGGAGCGCGGTGAGTGATCGCGGACCCGAAGGCCGTCCACGCCCGGGCCCGGGTCTGTGATCCACGCTGGCTGCAGTGCCGCCGGCCGCCCGTTGGCCTGATCGCCCAGGGCGGCCCGGACGCACCGTTCAACCGCCTGGTCGGTCGACTCGTCGGGCAGGTCCGGCCCGCCGATCAGCGTCCAACGAGGCCGGCCGTCGGATCCCGCGACCTCGACCAGGCCCACCGCCACGAGGCGGCCGGTTCCGTCGCGCCGGACCGGGATGACCTGCATCACCTGGTTCCGCTGATCAGCCGTTCGCGGTCGAACATCGCCGAGGTAAGCCGCCAGCCGAACAGGTTGAGGGCAACCAGCAGGACCGCGCCACCAATGGCCAGCCCGAGCGTCGCATGGATCACGTCGTAGGCGATCAATGCGAACACGAGCGCCGATGGGACGCTGGCCAGCGTCCCCAGCTGCTGTGCCGTCCGCGCCTCGCTCGCCCGGGTGGAGACCGCGATCCCGACCCAGATCGACCAGCCCGCCACGAGCGGCGTGAAGATGAGCTGGGCGAGGAGGTCGGGCCACTGCACGAGCGCCGCCGCGACGGCCGCGTTCGCGAACAGCTCGATCGCGACTAGGACCAGGACGTAGACCACGTACGAGATGACGAGCGACGGGACCAGTGCCGCGAGGGCCTTGGCCAGCAGGAACTCCTCGCGCGGGATGGGCGTCATCAGCACCGGCTCGAGGCTGCCCTGCTGTCGTTCGCCGACGACCGCGTAGGCCGCGACCACGGCGGGCACGATGGCCGGGATCCCCAGCATGTACACGAGGATGTGGGCATGGCTGAGCCCGCCGGACGCCTCGGCAGGCAGCACGAAGATGTTGATCAGCGGGTTGATCACGAACACGATCGGGATCACGGCCATGGTCGCGACGATCGAGCGGTTGCGCTGGTATTCGCGCAGCTCCTTGCGGATGATGGCCCGGACGCGCGTCCAGCTGACGTTCATGCCGAGCGTGCCTCCACGTCTTCGTCGATCAGCTGGAGGTAGACGTCCTCCAGCGAGTGGCGCGACTCGGCGATCGAGAGGACGTCCGCGCCGGCCGCAACCAGCGCCCTGGTGAGTGGCGGGGCAGCGGCGGCGGCGTCCGAGACGGCCAGGACGTACGCGCCGGACTCGTCCCGATGCCAGCCCTCAACCGCGGGAAGGCCGCCAAGCGTGCGATCCGGCTCGGGCAGCGCCGCGAGGGTCCGGACCGTCAACGTCTTCGCGAAGAGCTGGTCGCGCAGCTCGTCGGGTCGCCCAATCGTGCGCAAGGTGGTGTTGAGGATCGCAACCCGATCGCAGAGCCGTTCCGCCTCCTCCAGGCGGTGGGTCGTGAGGAAGATGGTGACGCCCCGCTGTCGGAGGCCATCGATCAGCTCGTGGACCTCGCGCGCCGCGACCGGATCCAGGCCGGACGTTGGTTCGTCGAGGAAGAGCACCTCGGCGTCGTTCAGCAGGGCCCGGGCCAGGCTGACCCGCTGCCGGAGGCCCTTCGAGAGCGTTCCGCACGGGTCCCCGGTTCGATTCGAGAGGTTGACCGCCGCCAGCGCGCGATCGATGCGCTGGCGGGGCTCGGAGAGCTCGTAGAGACCGGCGAAGCATTCGAGATTCTCGTAGACGCTCAGTCGGAGGTAGAGACCCGGCGCCTCGGGCATGATCGAGATCCGCTGGCGGATCGCGACGCCATTCCCGGGACGCAGCTGGAGGCCGGCCACGCGCGCAGAGCCGGCTGACGGCGTGAGCAGGGTCCCCAGCGTCCGGACCATCGTCGACTTGCCGGCCCCATTTGGCCCGAGGAACCCGAAGACCTCGCCCCGCCCCACCTCGAACGAGACGTCGTCGAAGGCGAGGCGCTCGCCGAATCGCTTCGACAGGTGCTCGACCGATAGAGCTGGGGCTGTGCTGGATCCAGCCGCTGACGACATGTGCCCAGAATTGTTGCGCGTCACGTGATCCGGCGCAGGAACTAGCCCTGTCGCTTCACTTTGCGCCAGCCGCCGGCCCGGTTGTTGCGGATGATGTGGCCGAAGATTGCCAGCAGCGCCGGGCGATTGATCGCCTCGCCCTCGTAGACGGCCATGGTGCGAGCGGTCTGATTGTCGTGGCCGGCCGTGATGATCCGCTCCGGGTCCGGGACGATCCCGCCGTCGTACAGGAAGACGTTCACATGGTCCTTCGTGGCCAGTAATGCGCAGATGTTGCCATCCAGGACGAAGTACGGCTGGACCGTCCGCTTGATGGTCTCGGCGACCTCCGGGTCTGCAGCGTGGACCAGCTCACGAGCTTCCCGACAGATCGCCTGTTGCCAGGCCGGCAGCGCATCGATGTACGCGTCAACGTTGGGGTTAGGTGGATGGATCATCGTCGGCCACGATACGCCGGTAGTAGTGCGAGGCGTCAGTCCGAAACGATGCCATCACTCGCCTCACTGCTGAGCCGCAGCTGACGTCCGCCAACATCGATCGTGGCCCGGACGGACGGTGGCCCTTGGACGACTCGGATATCGAGGTGGGCGGCCGGGGCCAGCCACCTACGGAGATCGTCGACATCCGGGCTGGAAACCTCAACCCGGCCGATGCCTGCCGGCGGCTCCCGGTGTTTCACTTCAACGAGGCGCCGCTTCCACCTCGTTAGCCGGTCCGCGGCAGACATCCCGTACTCAATGTAGAAGGGATACCCGAGTGGGTCGCTCGACCTTGACAGCGTGGACCACGGCGGCAGGGACCCGTTGACGAGAAAGTCGGGGTCGACTGGATCCCGAGGTTGGTCCAGCACCCGTTCGACGGCGGCCATATCCCAGGTCCTCAGCGCCCAGCCGATGAGGCCGCGATCGATCGTCGGTGCGCCCTCCGTCTGCTCGAAGGTTGGCAGATCCACCACGAACAGGATCTCGAGGTACTGCGGTGGCTCCAACGGGATCAGGAGATTCGCGAGGCCATTTCCGAACACGGCGCTGTCAGAGTGCACGTGGAGTCCCCATTCGGTGGCCAGGAGCTCCCGGATGGGCCCTGGGTCTTCGACCATCACGATCAAATGGTCGAATTGCGGCCGAGACTCCGCGGTCCCCCGCGTGGTCGATGCACCGTCATCGCGGCGCGACTGGTTCACGGGCGACCGGCGGGCGATTGCGACGGTGTCGGCGATTGCTTCACGGCTTCCCGCTCCTCGATGCTGATCGTGGTGAGCAGGTCCCACGAGACATCGGCCGCGCCGATCAGCAGCAGGAAGACGACGGCCACCAGGCCGTCCAGCCTGCCGTCGGTTCCGTCCGACCACAGCTGGATCGTCACGTTGCCCAGCAGTACGACGGCAATGAGCGTCCAGGCGAGGCGGCGGATGGCCAGCACGCCGTGATCAAGTCCGCGCCAGCTGCGGCCAATGACCCACAACCGGAGCAGCACGCGGAAGAGCCCGATCGCGGCCAGGATTCCGCAGGCGATCGCGAGCGACTGCGCGTCCTCCTCGGGGATCAATGCACTGAGAGACAGGATGAGGACAAGGGTAAGGTTGGTGAATGCCTGGCCGGCCCGCACCCGGAGATCGAGGCGCTCGGAGGGATTCAGGCCGCCCAGGCTGATCGAGACGCCGACGAACAGCAGTCCAAGCAACGCAGCCGCAGCCCCGGCGGACGCCAGGCAGAAGTCGTGCCAGCCGAGAAGCGCCGTTTCGAATGTCACGGCGCGAGCCTACAGGTTTGGCGCCTGCCGAGTGGCCGGCTTGGAGGGCGGGATTCGGAGCGTGGTCACTCGTGGACCGGGATGTTCGCCTCGAGCCGTCCTCAAGGAACCCAAGGGCCGCGAGCGCCCAGGAGGCAGGCGCTTCGTCGAGGTCCCACCGGTCGTCCAGCGCGAGGCCGGCCAGGATCCGTCGGTAGCTCTCGAGCTGGTGGAGCGAGCCGACGACGAGTCCCAGGCGGAGTGCTTCCTCGAGCGCCGGCCGGGAGGCGTACCCATCCCAGCAATCGAGATAGGCCGAGGCCATCGACTGCCGTTCCGCGACGTCCGCGGTGCGGCTCACGTACGTCGGGACGTCGATGAACGGGTGGCCGATCGATGAATCGGACCAATCGAAGACGACATCCCCGGCCGGCGCGCGGCGGACGTTCCACGGATGGAAGTCGCCGTGGACCAGCGTTTCCGGCAATCCCGTCACCTCAAGCTGGCGGCAGGCCACGACCAGCGCGGGGACCGCTGCATCCAGTCGGCGGCGATCGCCTGGCGTCATCGTGCGGAGGAGCTCGGAGTCGCCGGCGAGTCGAGACACGATCCGGGCGATGCTCGCGGGACCGCGCTCCTCGCACCCGATCGTGGCAAGCTCGGTCTGACGTCCAGCCCAGGCTTGCTGGATGCGCGCGAGCGTTTCGAGCCCGGGGCCCCACGTGGCGGGCGGCCCGTTTCCGATCGGCTCCCCGCCGATGTCGCGCATCAGCAGCCAGCCTTCGGTGGCGTCGATCGCGATCACGTCAGGCAGTGCCGCCGGCGTGCGAGCCCCGAGGCCGCGCGTGATGCGCGGCTCGTCGGGAAAGACGGGCGAGCAGCTCTTCAGGTAGACGGCGCCGTCGCTGGTCTCGACGCGGAGGAGGGCCGACAGCCCCCACAGGTAGAAGAGCCTCGGCGCAGAAGTCGGGCGAAAGCCGGCCTCGGCAAGCCGAGCCTGGGTCCAGCGGGTCGCCCGGGCGAACCATCCAGGTACGGACCACGGTGGCCGGCCGGCAGATCTCCCCGACGACCATTCGGCGATCCACCGGGCGAGCGGGGCGGCGATGCTCCCGGGTTCGGCGAGGTGCGCGTCGAGGCGGTCGATCGCCTGCCAGTGCGTTCCGTCGGGCACGACGTCGAGTGCGCGAGGCTCCAGTTCCACGAGGTATGGCGCGGCGGGCGTGCGGGTGAGCGGGGTCACCCGCAGGATCGGGACCTCGGCACCGAGGAATTGGCCGATCGCGTCGAACCCGGCGAGGTCGTCAGCGGCTTCGATCTCGAGCGTCGGAAGCTGGAGCCGATCTGACGACCCCGTCTGCTGTGCCCGGGCGAGGAGGACGTTTCCTTCGAGGTCCGCCACCAGCAGGTAGAGCGTGCGCCGCGGGCCGTCGCCCGCGCCCGACATCACCGGGCCGCTGCCTTGCGTCATGACCAAAAGCATAGGGATCGCTGGACGGAGCAGACTTGGCGCTCACGATTGAGAGAGAAGGAGCGATCGTCCGATGTTCAAGGACACCAGTGCATTCTCGGGTTTCGCCGTCCCCGACCTTGCCGCCGCCAAGGCCTTCTACGGTGGACAGCTCGGGCTTGATGTCCGGGACAATGACGAAGGCACCATCTCGCTGCAGATCGCCGGCGGGACGAGCATCCTCGTCTACCCGAAGCCCGATTTCGTCCCGGCCACCTATACGGTCCTGAACTTCCCGGTCCCCGATATCGACAAGGCGGTCGACGATCTCGTCGCGGCAGGGATCGAGATGCAGCACTACCCCGGTCTGGGCGACGCAAAGGGCATCGCCCGAGATCCGCGGGGCCCGCAGATCGCCTGGTTCACGGACCCCGCCGGCAACATCCTGTCGGTGCTCCAGACTCGCTAACGGTCGAGCCGGACTCGCCGCGTGCGGGCCGCCCAGACCGTCGCGTTTCTGCC
>JBEPUS010000159.1:0-6145 GCA_041691435.1 Chloroflexota bacterium
TCGTCGGGAGCTTCAGATGTGTATAAGAGAATGCGTGTCTTCGGATCCTTTGGATCCGGTACCGCCGATTTCGTCATGACCCCCAAAACGCGATCGCCCAGTCGCGGTCCAATCGGCCGGACCGGTCAACGAGCCTCGTCACCATACGCCCGCCGGTTCAAAGCACCATGCAGGACCTTTGACGATCAGCCCCGGTTGTCGATGGTTCGCTCCGTGCCGGCCAGCAGGCGCTCGACGTTGTCGCGATGGAAATACCAGATGAGCGCGGGCGCCCCGAGCGCATATATCAGGTGGGCCAGCGGCAGGCCCTGGATCAGTACGATGGCGACCACGATCACGCCGGCCAGGGTCGTGGCGACGAGCGAGCCCATCGACGAGTAGCGCGTCAGCCGGATGACCCCGAAGAAGACCGGGATGGTGAGCAGGGCCACGATAGGCCACAGGACGACGAGCGAGCCGAACGCCGGCGAGACACCCCGTCCGCCGCGGAAGCCGATGTACGGCGACCGGCTGTGGCCGATGATCGCAACGAGGACGGCGATCCCCTGGATCACCAGCCCGGCCCCGAGCAGGCCCGGCAGCGCGGCCGCGAAGACGCCCTTGAGCAGGTCAAGGATGCCGGCCGCCGCAGCAACCCGCGGCCCAAGCACGCGCAGGACGTTGGCCCCGCCGGTCCGCCCGCTCCCCTGCGTCCGGGGGTCGGGACCGCCAACGAATCGGGCCAGCAGGACACCCCACGGGATCCCGCCGACCAGGTAGGCGCCACCGATCGAGACCACCCCCACGGCAATCGTCGTCGTGTCCATGCCGGCCGAGTATATCGGCCGCTTCGGGCCAATTCGGCCACGCCGGGGAGCCGCTCAGGGGTGGGCCGTCGCTCCGCCTGCCGGCCCGCCGGGGAGCCGCTCAGGAGTGGGCCGTGGCTCCTCCCGCTGGCCCGCCGGGACTCCGCTCAGGGGTGGGCCGTGGCTCCGCCCGCTGGCCCGCCGGGACTCCGCCTGCTGGCCCGCCGGGACTCCGCTCAACGGTGGGCCCGCCGGGACTTGCATCAGCCGCAAGTAACCGACGAGTTCGCACTCGATTTGGGCTGTTTCTGCCTGATTCGAGCCGAATCACGTCGCCTTCTTGCACTGGACGCAAGATCCGGACCAGATCTGGTCCCAACTGGTCGGTTACTTGCATCTGATGCAAATCGGGCCGAGACCGTGGGGCACCGGCCGGTTCGGAGCGAGGCGGTGAGCTCCGGCCGGTTCGGAGCGAGGCAGTGAGCACCGGCCGGTTCGGAGCGAGGCAGTGAGCACCGGCCGGTTCGGAGCGAGGCGGTGGGGCACCGGCCGGATCGCGCTGGATCGCGCCGACGCCGGGCCGGGGCCGCGCGTCAGGCGGGCGCCGCGATGGCCTCGAGCAGGCGATCTGGCCGGCCCCGGAACCAGGCCCGCCGCTCCGGATCCCGGTTGCAGGCCTCGACGAGCTCGGCGAGCCCGGCGTTGACGGGAGCGGCCTGGCCAAGCCCGGCCGCAGCCGCGGCGACGGCACCATTCAGCCAGCTGACCTCGCTGAGCTCGCCACTGCCGGCCGCGAGATGGAGGTGGAGCGACGGTCGCTTCCCGCCCCGGCCGGCGGCCACGACACGGACCAGGATCGGCTGGACCAGGTTCCCTGGGAGGCGGCCGGCGATCGGCAGCAGGCGGGTATCGGCGCCGAAGAGCTTCACCGGATGGAGGCCCAGGCCGTGCATCGTCGCGATCGCTTCGGCAAGCTGCCGGCGCTCGACCCGGAAGAGCCCGCGATCGCGATAGACCGCGACCGGGTCCAGGTCGACGATTGCGCCGCTGGCGTTGCCCATCAGGTTGATCAGCAGCTTCGACCAGCGCATCGACGCCGCGTCCGATGTGGCCCGAGCGCGGAGGCCACCGGCGATGAAGGAACGGACGAGACGCTGGATGACGGCGGAGACTTCGCCGCGCACTGGTGCGAGGACGATGCCGCCCCGCGACACGCGCCGGATCGTCCCATCCGCGGTGAGCTCGACCGAGGTGGTGAGCGAGCCAGCAACCAGGCCTCCGCCCGGCCGTCCGGCAACGAGCTGGGTATCGGCGCCGACACCGTTCTCGACGGCGAGCACCGTCGCGTCCGGCCACACAGCGGCTGTGTCGATCGCGCCGGCAAGGTCGGGCATCTTGACCGCGATCACGATGATCTCCGGGGCGACGCTGACTGCTCCGGGCGTGCCGGCCACCGTCACGTCCTGGGTTGCCACCGGGCTCGCGTCGCCCGGCCCGGTGACGTTGAGCGTTTCGGGGCGCTCCCCAGCCGGGCCGGCGCGGCGCAGCAATTCGACCGCCTCGCCGCCGGACGCGAGCGTCCAGCCAAGGAACGAGCCAACCGCGCCCGCGCCGATCACGAGGATCACGCGCCAGCCGCCGCGTACGCCTCGGCCAGGAACTCGACCGGGTGGCGCAGCCGGGTTCCGGTGGCCGCGGCGATCTGCCAGCGGCAGGTCTCCGAGTCGCACGCGACCTGGTCCTGGCCGGCCGCCTGGATTCGCTCGAAGAGGGGCTGGCCCACGGCCATCGCGATCTCGTACTTCTCGCTCTTCAGGCCGTACGTGCCGGCGATCCCGCAGCAGTCGTGGTCCAGGTCGATCGCCCGCAGGCCGGGCACCAACTGGAACAGGTCGAGGGCCGGCAGCCCGATGCCATGGCTGCGGAGCTGGCAGGGCGCGTGGTACGGCAGCGTCCGATCGAGCGGGCCGAAGTCCGTGTCGAGCTTGCCTTCCTCGTGGAGGTGGAGCAGGAACTCGCAGATGTCCCAGGTCGCCTGGGCCACCGCACGGGCATCGGCGTCGTCCATGTCGAGCATCTCGCGGTACTCGGCCTTGAGCGTGTGGGTGCACGACGTTGACGTCCCGACGATGGGATAGCCGGCCCGGGCGTACTGCGCGAGGACGGCGATGTTGCTCCGCGCCCGGTCCCGCGCCTGGGCGTAGAGGCCGTTGCTGATCAGGGGCAGGCCGCAGCACACCTGGGGCGGGACGATCACCGTGAAGCCGTTGCGTTCGAGGACATCGATCGCGGCCCGGCCAACGTGTGGCTCGTAGTAGTTCGCTGCGCAGCCATGGAAATACACGACGCTCGCGGCCGCCGGCGGGGCATCCGCCGACCACCTCGAGCGGCGATGACCGCCGAGACGCGACCGGAAGGTCCGCGCGCTGAAACGGGGCAGCGGCGCCCGGCGGTCGATCCGGATCATCCGGTCGATGACCGCCCGGAAGAGGCGGTTGCGCAGCGACCAGTTGGCGAGCGGCGCGGTCAGGACTCCCAGCCGGCCGGTCAGGTCGGTCTGCCCAAGGAGCCAGTCCCGCAATCGCGGCCGGTGCCCGGAACGCAGCGCGGCCCGCGCCCGGTTGTTGATCTCAGCGACCTTCACGTCGGCCGGGCAGGCCGTGGTGCAGAAGCCGCAGCCCGAGCAGTAGTCGATGGACTGGTCGGGCGACTGCACCAGTGACAGGTGGCCACTGCCCGGTGAGAGCTCCGACCCGAGGCGGAAGCGCTGGGCCTGCGGCCCGACGTACTTCGGGCCAGGGAAGAGATCGGTCACCCGGGCCACCGGACAGGCCGTGGTGCAGACGTTGCACTTGAGGCATTCGTCAGCGCTCAGGCCAATCGACACCGGTGCGTCGGTAGCGGGTGTGTCGAAGGCGGTCGCCTCGGCCACGATCTCGGCGATCGTCATCGGGCCGCCCCGCACAGCTCGCGGGCGGCCAGCGAGCCGCTGGCGATCGCCACCCCGTCGCCGCAGCGCTGGCCCAGGTAGTGCATGCCGGCGAGCAGGCTGCCGGCGATCCGGACGTTCCCCGCGAGCACGGATGGTGACTGCCCCAGGGCTACGGGCCGGAGCTGCGCATCGGTCCGGATTCCGGCCGCCTCGAGGGGCTGGCCGGCGGGATCGAACGGATCGGCGAGCAGCCACTGGCCGGGGTCGGGCGCTTCGACCGGCAGGCCGAGGACCGTCTCCCGCAACGCGCCGGGCCCATCGGCCACGATCCCGCCACCGGCGATCCCACCCGTCGCGAGGATCACGGCACCGGCCGCCAGGACGAACTCGCGCGCCGCCGCCGGTGCCCGCAGCTCCGCGACGCGGCCGTCGGGGCCGATGGTCCCGTGGACAGCCTCGCCCACCTGGAGGCGGCCACCGTCCCTGCGCAACTCGGCGCGCAGGCCGGCGAAGAGGCGCAGGCCGGGGATGCTCGGCGGAACCAGGGCCACCTCGAACGGGGCCAGCGGGAGTCGCGCCCGGGCCGCCGCGAGGACGGCCGGATGATCGTCGAGCCCCAGGACCGCCGGCAACGCTACCCGACCCGGACCGTGGACCCGTGCCTCGATCGCCCGCCCGATCGCGTCGAGCGCGACGGTTCGCCAGGCCGGCTGGTCGAAGAGCCGGGCAAGATCAAGGCTCGAGAGGTTGTGGCGGCCGGCCAGGCCGGGCAGGTCCACCGTGATCGCCTCGATCCGGGCGGGCCGGGGAGCTCCCCGCCAGGTACCGGCGCGGCGGAGGTTCTCGACGATCCCGGCCGGCCAGTAGTCGCGGAACCCGGCCGGGCCGCAGACGACGAGCGTCTCGTCTGGCGCCCACTCCGGCAGCGCCCCGGCCATCCCGTCGGGCAGGATCGCGGCCAGGCGGGTGGCCCCGATCGCGGTCGGGATCGGGCGCAGAGGGTCCAGAGCTTCGCCGACGAGATCCAGGCCGTGCGCGGCGAGCAATGCGCGCAGCCAGGCCAGCGCCGCGGGGACCTCGCCGGCGAGTGTCGCGTAGGGATGGCCCGGCATCCGGGCAAGCTGCTCGATCGAGGCCTGCGAAGTCGCCGCACCGGGGACCGCCCCGAGGTCGATTCCGGCGGGTGCCCAGTGGGTGGCCGCGTGGCCGCTCGCGAGGACATGGACCCGGGCGCCGGCCTCGGCCAGGCGGATTGCCGCGGTGAGGCCGGCCAGTCCGGCGCCGACCACCGCGACGTCAGCCCGGGCCATCGTCAGTCCCCCCTCGCCCGGCCAGCAGGGCGTCGACACCCAGCACGCCCTGGTAGATGCCGCTCGAGAGCCAGAGTTCCTGGAGCTGGCGGCCCCAGGCGATCGGTTTCGTGCCCCGGTACCGCTCGCGCAGGAAGGCAACGAGCGGATCCTCACGCCGGGTCTCCGGCTCAGCCTCGCCCGCAGCCGACGCCGCGCGTTCCTGGCCGAGCTCCGCCACCACGCCCGCCGCCCGGAACGTACAGAACGCTCCCTGGCAGGGACCCATCCCCAGGCGTGTGCCACGCCGGACGTCGTCGAGGCTGCACGGAATGCGCTCCGCGAGGAAGGCCTCGAGCATCGGCCGGGTGACGAACTCGCATTCGCAGATCAGGTCTGCGTCACCGCCGCCGGTCGCCTCGGTCTCGGCGAGGCGGTCACCCAGCCAGTAGTAGCTCCGTTCCGGTCCCTGTCCGGGCAGGACCACATCGGCCGTGGTACAGGGCTGGTCCACGCCGAGCTTGGCGCACACGACGTCGGCCGTCTGCTCGGCCATCAGCCGGTACGTCGTCAGCTTGCCGCCGACGATGGACACGAAGTTCGAGACGCCGTCGCGCGGCTCGTGGTCGATCACCGCATGGGCCCGGGTGATCTCACGATCGGCCCGGCCATCCCTGGCCGCCGTCTTACCGCCCACCTCCGCGACGGCGTAGAGCGGCCGCACGCCGGCGTACGCCCGCAGGATCCGCATCCGGCGCAGGTTGGGGAAGAGCTTCTCGCCCTCCTCGATCAGGCCCGCGATCTCGGCGGGCGTCGCCTCGTAGTCATCGGGATCGTCCACCCGGATGTCGGTCGTGCCCAGGATCGCCACCGTGTGGACCGGGACCATGATGTCGCCGTCGCTGGGTGTCTTGCAGCGGCTGATCACGGTGTCGGTCATGCGCTGGTTGTAGACCAGCATCGTGCCCTTGCCCGGCGACATCGGCAGGTCGATCCCCGCCAGTCCGGCCACCCGGCCGGCCCACGCGCCGGCCGCCGAGACGACGATCCGGGGCGCGATCCGGTCGATCGAACCGCTGCGCACGTCGGCGATGGAAACCGAGGAAATGAAGCTGCCATTGCGCTCCATGCCCACGACC
>JBEPUS010000160.1:0-6124 GCA_041691435.1 Chloroflexota bacterium
CCAGCCACGCCGCGGAGTCGTCGTCGTTGGCCGTCCCGGCCGGTGGGGCGCCGGGCCGGCCGCTGCCCTGGCGGAACGCTCCGCCCCCGGCCCGGATCGGCGTCCCGAAGCGGCTCGATCGCCGGGCGCCGAAGACCAGCTCCAGGTCGAGCGGGCCGTCGGCGTGCTCCTCGTCGGCGCGCAGGTTGGGGCCTTCCATCAGCTCGGCCGGGATCTCGAGCAGGAAGCGCGAAGGAACGGTGGCGCCGCTGGCGCCCCAGGTCGCGCGATGCCAGGCGTGCGAGAGGAAGAGTCGGCGCTTGGCCCGGGTGATCCCGACGTACGCCAGGCGGCGCTCCTCCTCGAGCTGGCGCTCGTCATCGAGCGCCCGGCTGTGGGGGAAGGTGCCCTCCTCGAGGCCGGCGATGAACACGACCGGGAACTCCAGGCCCTTGGCCGCGTGGAGGGTGATCATCGTGACCGCGTCGGCGTCGCCGGCGTACGAGTCCTGGTCGGCGACGAGGGCCGTCTCCTCGAGGAGCCGATCAAGGGCGTCTTCCGGCGACAGGTCGTCGTAGCGGGTGGTCACCGAGCGCAGCTCGAGGAGGTTGTTCCAGCGGTCCTCGCCCTCCTCGGAGCCATCCGCCAGCATGGCCCGGTAGCCGGAGCGCTCCAGGACCGCATCGAGCAGCTCGGGCAGGGGCAGGACGCCGATCCGCGCCCGCAGCGAGCGCACGATCGCGGCGAAGTCGGCCAGGGCTGCCCGGGCCCGGGCAGCGATCCCCTCGATCCGGCCGTCGACCGCAGCCTCGACCGCCGCCCAGAACGTGCCGATCGACTCGCGGGCGATCGCCCCACGCAAGACCTCGACCGTCTTGTCACCGATCGCCCGGGCCGGCACGTTGATGATCCGCTCGAACGCAATCGCGTCTGCATCGCTGCGCAGAACCCGCAGGTAGGCGAGCGCGTCCTTGACCTCGCGGCGCTGGTAGAAGCGTGTTCCGCCGATCAGCTGGTAGCGGATCCCATAGCGCAGGAACGCCTCCTCGATCGCCCGGCTCTGGGCGTTCGTCCGGTACATCACGGCGACGTCGCGAGGGCTCGAGCGGCCTTCCTCGTCGTCCGCCTTGCGGGTGAGGAGCGATCCGCCGCCGCCGATCAGGCCCTCGACCTGGCGGGCGATCCATTCCGCCTCCTCTTCCTGGTTGTAGGCCTCGAAGCGCTGGATCGGGCGGCCACCGGCCTGCTCCGTCCACAGCTTCTTGTCGGTCCGGGCCGTGTTCTTGCTGACGACCGCATGGGCGGCGTCGAGGATCAGCTGGGTGGAGCGGTAGTTCTGCTCGAGCTTGACCACCGTGGCATCGGGCTCGTCGCGCTCGAAGTCCAGGATGTTGCGCAGGTCGGCACCCCGCCACGAGTAGATGGACTGGTCGTCGTCGCCCACCACGCACAGGTTGTGGTGGCGGGCTGCCAGCGCCCGGACCCACAGGTATTGGGCCCGGTTCGTGTCCTGGTATTCGTCGACGTGCAGGTAGCGCCAGCGATCCTGGTAGCGGTTGAGCACGGCCGGCGCCTCCTGGAAGAGGCGCAGCGCCTCGAGCAGGATGTCGTCGAAGTCGAGCGCGCCCTGGGCGCGCAGGCGGGCCTGGTAGATCCGGGCGAGATGGGCCACCTGGCGCTCGTGATGGTTCAGCGCTCCGTCGGCCAGGGCGTCGGCATCGAGCATCTCGTTCTTCGCCCGGCTGATCGAGCCGAGGACGGCGGCCGGACGGAACTCGCCGGTGGCCGGCAGGTCCTCTTCCTTGAGGATCTGCTTCATGAGGGTCTGCTGGTCGTCGCTGTCGTAAATCACGAAGCGCCGGTCAACGCCGATGGCCGTCCCGTCACGGCGCAGAGCCCGCGCACAGACTGCGTGGAAGGTGCCGCTCTCGACTTCGCGACCGGCCTCGCCCACCAGGGCCACGATCCGCTCGCGCAGCTCGCCGGCGGCGCGGTTGGTGAACGTGACCGCAAGGATCTGCCACGGCCGGACACCCAGCACGCCCACCAGGTAGGCGACCCGGTGGGCGAGGACGCGGGTCTTGCCGCTGCCGGCACCGGCCAGGATGAGGAGCGGGCCCTCGGTGGTGGTCACGGCACGGGCCTGCTCAGGGTTCAGGCGGGCCACGATCCGCTCGGCAAGCGCGGCCGTGGCGGCCGGATCGGGCGCGGCGCGGGCGGGCCGGCGGGGGTTGCCCTCGGGATCGTCGGGCGGCGGCGGCTCCTCGCCGGCCGGGCCTTCGGCCGACTGGGCGGCGCCCGGCCAGGCCTTCGGGCGGCGTCTCCGGATCGTCCGCGGATCCTGCTCAAGGGCCTGGTCGGAGGTGTCCAGGCCCTCCGCGTCGACGCGTTCGGGCTGGGCGTCGGGGGGCAGCGGGACATCCTCGTCGGGCGGCTCCGGGAAGAGCCGATCGGTTACAGCTGGCACCACTCCATTGTAGGGCGGGCTCCTGCACTGCTCGCCACCACGGGCAGGCTGGCTATCCTCGTCGGATGAACGACGACGCGCCCGATGACGGCCGCAGCGACGTCAAGGCAGCCATCACGGCGGCCTGGGACCGTGGGGCCGCAAGCTACGACCGGATCCCCCGCCACGGCATCCTCCATGACGACGAGCGCCGGGCATGGCGCCGGCTGGTCGCCGCGATCCTGGGCGACGCGACCCATTCCGAGATGCCCCGGCGGGAGGTCCTCGACGTCGGCACGGGCACCGGTACCCTGGCCCTCCTCGCCGCCGAGCTGGGCCACGACGTCATCGCGATCGACCTCTCAGAACGGATGATCCTGGCCGCCCGGCGCAAGAGCATCGAGAGTGGCATCGGCGTGGACTGGCGGATCGGCGACGCCGAGGATCCGCCCGTGCCCGAATCGTCGGTCGATGCGCTCGTCAGCCGCCACCTCGTCTGGACGCTGCCGGACCCCGGGCTGGCCGCCAGGGCCTGGCGGACGCGCCTGCGGCCGGGCGGGCTCGTCGCGGTGATCGATGGGACGTATCCGCGCCGGGCGCTGCCGCTGCGCCTGCTGGCTGCCGCGGCGACGCGGATGGGCGGCAACCAGGACGAAGAAGAGCACCAGTATCCGGCCGGCGTCGACGAGCGCCTGCCGCTCCTCGAGCAGCGCAGCCCCGCGGCGCTCATGGTCGTGCTGCGGCAGGCCGGCTTCGAGCGCGTCCGGGCTCGCGGGCTCGGCGAGATCGACCGCGTCGAGCGGGCCCATCTCGGGCTCGTCGAGCGGGCCGCCGATGGCTGGCGGCGGTACCTGGTGGTCGGGCGCGCCCCGCGGGCGTGAAGGGCGGCGAGCGTGGATTGGGCCGGCGGCTGGGCGGGCGGCCGGGTTGCCTACGGTCCGGCGCTGTCCTCGACGACCTCGCTGGGCGGCGGCGGGCTGATCGTCACCGGCTGGTTGAACTTCGAGAGGCTCAGGCTGAGCGTGAAGGTGCCATTCGAGCGGCGTTGATCGCGGCGACGGCGTGGACGGGCAAGAGGCTGTCTTGCTCGATCGAGAGCGTGACGGTGACCGAGGCACTCGCGGCGCTGGGCAACGGCAGACCGAGGCCGGTTGCATCGCCCCCGCTCAGCGGGACGCTGATCTCGATCGTGTAGCACGTCGCCTGCCGGCAGGTCGCGTCGGGACCCCTCGTGGGCGGATTGGGCAGGTTGTCGAGACCGGCCGTGATCTGGCCGACCAGGTCCAGGCTCGCGGCCGGGGTCTCGCTGGGCTGGGCGGCCGGGGATGGGCTTGCGACTCCGATTCGCCGGGGCGTCGGGAGGGCGCTGGGGGCGCTCGAGGCATCCTCCGCCTGCGACGTATGGGTCCAGTCAGGCCCCGACAGGCTGTTGCGGCCGTACGTATCCGGGCCGATCTGGACGTAGTCCACCTTGAGGGCGAACAGGGCCGGCACCGAGATCGAGAGCATTGCCCGTTCGTTGGGCACGTCGGCATCGGCGGTCAGCGCGGTCCCCTTCAGGTCGATCGCGGAGTTCGTGCCGCTGTTCGTGAGATCGGCTTCCAGCGTGCCGCTCAGGGAGCCCGTGAGGTGGAACGTCCGGGCATCGTTCAGGGCGGTCAGGCTCCGGGCAAGAATCTCCCTGGGATCGGTGAGGGCCCCACTGGGCAGGGCACCCGAGCCACCCGGAGCAGCGCAGCCGGCCATGGCAACGGCAACGGCCGCGGCGAGCGCCACGCCGACCACGATCGAGTGGCTGGCCGAGCGGCCTGGGTGGGCGGCCTGGCTCATGCGGCCTCCCATTGGCGATGGGAGGATCCTGGCAGCGCTCCCTGACCGGCGGCTGAATCCATGCACTTCCATCCGCCTGAGGTCAGTCGGCGTCGCCGGCGACCTCGTCCCGGACCGTCCTGGTCAGGTCGAGCGAGCCCGCCGATTTCGAGAGAGGTGCCGACGGCCCCTCCCAGGGCAGGAAGGGCGCCGCTGCCTCGGTGGCCGCCCGGATCGAGCTGGCCTGGGCCCGGTTGATCAGGAGGGTGGGAATCCGGTCGCCGACGTCCTGCGAGCCCCGGCGATAGCTGATCACGGCGTCGGTCAGGGGCACCCAGGGGGCACGCCGGAGCACGCCGGCCAGCGGATTCGAGGCCGCCGTGCCGTGAATCGAGCCCGTGACGTAGTACGGCCCAAGCTGGACGACCACCTTGCTCGCCCGAGTGTGGAGGCGCCGGGCCGCCGTGCCGCGCGTGCCCGTGGCGACAACGGCAAACAACTCGTCGCGGTCGACCACCAGCTCGGGACTCCTGGCCAGGTGGCCGTCAACGAGGCTCTCGAGCTGGGCATCCACGATCCGCAGCTCGGCAACGTCGTTGAGCAGGTCGGTCAGGCGCCCCTCGCCAAGGTCCACTTCGCCAAAGAGCCGGCAGTCGGCAGCGTAGGCATCGAGCTCGGTCATCCCGTCATGCTAGCCCACGATCCGTGTTCGGCAGCCCCGGACTTTCAGGCCCCCGATGACGAGGGCAGCAGGTAGACGGCCACCAGGCCGATGATCACGGCCATGCCCAGTGCCGGATTGAGCAGCGCCGCGAGAAATGCCACGAGGAAGCCCGGTGGCCCCAGGCGATAGCTCCTCGTGATCGCCGCGATCGTCCGCGGAGCGGTCTCCGGACGCAGGACCCCTGCCCCGTCGCGGACCTGGGCCCACAGGATGTTGAAGGCGACGGCGATGGCCACGAAGGTGCCCGCATAGAAGAGCACGCCCACCTGGCCACTCGGCGTCCCCAGCGTCCCGGCCAGGAGGGCCGTCGGGAACGGGACGAAGCCAATGATTCCCAGGAGCAGGAGGTTGGCCAGGATCAGGCCGTGGCTGACCCGGGCCACCAGCCGGACCAGGTTGTGGTGGTTGGCCCACATGATCCCGATCGTGGCAAAGCTGACGATGTAGCCGAGATAGCTCGGCCAGAGTCCGCCGAGCGCCGAGAGGAGGTGGGCGCTCGAATCGAGGTCCTCGGCGGGCGGCACCCGGATCTCGAGGACGAGCAGGGTGATCGCGATCGCGAAGACGCCGTCGCTGAACGCCTCGAGACGCTCCGGGCCCCGCCGGGCGTCGGCGGGCCGATCGGCCTGCTCGGGGGTGAGCTCGTTGGGGATGGACGATCCGGCCATGGCCCCGATTATCCGCGTTGCGCCGGACACAGAAGAGCCCGGGTCCATGACCCGGGCCCTTCGATTGTCTCGGCAGGGACTAGAAGTCCATGTCTCCGCCGCCACCCTGGTGGCCGTGGCCGCCGCCATTGCCGTCCTTCTTCTCGGGCAGGTCGGTGACCAGCGTTTCCGTGGTCAGGACCATGGCCGCGATCGAGGCCGCGTTCTGGAGGGCAGACCGGGTGACCTTGGCTGCGTCGACGATGCCTCGGGCGAACATGTCGCCGTACTCACCCTTCAGGGCATCGAAGCCGTGGCCCTTCTTGGCGTTGCGGACCGCCTCGACGACGACCTCGCCCCGGGCACCGGCGTTGATGGCGATCTGACGGGCCGGGGCCTCGAGCGCCTTGCGCACGATGTCCACGCCGATCTTCTCGTCACCTTCGAGCTTGACCTTGTCGAGAGCCGGGATCGCCTGGAGGAGGGTGGTGCCGCCGCCGGCGACGAGGCCTTCCTCAA
>JBEPUS010000161.1:0-6106 GCA_041691435.1 Chloroflexota bacterium
GTCCTGTTCCTCGCCGTGATGGCGCCCTGGGAGGCCCGCCAGCTGGCCGTCTTCGGCAGCCTCTCGCCGTCCTCGTCCACCGGCCGGATCCTGTTCATCCGCTCGATCGATGAGCTCAACAGCATCACCGGCACGCCCACGCTGGCCACGTTCCTGGGCCAGGGCATCGGTCCACTGATCGCCAGCCGGTTGACCGGGTTCCTCGAGGCGATCGTCATCTTCGGCGTCCTCGTCGGCGGGATCATCCTCGCCCCGTTCATGGTCGCCGGAGCCTGGCTGCGCCGCCACTCGGCCGACTTCCTGCCGTTCCTGCTGTATGCCGCGCTGCTGTTCGCCTTCTCGGGGCTGGTCTCGGCCGTCCACGTCCCGAACGGCACGTTCATCCACTCGGGGGCCGCGCTGGCGCCCCAGGCATACCTGCTGGCACTCGAGGCCGTGGTCGCCCTGGTGGCCTGGATCGCCCGACACCGCCCCAGCTGGAATGCGGAGTCGGCCGGCCGGGTCTTCGCCGGCGGGATGATCGCGATCAGCCTGGTGGGCGCGGTCTACTTCACGGCCAGCGTCCACACCACGTGGGGCCACGAGCGGGACCTGGACCAGGCCGTCGGCGCGGCCCTCGTGACCAATGGCGCGGCGCCCGACGACGTCGTCATGAGCCTCGACACCGGCTCGATCAGATACTGGACCGGCCATCCCGGCGTGGTTGCCCCGAATGATCCGATCGCGACCGTCGAAAGCGTCGCTCGCGCCTACGACGTTCGCTGGCTGTACGTGGAACGCTCGAATACCGTCCCGGCACTCGGGCCGGTCATTGACGGCACCGGCCGGCCGGCCTGGGTGGGCCAGCCCGTGTGGAGCGCCACGAGCAGCAACTCGGTGGCTGCCGCCCTGTACCCCGTCTGCTTCACGACCGGCGACCCTCGCTGCGTCGTCCTGGCCAGCGGGAGTGGCTCATGAGCTGGTCGCCCAGCCGCCGCGAGGCCTGGGGCAGCGTGGTCATCCTCTTTGTCTTTGCCCTGCTGGTCCGCGTCGCCTTCGCCCGGACGGTGCCCTTCCCAACGCCGGAGGACACGGCCTACTACGTGATGGCCGCGCGCAATCTCGTGAGTGGTCATGGCCTGACGAGTGACGCCCTGTGGAGCTTCCAGACGCCGCCGCTGGCGTTCCCGCGACCGGCCTTCGAGGTCTGGCTGCCGCTGCCCACCCTGCTGATTGCGGGACCGATGCTCTTCCTGGGCACCGCGTTCGGAGTGGCCCAGCTGCCCGCCCTGCTCGTCGGGGCGCTGATCCCGGTCCTCGCCTGGCGCCTCGCCCTCGACGTCGCGGCCGAGCTCCATCTGCCTACCGGACGCGCCCGGACCCTGGCGCTTGGCGTTGGCCTGACGGCAGCCGTCGAGCTCCCCCTGGTGCTGTTCAGCGCACTGCCGGATTCGACCGGGCTGTTCACGGCGCTGGTCCTGGGCGCATGCCTCCTGGTCACCCGCTTGCTGCGCGACGCGCGGGGGGCGCGGGCCGCCGATCCGCGGCTCCTTGGACTCGGCCTGCTGATCGGGCTGGCGGCGCTGGCCCGCAACGAGGCCATCTGGCTGGCCCTCGCCTGGGCGGCCCTGGCCTGGTTCACCGCCCGTGACGTGGCAGGCGTACGCCTGGCGCGGGGCAGCCGCCTGCGGCTGATCGCGATCCCCGCAGTCGTCGCGGTCCTGGTCTTCGCCCCGTGGGCAGTCCGCGACTGGATCGTGTTCGGCAACCCGCTGCCCGGCCAGGCCGCGGCCAATGCGCTCTCGGTGACCGGCTTCGACATCTTCGCCTGGACGGATCCGCCAACCCTGTCACGCTACCTGGCCGTGGGCGCCGGAACCCTGCTCCAGATGCGGATCGACGGGTTCACCCACAACCTGCTGAGCGTGCTGCTCGTGCCCAGCTTCCCGATCGGGCTGATCGGCGTGCTGCGCCTGCCCTGGATTGGCCGGGTGAGTTCATTGCGAGCCCTGCTGGTCGTGGCCTTGCTGACGTTCTGGGTGACCACGCTCGTCTTCCCGGTCGCCACCACGTGGGGCACGTTCCTGCACGCGGCCGGCCCGGTTCACGTCCTGCTGATCGTGGCCTGCCTGCTCGGGCTCGATGCGCTGTTCGTCCGGGTGAGCACCTGGCGCGGCTGGACGAACCAGGTCGCCTGGCTGGGCGCCACGCTGACGATCGCGTCGGCCGCACTGTTCAGCCTGACCCTGGCCGGCTACGGCGGCCAGAGCGCGGACATCGCCAACCGCTACCGGGCCCTCGAAGCCCAGATGGCCACGATCGGCCAGCCGCTCGACCCAGCCGCCGGGCCAGTGATCAGCGACTTCCCGATCTGGCTCGCCTACCAGACCGGAATCCACACGCTCGCCCTGCCCGACGAGCCGCCCAGCTCGATCGTGGACCTGGCCGCCCACTTCCCTGGAACGCGCTACCTCGTGATCAGCGAGGACCACGGCAGCTGGCCGGCGGTCCTGTCGGGACGCGAGGCTGACGTGGGCTGCTTCCACGAGATTGCCCTCGGGGTACCGTCCGACGCGGCCGCCGCCAGGGCGCTCGCCGGAACCCGGGTCTTCACGATCGGGTGTGCGCCATGAGCGGCCCTCTATACTCGGCAGACATGGACGGCACGCGCGCCGAGGCACGGGACGGGCGAATTGACGAGCTGCATGCCGAGGCCAAGGCTGCGGTTGGCTACGCTGCGGACACGGTCCGCCGGATCGCCGATCGGTATCGATTGATCCAGCACGAGGAGCTGGTGCGCCTGCAGGCCCTCAACGACGACCTGCACGCCGATGAACGTCGGACACCGTCGGCGTCCGACGGCACAACGTCGCTGAACGAGGCGGCGGCAGTGGCCGCGGAGGTCGGCGCCGAGGATGGCCGGCGGCGGGCGATGATGGTCGACGTCGAGACCCTGACGACGTCGGCGGGTCAGCACCAGGCGGAGCTCAACCGGCTGGAAGTGGCCTTGCGCAGCATCGAGCGGATCTGGCTCTTCCTGGAGCGCGACGATTCCACCCTGATCAACGACACCGCGGCGGTGGCCAGCTCCACCGAGCTCAACATGCGGATCGTCGAAGCCCAGGAATCCGAGCGGCTGCGGCTCGTCCGCGAAGTCCACGACGGACCCGCCCAGGCGCTTTCGAACGCGATCTTCCAGATCGACTACGTGGGCCGGGTGGTGGCCGAGGACCCGGCCGTGGCCGCCCACGAGTTGGAGCTGCTCGGCGCGCGGCTGCGCCGGGAGCTGGGCGACGTGCGCGGCTTCATCAGCCAGCTCCGCCCGCCATTGCTCGCCGAGCTCGGCCTGGATGGCTCCATCGCCGATACGTTCGAGACGTTCACGTCGCTGAGCGGGATCCCCGTCGTCGGCGACCTCCAGGCCAATGGTGACCAGCTCAGCGAGGCGGCCCAGACCGTCGTCCTGCGGATCGTCCAGGAGGCGCTCCAGAACATCCGCAAGCACGCGGCGGCTGGGACGGTCTCCATCGCCACCCGGATCGACGGGCCCGACTGGGTCCTCGAGGTGCGCGACGACGGCCGGGGCTTCGACATCGGCTCGATGGCGGCCCGCGGCCGGCGTAACTTTGGGCTGCAATTCATGCGCGAGCGAGCCGAATTGATCGGCGCTCGTTTCGAGGTTGGCTCCAGGCCCAATGGGGGGACAATCGTGACACTGGCAATTCCGCTCCAGAAGGAGAACGAATGACCGCAATGGACTACCTCGGCCCAGATCGTCGACGGGGCGGACCCGATCGTCGAACCGTGGGCGAGATCACCAAGATCCTGCTGGTCGACGACCACGCCCTCTTCCGGATGGGCATGCGCGGCCTGCTCGAGCGCGAACCCGACTTCGAGATCGTGGGCGAGGCCCAGGACAGCCGCGGCGCGGTGGACCTGGCGATGGAGATGTCTCCGGACATCGTCCTGATGGACCTCTCCCTGCCGCCTCCCGGCGGGATCGAGACCACCCAGCGGATCAAGCGCGAGCTGCCGTCGGTGGGCATCATCGTGCTGGCCGTGAGCGAGGACGAGGACGCCCTGTTCGACGCGATCAAGGCCGGCGCGGCCGCATTCATCCTCAAGGATGTCGGACCGGACGACCTGGTCACGATCATCCGCCGGGTGACGGCGGGCGAGTACCTGATCAATGACAAGGTGTTCGCCAAGCCGGCCGTGGCCAGCCGCGTCCTCAAGGAGTTCCGCGAGCTCGCCGTCTACGGCCAGGAGGCCGCCCCGATCTTTGCGCCGCTGTCGCCTCGGGAGGTCGAGATCCTCGACAACATCGCCCAGGGCATGACCAACAAGCAGGTCGCCTACGCCCTCTCGATCAGCGAGCAGACGGTGAAGAACCACATGTCGAGCATCCTGCGGAAGCTCAGCGTGAACGATCGAACCCAGGCCGTCGTCTACGCGATGCGCCAGGGCTGGATCAGGATGCCTGAGGATTGACTGACGCCGAAGCCAGCGCGGCCAAGGATCCCGGCGACTTCGCCGATCGGATCGGTTCCGAGCTGGCCACGCTGGACTCCGAGCTCGCAGAGATCGACCTGCTGATCCAGCAGGCGCGCTCGGAAGCTGAGCGCCACGAGATGAAGCGCAGCCAGACCGCCGACCGGGTGGCGACGCTGCGCTCGGCCGCCACGCCCAACCAGGCCGACCTGGCCGACGCGACCGCCCAGCTCGTCCAGCTCACCCGGCGAGCGGTGATGATGGAATCGCAGGTTGATGTCCTGCAGGGCAAGCAGAAGGCCCTGGGCCGGTATCACGAAGCACTCGAGCGGTACGGCGCCCTGCTGCGCGACCTGGCTGCCGGCGGCGGCTGGTCGGCGCCGGCCGGCGGCCCGGCCAAGCCGAGCCACGACGGGGCGGCTGGATCGGGCGACGATGGCGACATGCCCGCCGCGGTTTCGCGGCTGGTCCTGACTGCCCAGGAGGACCTGCGCCGGGACATTGCCCGGGCGATGCACGACGGCCCGGCCCAGAGCCTGACCAACATCGTGCTCCAGGCCCAGATCGTGGACCGCCTCGTCGACCGCGACCCTGTCCTGGCCCGCTCCGAGGTCAAGGCCCTGATCGCGATGGTCCAGACCACGCTCGAGGCGACGAAGGCGTTCATCTTCGACGTCCGGCCGATGGTCCTCGATGACCTGGGGCTGGTGCCCACGCTGCGGCGGACCGCCCGCGAGCGCGGGCGACGCGCCCAGATCGTGGTCGACTTCGACTCGCTGGGCACCGAGCACCGGCTGCCGATGGACCTTGAAAGCGGGTTCTTCCGCATGATCGACCAGGCTCTTGCCGGGTATCTGTCAACCGCCCCCAGGCGGGTGATGATCCGGCTCGATTGGGGCGACCAGGTGGAAGCTAGGATCGCTGCCCACGCCGAAGCTGCGCCCGGCCGGTCCGCGGTTGCCGCTCCGTCCGCCGAGATGATCGGTGACTCGCGCCCGGCTGACGCCGTGATCGAGGCGGGCGCGCCGGCGAGCCATGTCCTGCCCGCGAAGGCCTGGCGCGAGATCCTGCAACGGGCCGCGACCCTGGGCATGGTTGCCGAGCTGCTGGCCGGCGGCACGGAGGTCCGCCTCGTGGCGAGTGCTGCCGCCGAAGAGGGCGCCAGCGCCGAGGCGGCAGGTATGGCAGGCTCGCCTGAGACCGCGGCCGCGGCCGCGGAAGCCTGATCGCTCATCGCCTGACGAGCGTGGTCCAACCTGGCCCCTCGCGGCGCACGCCAGGGGCGATCGTCGACTACGCGATCATCGGACTGCTGACCGCCGCCCTGATCGCGATCCTGCTGATCTTCTTTCGCGACCAGGTGGCCTCGATCCTGGCCTGGATCACCAGCCTGATCGGCTGAACGGGTCATCCCGTTTGGTACCAATGTCCTAATCGACGGGCCGCCTATGTGGGACGTATGTTTCCACTGCCCTCAATCGGGGGTGGACTCATCCAGGAGGCATCGCCAGATGCAGCTCATCAACTCGTTCCTCGCGCGGCTGAACCGCGACGAGGAGGGCCAGGGACTCGCTGAGTACGCCCTGATCCTCGCCCTGATCGCCATCGTCGCGATCATCGCCCTGATCTTCCTGGG
>JBEPUS010000162.1:0-6098 GCA_041691435.1 Chloroflexota bacterium
AGGTGACGGAGCCGCACGCGATGGATGACGAACGGTGGGAGCCGGGGATGCCCGTCCTCGACCGGCAAGCCGTTCCCGAGGCTGGACTGCGCATCGCGCCCGCCGCCCCGGCCGCGCGAGTCGGGGGCCGGCCCGTCCCCGGTCCGTTGCCGCCGAGCCTGGCCGCCCTGCCCCCGCGGAGCGTCCCGGAGACGCGGCCAACGCCCCTGCAGCAACAGTACGTGCTGCTCTCTGTTCCCGGCCTGCTCGCCGGCTTCATCGCGATCTCCGCCCTCGAGCTCGGGACCCCGATCGGCAGCCCTCTGATCAAGGTGTGCGTGATTGTGGGGGTCCCCCTGCTCGCCCTCGCGAACGCCGACGCGATCGTGCGGATCTGGCGGGCAGCCTGGGCCTGGATGCCAGTCGATCGGACCAAGGGGCTGTTTCGGCTGGCATGGGTGGTGACGGCCGGGATCCTGTGGTTCGCGCTCATCGCCGTGGCGGTGCTGGTCCTCTTCGCATGACAGGTCCCGACGAGCGCTCCGGGCGCGGGCCGGACGGGCGCTCCACCGACATCGCCTCGGGCGGCGGCGTTCCGCCCTGGCTGGCCTCGACCCTCAACAACTGCAGCCGATGCGGGACTGCGCTGGTCTTCGGGACGGTCGATGGCGAGCACCGCGATCGCCTCCTCTGTCCGGCCTGTGGCTGGATCGCCTACGTCAACCCGCGCCTCGTGGTGACGGCCCTGCCGATCACCGATGCGGGCCAGGTGGTCCTGATCCGGCGGGGGATCGAGCCGGCGGTGGGCGCGTGGGCCCAGCCGGGCGGCTTCCTGGAGATCGACGAGACGGTCAACGAGGGCGCGATCCGCGAGACCTTCGAGGAGACGGGCCTGCTGATCGAGCCCGGCGAGGTGATCGGGCTCTACTCGCGGCTCGAAGCGGCGGTGGTCGTACTGGTCTTCGAGGCCCGGATCGTCGGCGGGGCGTTTCGGCCGAGTCCGGAGGCGACCGAGATCGTGGCGTTTGAGCCCGCGGCCATCCCGTGGCCCGAGGTCGCGTTCAAGACGACGTACTGGGCCTTGAGCGACTGGCTCGCACGGCGGCGCCCGGACCTGCGCCCCGGTGACGTCATCGACGAGCGCCGCCACTGGGAAGGCTGAGCAGCGTGCCGCGCGCGGCGCTCAGGCCCCACGAGCCTCGGATGGTGTCAGCCCGGGTCGGGCTTGCCCCGGGTCGGGCTTGCCCCGGGTCGGGCTTGCCCCGGTCGGGCTCGCCCCGGTCGGCTTGCATGGGATGCAAGTAACCGACGAGGCGGCACGGCGGGGCGGCCAAATCAGGGCGGATTCCTGCATGGGATGCAAGAAAACGGCCAGTTGGGCCGGGAATGGTCGAATCCTTGCGTCGCGTGCAGCAAGACGACGCGGCCGGCCCACGGGTGGTCGGTTACTTGCACGTGATGCAAATTTGGGCGGTCCGAGGCGGGCATCCGTGCTGCCGGGGCCGCCGGGCTGCCGGGGCCGCGGACCCGGGCAAACGGCCGCGGCTCCGGGCAGACGGCCGCGGCTCCGGGCAGACGGCCGCGGCTCCGTGCCAACGGCCGCGGCTCCGGGGAGACGGCCGGGGACCCGGCAAACGGCCGCGGCTCCGGTCCAACGGCCCTGAACGCGCGAGCCTCGGAGCTCAGCCCAGGTCGATGAAGATGTTCTTCGTCTCGGTGTACATGTCAATCGCGCTCATGCCCAGCTCGCGGCCGATGCCCGACATCTTGTAGCCGCCGAAGGGCGCCTCGGTGTGCACCGAGGAGTTCGAGTTGACGCTCAGGACGCCGGCCTGGATCCCGCGGGCCGTCCGCAGTGCCTTGCCGATGTCCCGGCTCCAGATTGAGCCAGACAGCCCGTAGGGCGTGGCATTCGCGAGCCGGATCGCCTCTTCCTCGGTATCGAACGGGATGATCGAGACCACCGGCCCGAAGATCTCCTCGGTGGCGATGCGCATCTCATTGTTCACGTCGTCGAAGACCGCCGGCATCAGGAACGCGCCGCTGGCCAGGGCGGGATCGCCGGGCGCGGCACCGCCGCAAACGAGCGAGGCCCCTTCGTCCTGGCCGATCGTGATGTATTCCGCGACCCGGTCCCGCTGGCGGAAGCTGACCAGCGAGCCCATCTCCGTCGCATCGTCCTCGGGGTCGCCCACCTTGACGTTCTTCGTCGCCGCGACGAACGCCTCCACCACCTGGTCGTGGGCCGAGCGCTCCACGAAGATCCGGCTGCGCGCGCAGCAGTCCTGGCCGCTGTTGTCGAACACCGCGTACGGCGACTCGCGGGCGAACTTGTCGAGATCGGCGTCTGCAAAGACGATGTTGGGGCTCTTGCCGCCCAGCTCAAGGCTGATCTTCTTCACGTTGCCGGCAGCCAGGCGCATGATCTCCTGGCCGGTCGTGGTCTCGCCGGTGAAGGCGACTTTGCCGATCCCCGGATGGGCCGCGATGCTCGCGCCGGCGGTGCCGCCCGGACCGGTGACCACGTTCAGCACGCCGGGTGGGAAGCCGGCCTCGAGGGCCAGCTCGCCCAGGCGCAGCGCGCTGAGCGGGGTGTAGCTGGCCGGCTTGAGGATGCAGGTGTTGCCCGCCGCCAGGGCCGGGCCGAGTTTCCACGCCGCCATGAGGAGCGGAAAATTCCAGGGCACGATCAGGCCGACCACGCCGATCGGTTCACGCAGGGTGATATCCAGGCCGGGCTTGCTGACCGGGATGGTCTGGCCGAAGACCTTGTTCGCCGCGCCCGCGTAGTACTCGAACACGAGGCTGACGCCGAGCGTCTCGCCGCGCGCCCCGCTGATCGGCTTGCCGCCGCTGCGTGACTCGAGGCGGGCCAGCTCCTCGAGGTTCGCCTTCACGAGGCTGGACAGCTTGGCCAGGGTCCGGCCGCGCTTGCTGGCCGACCAGCTCGACCAGCCCTTCGGATCGTCGAAGGCCTTGCGAGCGGCGGCTACGGCCCGATTGACGTCCTCGCGACCGCCCAGGGGCGCGCTGGCGATGACCAGGCCGGTGGCCGGGTTGATCACCTCGAACGTCTGGCCGTCGGCGGCATCCACGGACGCCCCGCCGATCATCATCCGGGTGGCGACGGGCGTCGCGATCGTCGCGGGTTGATCGGTCATGTCGGGAGATCCTCGCCTGGAAGGGAAGCCCGCAGCATGGGGCGTATCGGGAGGTCGATGATACGTCCCGCCGCCTGTGCGCTCAGCCGGCGAAGCCTGTCCGGGCTTCGCGCTCGACGTTCCGGACCAGGCGGTCGACCTGCACGCGCAGGCCCTCGAGGACTTGCTTGCGGAACGAGGTGAGCATCCCCTCGAGCTCGAGCGTGCCGTGGTAGTCGACGTGCGAGCCGGTCGGCGTTGCCGTCATCTCGATCGGTACGGAAAGATGCAGCGCTCCGCCGATCCCGCGGGGCTGGCCGTCGAGATCGAGCCGCAGGTGGTGCGGCTCCGCGAGGTCGTGGTACGTGACGTGGAGATCGATCCGGACGGTCATGAACATCTGCTTGACCGCGACCACGACGTTCAGGCCGCCGCTGCCATCCGGCACGATCGATTCGCAATCGGGCAGGGCCCGGCCCAGGGCAGCCGGATCCTGGATCACCGGCCACGTGGCCGCGGGCGACGTGGCGATCTCGACGCTGCCCGAGAACTCGTCAGTCAACCGGCCTCCTCGGTCGGGACGACCGTCGGCAGGACCCGCGGCGGCGGAGGCGCTTCGACCTGCCCACGCTCGGCGACGTCGCGTTCCTCGCGGAGCATCTCCGTCTCACGCTCAAGGCCGACCATCGCCGCACCCACGATGCCCGCCTCGTTGCGCAGCTCGGCCGCGACGACCTTGACCGGCGTCTTCAGGAACGGCAGGAAGCGGTCGGCCTTCTTGCTGACGCCACCACCGAGGATGATCAGGCTGGGGCTGAACAGGAGATCGATCGCCCGGAGGTGATCGTCAAGGTCCTCGGCCCAGCCCTTCCAGCTCTCGCCGCGCCGGACCCGCGCATTGGCCGACGAGCGTCGCTCGGCGTCCTTGCCGCCGACCTCCATGTGGCCCAGCTCCGTGTTCGGCACCAGCCGGCCGTCGACGAAGATTCCCGAGCCCACCCCGGTGCCGAGGGTCAGCACGATCACCACGCCCTTCTTGCCGTGGCCGGCGCCGAAGCGCATCTCGGCGACGCCGGCTGCATCGGCATCGTTGACCACCCAGCTCCGCCGCTTGAACGCCTTCGAGAAGGCGGCCTGGGCGTCGAATCCCACCCATTCAGGATCGACGTTCGCGGCGGTCTTGGTCACGCCGTTGATGACCGGTGACGGGAACCCGACGCCGATGGCCTGGATCCTCGGGGCGGGCAGGCCGGCGCGGACCGCGGCCGAGTTCGCGGCCCGGATGAGCCGGGCGACCACCCGCCCGGCGGAGGCCACGACCACGGCCGGCTTCGATGGCATCGGCGTGAGCACCCGGATCCGTTCGCCGGCAAGCTCGCCGGTCTTGACGTCGACGATGGCGGCCTTGATCCCCGTCCCGCCGACGTCGACGCCGATCGCCAGGAGTCGCTCGCCTTCGTGCATCAGAAGTAGTTCACGCTGATCCCGCCATCGACGACCAGCTGGGCGCCGTTCGTCCAGCGCGACTCGTCGGAGGCGAGGTACATCGCCATGTACACGATCTCCTCGGGCTTGCCGAAGCGGCCCGTAGGGTTGCGCGCGAGCCGGAGCTTCTTGGCCGCCTCGTCCTTGAGCAGCCAGTCCATCAGGAGGGGTGTCTCCACCGGGCCCGGGCAGATGGCGTTCGTGCGGATCCCCTTCGGGCCGAACTGCACGGCCAGGCTGCGGGTCAACGCCAGCAACGCTCCCTTGGAGGCTGTGTAGGCGTCCTGTGGCACGGAACAGCCGAGCAGGGCGACGAAGCTCGCGATGTTGATGATCGAACCCGAGCCGCCCGCTTCCATCGCAGGAATTGCGTACTTGCAGCCCAGGAAGACGCCACGGACATTCACAGCCATGACCTTGTCCCACGTATCGACGTCGGTGTCGATGACCGAATGGTCCGCCTCGGGCATGATCCCGGCGTTGTTGTACAGGACGTCGAGCCGGCCGTAGGTCGCGACGGCGTGATCGACCATGGCCCTGGCATCCGCCTCTCGGCTGACGTCGACCTTGACGAATGTCGCCTCGCCGCCGCCCTTGCGGACCAGGTCGACCGTCTCCGACCCGGCCGCCTCGCTGAACTCGGCCACGACCACCTTGGCGCCCTCGCCGGCGAAGAGCTGGGCCGCGACCCGGCCCATGCCGCCGCCACCGCCGGTGATGATCGCCACCTTGTCTGTCAGTCGCACGAGCGGGATCCTCCTAGCTTCGTTCGAGGTAGCGTTCGCGGTCCCAGTTGTGGACCACCGAGTCGTACACCTGCTGCTCGTAGCGAGCCGCGTTGAGGTAGTGGTCGATCACGTCCTGGCCGAAGATCTCGGTTGCGGCCTCGCTCTTCTCGAGCTCCCAGATCGCCTCGTACAGAGCCCGCGGCATGCGCGGGCAGCCGGTGGCGATGTAGCCGTTGCCCTTGAACTCGGGCTCCAGCTTCAACTCGTGCTCGATGCCGTAGAGCCCGGCGCCGATGGCCGCGGCATACGTCAGGTAGGCATTCATGTCGCCGCCGGGAAAGCGGTCCTCGACATGCAGATTGGTGCCGTGGCCCACCACCCGGAACCCGGTCGTCCGGTTGTCCCGTCCCCAGACCACGTTGACCGGGGCCCACGACAGCGAGGCATAGCGCTTGTAGGAGTTGATGTTGGGGGCGATGAAGATGGCCAGCTCGCGGGACAGCTTCATCATCCCGGCGACGAACTGGCTGAAGGTCCGGGACATGCCATACGGCAGGCCGGCGCTGGGATCATGGGTAAGCGAGTGATCGCTGGCCTTGTCCCACAGGCTCATGTGCAGGTGGCCGGACGAGCCGGTCCAGCTGGCATCGGGCTTGGCCATGAACGTGATGCCCCAGCCGTTGAGGTAGCCGATCTCCTTGGCACCGTGCTTGAAGATCACGCTCCGGTCGGCCGATTCGAGGACGTGGTCGTAGCGGATGTTGAC
>JBEPUS010000163.1:0-6095 GCA_041691435.1 Chloroflexota bacterium
GCTCGGGACCGATGATGATGCTGATCTCGGTCGCGTAGCGCCGGGTCAGGCCCTCGAGCTCGCGTTGCGAGAGCTGCTTGGGATCGACGATCACGCCACCCTTGCCGCCGCCATACGGGATGCCGACCACGGCGCACTTCCAGGTCATCCACATCGCCAGCGCCTTGACCTCGTCGAGGGTCACGCCCTGGTGGTAGCGGATGCCACCCTTGGCCGGGCCGCGGCCAAGGTTGTGCTGGACTCGGTAGCCGGTGAAGACCTGCACGCTGCCGTCGTCCATCTTCACCGGGAAGTGGACGATCAGCTCGCGGCGAGGCTCGCGCAGCACCCGGCGCAGGCCGGCGTCGAGGTTGAGCCGGTCGGCGGCGAGATCGAACTGCTGCTGGGCCACCTCCCACGGGTTGATCGTGCCGCGGGTGGCTCGTTCGGTCGTCATGGAATGCCTGTGCCTCGAGGTTGCGGGTCGTCTCCCGGACGACCCCACGGTGGCAGCAAAGCGCCCGGTCCAGGGGACCGGGCCCTCGCCACAACGTCAATCAGGATCGAGTATAGCCGCTCGACGGCGACCAGCCGGCAACCCGCTCGCAACCTGACCGCAACCAGTCAAGCCCGGTGTCGTGCGGGCGCCTGGTCCGCCGCCTTGCTCAGGACGGCCGGTAGAGCATCGCCGCGCCCAGGGCCCCAGGGCCGAGGTGGGGACCGATCGACGGCCCGATGATGGCCGTCTCGACGGCCGCCGCGGGCACCGATCCAACCCGGGCGATGACCGCCGAGCGGAACTCGTCGAGGTCCGGGCTGATGCTGTGGAAGACCGCCAGCCGCTCGATCGGCCGCGAGGCGATGAACTCGATGGCCCGCTCGCGGGCCTTGCCCCGGGTCCGGACCCGGTCGACCTGCTCCACCTTGCCATTGCGGATGGCGATGATCGGCTTGACGCTCAGGAGTGTCCCGATCACGGCCTGGGCGCCGCTGATCCGGCCGCCCCGGCGCAGGTACTCGAGGGTGTCGAGGCAGACGATTGCCTCGACGTCGGCGGCGCGTGTCGCGATCTCCGCGGCGATCTCGGCGCCCGAGCGCCCGGCCGCCGAGAGATCCTGGGCGAGCATCGCCAGCAGGGCGATGCCGAAGGCGGCGGTATCCGAGTCGACCACGTGGATCTCGCGCTCCGGCAGCATCTCCCGGCCGAGCGTCGCCGACTTGAACGTGCCCGACAGGCTCGAGGCGACCGTGATGTTCACGACGGAATCGGCACCGGCCCTGAAGGCCGCCTCGTAGGCATCCCGGAAGGCGATGGGGCTGGCTGCGGCGGTCTTCGGGAAGGGTGCATCGGGCGCGGTCATCCGCGTCCAGAAGTCCTCCGCGCTGAGCTGGACGCCCGCCTGGAACTCCTCGTTGCCGAACGAGACCAGGAGGGGCACCACGGTGATTCCGAGCTCGGCCGCGCGGGCCGGCGAGAGGTCGCTGGCGGAGTCGGTGACGATCGCCACTGGGCTCATGGACGCTCCCTCACGATGGATGCCCGGCCGGCTGGCCGATCAGGTGCTCGACCTCGCGCAGTCGAATGAGTGGGACGAGGGCGATGAACAGCAAGACCAGCGTGCCCACCAGCAGGCCGTCGATGCCGGCGATCCGGGCCGCCTCGGCGCCGATCAGGCTGCCCCCGATCTGGCCGATCGCCAGGAAGACCGAATACAGGCCCATGATCGCGCCACGATCGTCGGGGTAGGCCTCGGAGACGTCGGCCAGCAGGCCGAGGGCGGCCGGGGTTGCTCCGGCCAGCACGAACAGGCCGCCCACGACGACGGCTCCCGGCAGCGCCCGGGCGATCCCCGGCAGGCCCTCGCTGTGGTTGATCACGCCGGCCGCCGCGATGACCGCGAGGCCACCCAGGATCCCGAAGAAGATGATCGAGGTCCGCCGGAAGCGACGGAATCGATTGCCCCAGAAGACAAGCCCGGCGAAGAAGACGACCAGGCCGATCGCCAGGCCGATGCTGATCTCGGTTGGCACGAAATGGCCCATCAGGTACTGGTCGGCGAACTCCGGCGAGGGCTTCTGGGTGAGCTGGAAGAGGGACTGGTTGGTCCACAATCCGAGGGACGCGTTGATCGCGATCCAGGTCGGCGCGAGGAGCCACACGTGGCTGCTCCGGAGAATCTCGAGATAGCGCTTCAGGCCACCGTGGTCCGCCCGGCGCATCGCCCCGAGGTCCTCGCGAAACTTGACGCCGTAGCGGTAGATCAGGAACGAGACCGCGTAGATCCCGGCGTTGATGAAGAACGCGTTGACGCCGAAGCGGTCGATCAGCAGGCCGGCCAGCACGATGCCGAAGCCCAGCCCCGCCAGGGTCGCACCCTCGAAACGGGCCGAGGCCCGGCCGCGGGCAAGCTCGTCGCCGGCCGTGGCCATCGCGATGAACCCCAGGATCGAGGGCACCGAGGCGGCCGTCGACAGGCCGGCCAGGACGCGCGTGCCGGCCACGACCGGCAGGGCCACAGTGAAACCGGTGATGACCACCGCTACAAAGCCGAAGAACGGGCCAAGCTGCATCAGCCGGTGGTGCCCGAAGCGATCCGAGAGGACTCCGAAGACCGGCGACATGACGAGCTCGGAGACATAGAACAGGGCAGCCAGCACGCCGATCATGCCCGGCTCCACCCGCACGCCACCCACCCGCTCGAAATGGGCGAGGTGGTACGTGAGCAGGGCGCCGGTGAGACCGGTGCTGAGACGCAGCGTGAACGTCCCGAACAGGACTGCGGTCAGCGAACGGCCCGCGTGAACGGGCTGGCTGGGTGCCTGGCTGGCCTGGGCGGTGGCTGGATCCATGCGCGCCAAGCCTACAGGCCCACGAGCGCCTTCCGTGCGGCGCCGGCCACGCGCCGGCGCGGGCAGTCGCGGGCGCTCGGCCGCGTGGTCGCTAGACTCGGCAGGCACCATGACAGGCACGCTGAATCGACCGCTGGTCCCAGCCTTCCTTGCCCGCGGCAGCCATGCCGCGGTTGTCGCCCCGCACCACCTCGCGACCGCGGCCGGGCTGGGCATCCTGCGGTCCGGCGGCACGGCCGTGGATGCAGCAATTGCCACGAACGCGGTCCTGGCGGTGGTCGACAACCAGGCGTGCGGCCTTGGTGGGGATGCGTTCTGGCTGATCTGGGACGCCATCGAACGTCGCGAGACCGCCCTCAACGGCAGTGGACGGTCGGCTTCGGGCGCAAGCGCCGCCGCCCTGCGCGCCCGCGGCTTGCGGACGATCCCCCATCGCGGCGGTCTGGCAATCACCGTCCCCGGTGCCGTCCGATCGTGGGGCGACGCGCACGATCGATTTGGCCGTCTGCCCAGGGCCAGCCTGCTGGCCCCGGCGATCGAGCTGGCTCGGGATGGCTTTCCGGCCGATGAGGCCTTCTGCCGGGCGGTCGAGGTCAGCGCGCCGGTCTTCGAGCGGGAGCTGGGTGCCGCGGCCGCCGGCTGGCAGGCCGTGTACCGTCCGGCCGGCCGGGCCTGGCGGCTCGGCGAACGGGTCCGCCTGGCGGCCCTTGCAACCACCCTCGAGCGGATTGCCAGCGAGGGCTGGGCCGAGCCCTACGAAGGCGAGACCGCCGACCACCAGGCCCGTGCCCTGGGGGCGGCCGGATCGGCCATCAGCCGCGCGGACCTTGCGGCGCACACCTCGACCTGGACCGAACCCATCGCGACGGACTATCGCGGCGTCCGGGTCACCGGCCACCCGCCGAACAGCTCGGGGTTCGTGGCGCTCGAGCTCCTGAACGTCCTCGAGACCTTCGAACCGCCGCCGCCCGGCTCATCCGCGACCAGCGCGGCCGCGGAGCACGTCCGCTGGGCGCACCTCGGGATCGAGGCCTCGAAGCTGGCGATGGCCGATCGCGACGCCCACCTGACGGATCCGGACCACCACCCCGCCCCGCTCCACCGGCTGCTCGACAAGGGCTATGCGCGGGAGCTTGCCGGGCAGATCGATCCGCTCCGGGCGGGCTCGCCGCCGGCAGCCCGCACGCCGCGGGGTGGCGGCACGATCTGGCTTGGGGTGGTCGATGCCCAGGGCAACGCCGTCAGCCTCATCCAGAGCAACTATGCGGGCTTCGGCTCGGGGATCGTCGACCCCCTCACAGGCATCGCCTACCAGAACCGGGGCTCGTACTTCAGCCTCGATGAGGACCAGCCCAACGTGCTGGCGCCGTCGAAGCGGACGCTCCATACGCTGATGCCGGCGATTCTCTTCCGGGACCACCAACCGTGGGTGATCGTTGGCTCGATGGGTGGCGATGCCCAGCCCCAGGTCCACGCCCAGGTCGTCTCGGCACTGGTCGATGGCGGCGCGGACGTGGCCGACGCCGTTGCCCGGCCGCGCTGGTTCGTCGAGCCCGCCGAGCACTACGCCCCGCCGGACACGGTCCGGATCGAGCCCCGCTTCGGACCCGAGGTCCTCGACGGGCTCGTGGGGCTGGGCCACCGCATCACGCCCAGCGAACCATTCGACGGCGCCCTCGGTCACTGCCATGCGATCGAGTACCTGTCCGGCGGGCCGGCCCAGGACGGCAGCCTCGCCGCGGCAACCGACCCCCGCAGCCAGGGCCTGCCGGCGACCTGGTAGCCGGCGCCGATGGGCTCGGCGGCTCACCTATACTCGCCGCCAGAGCAGTGCTGGGAGGGCTCCGTGACGTCCAACGTCGGCCAGAACTATCCATATTCGAGCGAGACGGAGTCGGTCCGGGCGGCGACGATTGCCCGGCTCGCGGCTGAACGTGACGGGCTCGCTGCAAAGCTGGCCGCCGAGACGACTCCGGTCGATCCCGGTGACCGCTGGTGGGTCTACAAGTGCCCGACGCCGGGTTGCGCAGGACTCCTCCACGTCGCGGGGTTCGCGCACGACCTGCATGCCGTCTACGTCGTCTGCGACGGGGTCTGCGCCAAGACCTTCCTGCGCTGACCGACCTCACCCACCCCCGGCCAGAGGCGGCGGAATTGCCGCCACTCGAGCCGGCCGTCCTGCGCGCCGCCCGGCGCCAGCTGGTCGTCGACGCCAGCGGTCTCGTTGCCTCGTCCTTCGGTTTCGGCCTCGTCTTCGGGCTGACCGCCCGATCGGCCGGCTTCAGCCCGATCGAGGCGGTCGCCTTCTCGGTGATCGTCTTCGCCGGCGCCAGCCAGTTCGCGGCCGCCGGGATGGTCGCCTCGGGCTTTGCCTGGCCGGCGATCGTCGTCCTGACGGCGCTGGTGAATGCCCGCCATCTGCTCTACTCGGCAGCGCTCGCGCCGTGGCTCCGTGGACAATCGCTGGTCAAGCGCCTGGTCATGGCCCACCTGCTCACCGACGAGGCATTCGCCCTCTCCAGCGTGCATTTCCAGCGGCTCGGCCGGGCCGACCCGACCGGGTACTGGATCGCCGCGATCGGGTCGACGTTCATCCCCTGGAACGTGGCGACGGTGCTCGGCGTCCTGGGCGGCCAGTTCATCCCGGATCCCCGCGTCCTGGGCCTGGACATCGTCTTTCCGGCTGCGATGGCCGGACTCGCGGCTGGCCTCGCCCACGGCCGGCGGGAGGTCGTGGCGGCGCTGGCCGGCGTCGCCTGCGCCGTCTTCATCGGCCTGCTCTGGGACAGCCGGATCGGGGTTGTCGCCGGCGGCATCGTCGGGCCCCTCGTGGGTCTGGTTGTGCCGGCCGGGCCACGGGCCACCACCAGCCTCGGGGCGATCTCGAGCGACACCGACGACGGCCTGCCATCGTGACCACGGAATTGATCGGCCTGGCCGTCCTGATGGGCCTGGTGACCTACCCGAGCCGGGCCATCCCGCTGCTCTCCCCGGGCTTTGACCGGCTGCCGCCGCGAGCCCTCGACTATCTGCGACTGGTAGGGCCGGCCGTCCTGGCCGCGATCGCCGCGGCGCAGATCTTCGTCACCCCGGCCGCAAACGGCGGAGGTCCGTCCTTCCACGTCGGGGTGGAATGGCTGGCCGTCGGGGTGTCCGTGATCAGCGTGGCCTGGCGGCGCAGCCTGCTCCTCGGGATCGTCCTCGCCGTCCTGATCGTGGCCGGCGCCCGGGCCCTCGGGCTGGCCTAGGCGTCGCGAACGGCGTCG
>JBEPUS010000164.1:0-6086 GCA_041691435.1 Chloroflexota bacterium
ATCCCCAAGACGATGGACAACGACGTCCAGGGCACCGAGTACTGCATCGGCTTCTCGACCGCGATCACCCGGGCCAAGGAGCTGATCAATCGACAGCGGACGACGCTCGGATCGCACGAGCGGATCGGCGTTTTCCGGATCTTCGGCCGCGACTGCGGCTTCACGGCCCTGTTCACGGCCTACGTCGCTTCGGGTCGCTGTGTCATCCCGGAAGCGCCGTTCGACCTTGACGCACTCAGCGAGCTGCTCAAGGCCGACTGGCACAACAATCCGAGTCGCTATGCGTTCGTGATCACCGCCGAGGGCGCCATCTGGCAGGGCGCCAAACTGGCCGAGTGGGGCGAGGCCGACTCCTTCGGGCATCGTCACAAGGTCAACATCGGCGAAGTCCTGGCCGACGAGCTGCGCAAGCGGACAGGGATCGAGTCGGTGGCCAGCGAGCTGACCTACGACCTGCGCAGCGGCGAGGCGGACCAGCTCGACCAGATGGTGGCGATCACCTTCGCCAACGTTGCCATGGACCTGATCCGCGACGGCGTGAGCGGCCGGATGGTCGCGATCCGGGACGGCCGCTACGCGCAGACCCACCTGCCCGAGCCAGGCGTCCCGCCACGCTCGGTCGATGTCGCCACGATGTACAGCGTCGAGCGCTTCCGGCCGATCTACTCGGGCAAGCTCGGGGAGCCGCTGCTCCTGCTTGGATCGCCGGGCGGCTAGCTCGGCGAGCGGCTAGCTCGGCAGGTCGGCCAGCGCGCGCACGTGCCGGGCCACGGCCGAGATGTCCTCGTCGGCGTGGCCGCCTTCGACCAGGGCTCGCTCGATCTCCGCACACAGCTCGGTAACCGGCAGCTCGGCACCGGACTCGGCCGCCAGGCCCAGGGCAATCCCCAGGTCCTTGAGATGCAGGGCGACCTTGAAGCCGAGGGGGTAGTCGTTGGCCAGCATCCGTCCACTGCGGTTGGCCAGGACCCAGCTCTGCGCCGCGCCGCCGCCGAGCGCGGCGACGACCTGCTCAACGTCCAGCCCGGCCTTCATGGCCAGAACGATCCCCTCGGCCACGCCGAGGTAGGCGCCGGCGAGAACCACCTGGTTGACCGCCTTGACGGCCTGCCCGCTGCCGACCGGCCCGACGTGGGTGATGGTCCGGCCGATGGATTCGAGGATCGGGCGGGCCCGCTCGAAGACGCCTGGTTCGGCTCCGACGAAGATCGTCAGCGTGGCCTTCTGAGCGCCCTCCGAGCCGCCCGACACGGGGGCGTCGGCCAGGTCCACACCAATCGGGGCCAGCCGGGCGGCCATGTCCCGGGTTGCCCCCGGGGCGATCGTCGAGCAGTCGATCACCAGCAGCCCGGCGTGCGCGCCACTGGCCACTCCGTCCGTTCCGAACAGGACGGCCTCGACGTCGGGCGTGTCCGAGACGCACAGCAGGAGGACGTCGCTGGCGGCCGCGACGGCGGCCGGCGTGGCCGCCTCGACCGCGCCGTCGGCGAGCAAACCGGCGGCCCGGCCGGGGGTGCGATTCCAGACGGTCACGGGTCGGCCGGACCGGACGAGGTGACCGGCCATCGCCGCACCCATCGTCCCCAGGCCCAGGAAACCGATCCGCTCCATTGGCCGGATTCTATGCGCCCGGGAGCGGGTCCGCAGGGCCGCCTCCAGCCCGGCCGTTTGTCGAAGAGGGCACCGAATGGGTCAGTCCGGACCGGGACGGATAGGCCACGGACAAGGCCGGTGTCCGGCTCTAGCGTTGGCCAACCACCTCGTGGAGTCTTGGAAATCGTGACTCGAGCCATCGCCGGCGCATTCAGCGCGCTCTTCCTGGCCGTCGCGCTTGCGGTCGTGGGACTGCCACGCCCCGCAGACGCCGCAGGATGCACGAATCCGGGCCACCAGACCGCGATCTGCTCACCGAGCGTCACGCCAACGACCGGGAACACCTCGACCCTATTCAAGTTCTCGGTCGTGTACACAGATCAGTCGAAACGAGGGCCTGCGGTTCATACGCCGTTCGCGACTGTCACGGTTCGGACGAATGCCACGCCCGCCGTCACGATCGGGACATTCACAGTGAGCCCGCCGGGTGGTGTGTGGCCTCCAGATCAGGACGCCAGCTACCTTAGTGGGATCACGCTCACCCATACGATGACCACTACCCTCGCGGCCGGCTCGTATGTCTACGTCTTCAAGGCTGGACAAGATGGGACGCAAAAGGTGTCGCTGAACGGAACGGCGCCTTTCACGGTTAACGCCCCGCCGCCCCCGACCCCAACACCGAAACCCACGCCCAAACCAACGCCGAAGCCGACGCCCAAACCGACGCCTCAGCCCACACCCACGCCACGGCCTACGCCCAAGCCGACGCCCCGACCGACGCCCACGCACACGGCGACACCAGGAGCCACGCCCGCGCCAACACCGGCTCCGGCGCTCGACAGCGAGGCACCGTCGGCCAACCCGAGCTCGAGCGACGGCCTCCTCGGGGTGGTCGGTGGCACGAGCTCCAGCAACGGTCCAGATGGTTCCGGTGGAACCGGGGCCGCTGCGCTGATCCCCGGGGGTCCCTCGGGTGGCTCCGGTGCCCCGTTGCTGATCGTTCTGGCCGCCGCCATCCTCGGCGGCCTGTGGTGGTTCCTCTTCCGGCGCCGCGGTCGGCGGCCGAAGCCTGAGCCCGTGCCCTCCGGACCACCGGCGTGGGGCGGTGGCACCCCTGTGGCGGCCGCCCTGGCCGCGCCACCAAAGCCGGACAAGGCCAAGAAGCCGAAGGCGCCGCGCGTCGGGCGAACCGGCGCCCCACGGTCCGTCCCATCACCGGCCCTGGCAATCCCGACGTCCGCGGCAGCGATTCCGGCCGCCCCCAGCGCTGCGCTCGACGAGCCGTATGGCGAGGCCCTGATGCCTCGCTGGCGCCGGCCATCGCTCAAGACGGCCCGCTATGCGAGCCCCCGGATCGCCCCCGCGCCGGTACCCGCACTGATCTTCGCGGGCGGAGCCACCTCCGGCCTTGAGCGCCGCCAGGTTCGTTACGACCTGGTCGCGCTGACCGACCTTCCGGACGAGATCCGGGGCGCCCAGGTCGGCCAGCTCCAGGCCAACGACGAGGTCGAGATCACCGGGCGGCAGGGAGCGTGGGTCAAGGTCCGAACCCCGATCGGGGTCGAAGGCTGGATCCACCGCACAACCCTGCGGGCAACCGACGAAGACGCCAAGGCGGCCGAGGCGGCAGCCCTGCCCGTGGTCGAGCCACCGGCTGCCCCCGCGGCGCCCGATTCGATCGAGGCCGAGGTCGCCATGGGCGCATTTGCCGCAGCAGCCCGGGCGCGGGCCATCGAGACAGCCCAGGCATCGGCCGCGATCGGCGAGCCGGATCCCGACCCGACACCCGCCAGGCGACCCCGCGCCCGCCGAACCACGACCACGAAGAAGGCAAAGCCCGGGCTGTAGGCCTGGCTCAAGCCGTCGGGATCACCACGACGAACATTCCGTCCTTGCCCGGGTATCTGCCGCTGGGGCGCTTCCAGGGCAGGTAGTCGGCGCGCAGGGCCGCGACCGGAACGAGGGCATCCGGCGACCTCGAGTACCCCCAGATCGTCGAGAAGCGCGGATACCAGACGTCCTCGATCCGCACGGCGGTCACGACGTACGAGCTGGTTCGGGCCGGATCGGCCGTGGCGGTGAACCCGGATACCACCCACGAGTGGGCCCCCCGCCAGACGAGCAGGCCGGCCGGCCGGTTGGTGAGCCGGACCTGGCGGGCAACGAGATGAATTGCCGCCGCGATCGAACCCTCCTGGGTCACCATGTAGCCGCCGTAGCCGAGGCGGGTCAGGCCCCGCGCCCAGCCCTCGGGCTCAGCGGCACCATCGGGGGCCGGGGCGAGCTTCCTGGCCAGCGCGAAGATCCGGGCCTGGGTCTTCTCGCTCCGGTCCGCACCGGCGTCCATGATGTTCATCGAGGTCTGCATCGCAGCGGGCAGGCACCAGACCTTGCGGAGCTCGCCGACGTACTCGCCCGGGTGGTAGAGGTCCATCGCAAACGGCCCGGCCGGTGAGGGCGACGCGGACGTCCCGGCTGACGATCGCGGCGACGGCGTAAGCGAAGGCGTTTCAAACGCCACCGGCCCGGGCGTGGGACTCGCGCCTGGGGTGCCGGCCGCCGTGGACGCAGTCGACGGCGAGGCGCCGGTCGCCGTGCCGACACTCGGGATCGGCCCGGCACGCGTGATCAGGACGGTCGCCGCCAACACGATCGCCAGTCCGATCAGCGCTCCGCGCAGGGCACGAGCGGCTGGGGGGCGGGATCCGCGGATGTTGGGCATCTCATCCTGTGAAGGGCGGCGGCGGCGGCCGCTGCTGGAGATGACGTCGACTGGGGCGCCGGTGTGGCGTCGAACCGAGCGTCGAACCGAGCGTCCAACCGAGGGTACGCCCGGCGTGTAGCCTCTGGGCATGATCCCGGCTCGGCCCAGCCGAACGGCCCTCGGCGTGGCTCGTCGGCGGGCCGCCCACCAGCTTCTCGATCGTCCTCTTGTGCTCGACGATCCGCTCGCCGTCCGGATCATCGGTGACGATGAGCGCCAGCAGCTTGAATCCCGGATCTCTCGGCGGTTTCCACCCAATCCGGACGACCATCCAGCCTCACGCCTCCTGCGGGCCTTCGTGGTTGCCCGCAGCCGGTGTGCCGAGGACATCCTGGCGGCGGCCGTGGCCGGCGGCGCCGATCAATACGTCGTCCTCGGCGCCGGCCTCGACACGTTCGCCTACCGCAACCCGTTCGATGACCTGCGGGTCTTCGAGGTTGACCATCCGGCGACCCAGGCCTGGAAGCGAGCGTGCCTGGCTGAAGCCCGGATCGCGGAGCCAGGGGGCTCGAGCGCGGTCACCTTCGTGCCCGTCGATTTCGAGCACCAGGCCCTCGAGGAGCAGCTCCAGGCGGCCGGGTTCTCAGCGGACAGGCCAGCGATCTTCGCCTGGCTCGGCGTGACCATGTACCTCGCCGAGGTCTCCGTCTGGAACGTCCTCCGCTACGTCCTCAGCCGGCCGGCGGGCAGCGCCGTGATCTTCGACTACGCCCTCGCCGCCTCGAAGCTGAGCTCGCTGCAACGGGTCGCAGTGGCGGGGATGGCGCAACGGGTGGCCCGGGCGGGCGAGCCCTGGACCGCCTTCTTCGATCCCGACGAGCTTGCCCGGGGCATGCGCGACCTCGGCGCCCGGCGCCTCCTGGACCTGGACGGTGCCGCGATCAACGCGCGCTACTTCGCGGGCCGGCGCGACGCCCTGGATGTGGGTTCGATCGGCCACCTGATCGTCGCCGGCACCTGACGCTGCCCGAGCTGCGCTTCAGCGCGCCTCGTCCACCTTCAGCAAGCCCACCCACGCCTCTGGCGTCGCCGCCACGGGCAGCACGAAGGCCATCACCAGGTACACCAGGGCGAACAGGCCGGCCGTCCCCAGCGTCAGCAGGACGAATACCGCGCGGACCCAGTCGATGCGGATGTCGGAGTAGGCGGCCACGCCCGTGCAGACCCCGGCGATCTGCTGGCCCTGGCGGATCCGGTAGAGCCGGCGGCGGCGCGGCCGATCCATGGCGGGCGCCGGCCGTGCTCCAGGTGAATCGTGATCTCGCGCTGCATGGCTCAGCTCCCCAGCTCCTCGATGACCGTGTTGATGAGGGCCCAGTACTCGCGAAACTCGCGCAACTGGGCCTGGCCACCGGCCGTAAGCCGGTAGTACTTGCGCGGCGGCCCGGAGGTTGACTCCTGCCACTCGTAGTCGAGCAGACCCTCCCGGCGCATCTTGCTCAGCAATGGATACAGGGTTCCCTCCTGCGTCGCGAAGTCCGTCGCACTGAGGCGCCGGATGATGTCCGCCACGTACACGGTGTCCGTGGACACCACGACCAGGATGAGGAACTCGAGCAGACCTTTGCGGAGTGCGCTGTGCTTGGTTGCGTCCATCGACCCACTACCTTTCTATCGCAAGGTAGCATGGCAATGAAACGCCTGTCAAGCGGTTCCAGGGGGTAGACGGTGGCGCGCCCGGCGGGACTCGAACCCACGACCTTTAGGTCCGCAACCTAACGCTCTATCC
>JBEPUS010000165.1:0-6054 GCA_041691435.1 Chloroflexota bacterium
CGTTGCCCTGGATGGGGCCCGGCCGGATGATCGCCACCTCCACCACCAGGTCGTCGAGGCAGTTCGGACGCGACTTGGGGAGCGTCTGCATCTGGGCCCGGCTCTCGACCTGGAAGACGCCCACGGTGTCGGCGGCCTGGAGCATCTCGAAGACTTCGCCGATCTCCTCGGGCAGGTGGTCGAGATCGAGGCAGACGGCACAGTCATGCTCGATCAGCTGGACCGTCTCGTCGATCGCCGCGAGCATCCCCAGGCCGAGCAGGTCGAGCTTGATCAGCTTGATCGTCTCGACATCACGCTTGTCGTACTGGACGACGACCCGGCCGGGCATCGTGGCCCGTTCGAGTGGGGCGATGTCGATGAGCGGCGCGGCGGTGATCAGCATCCCGCCGCTGTGGATGCTCAGGTGGCGCGGGAAGCCATCCATCCGGGCGCAGAACTCGAGCCAGCGCTCCCAGTCCGACAGGCCGGCGGTGCTGCCGGGATGGACGCTGGCGACGAGCGGGTTACCGCCGTCCCAGTGGTTGGGGCGGCCGAGCTTGTCCGTCCGCCGTTCGGCCGGCAGGAGGACGCCGCTCTCCGGGTCGATGGTCCGGCCGTCGATCGTGCCGGGGGCCTCACCCGCCGATTGGCCGGGCTCGAGGTAGCCGGTCCCCCGCCCCGATTCGAGCCAGGCGACGCTGGCCGGCGAATCGCCTGGCCCGCCCTTGTCGTCGCCCGTCCCGCCGGCTCGCACCGCGGGCTTGCCGGCCATCCGGAGCTGGCCCATCCGGTCGGTCAGGCCGCGGGCCTCGGTCACCACGCTGACCGGGGCCTCCGGCGGCTTGAAGAACTCGGCGAAGCCACCGTCCGCCTCGAGATCGCGCCGGACCATCACCGAGTCGTAGGTCTCGAGCGCCTTGGCCACCCGGTCGACGAGCGGCCGGGGGAAGCCAAGGGCCACGCCCACCTCGCGCACGACCGAGCGAGCCCGGTACGTGACGATGTTGCAGACCATCCCGGTGTGCTCCGGGCCATACGTCTCGTAGACGTACTGGATCACCTCCTCCCGGCGCTCGGACGAGAAATCGATGTCCACGTCGGGATAGGTGGTCCGGCCCTCGTTGATGAACCGCTCGAAGAGCAGGTTGTGGCGGATGGGATCCACCCGGGTGATCCCCAGGGCATAGGCCACGATCGAATCGGCCGCGCTGCCCCGGCCCTGGGCGGGGATCCGGCGTTCGCGAGCGAAGCGCATCAGGTCCCAGCAGATCAGGAAGAACTCGGCCAGGCCCGTCCGCTCGATCACGGCGAGCTCGTGGGTGAGCTGGTTGAGGACCGCCGGGGTGAGCGGGTGGTAGCGCTTGCGGACTCCCTGGTGACAGAGCTCGGCAAGCTGGCTGAACGGGGTCTCGCCGGCCGGAACGTTGAAGCCCGGAAACCGGTAGCGCTCGAAGCCGAGATCGACCGAGCACCCGGCGGCAATCTCGCCGGCGTTGACCAGCCCCTCGAGCCACGCCCGGGTCGTGCGCGGGTCGGCCTCGGCCGTGGCCGCATCAGCGGGCGGCAGGGCGAGCAGGTCCGCTGCCGACTTGAGGTACGACTCGCCATCCGGCCGCCGCAGGTCCGCCAGGGTCTCGAGGGTCCGGCCGTGGCGAATCGCGCTGACCACGTCATGCAGCTCGCGGCCCTCGGGCAGGGCGTAGTGGACATCGTTCGTGGCGACCGTGGGCAGGCCGACCTCCTCGGCCAGGCGGGCGGTCTCGGCCACGAGCCAGTCGTCCTCGGGCAGGAGATGGTGCTGGAGCTCGAGGACGAAGCCGGCCGCGGCGGCTCCAGGCCGGGCCGCGCCGCTGGGCCCGCTTGGGAACAGCGCTGCGTAGCCCTCGGCCACCCGCCGGGCACCCTCGCGATCGCCGACCCGCAGCCGGCGGGCGAGCTCGCCGTCGCGACAGCCGGAGAGGGCGATCAACCCTTCGACATGCTCGGCGAGGAGCGCCTGGCTGAAGCGAGGCGCCCCCTTCGTGCCGGCCATGTTCGCCCGGCTGATCAGCCGGCACAGGCTCCGGTAGCCGGTGGCGTCCCGGGCGAGGAGGACGAGGTGCGGGCCGCGCGAGCCGGCCCCGATCCCGCGAAAATCCTCCTTGACGGGCTCTCGGCGCCCCGGCAGGCGGGTCCGTTCGGGTCGGGGCCGGGCGGGCAGGCCCTCGCCAGGTGGGAGCGTCGGGTCGAGGAGGGTGCCCAATCCGTGGCCCGTTCCGCGGCCCGTGGCGCGGCGGGCCGGACGGCGGGCGGGGACGACGATCTGGTCCGGGTCCGGGGCGAACGCATCGCGCAGCTCGATCTCCACCCCGATCACCGGCTGGAGACCCGCCTCGCGGGCCGCGGCGGCAAACCGGACGACGCCGTACAGGCCGTTGTGGTCGGTCACGGCCAGGCCGCTCAGGCCCAGGGCGAGCGCCTGCGCGACGAGCTCATCGACCGCCGAGGCACCGTCGAGGAACGAGAAGTTCGTGTGGCAATGAAGCTCGGCGTAGGCCATGACCAATGATCGAACATCTGTTCTGTTTCGTCAATGGCAGCGCCTCACCCCGAGGATGGCGACGGCCGAGCTGCGGCCTCGAAAAACGGTCCGAAATTCGATGAAACATTTTCGGGGGTCGCGGCGTCTCAACTGCAGGCCAGACCGTTGCGTGCCTGGGGGTTCGCAACCGCTCTTGGCGGCGGACAACCTGTTGGTTGCTTCCGCCGACCCGGTCCTGCTTGCTCGGACACAAGCGGGGACCCACGAGGCCCCGTCGCCAGCGTTGCGGCGGGGCCTCGCACATTGTCCCGTTCCCACATTGTTCCGTTCCCTGGTTGTGCGGCCGCCCCTCGTGGCCCGCGCGAGCCCGCGCCACCCCGCGCGTGCCCGCCGCCCCGCGCGAGCTCGCGCAGTCACAGTCCCGCTCCGGTTCTGGCCAGATATTGCGGGCTGTGCTGTTAGCCGATGATTTCGCCCAACTAGGGGCCCCATCGGCGCCTGGCACGAGGGGACTCGTGCGCGGCAACGCGGGATGAAAGGCCCATCCACGCGTCGGCCAAGCCGAATCCTCGGTTATCAGCACGTGCACCAATATCTGGCAGGGATTCGGTCGGGCCCGAGGCCGCCGAGGGCCGGCCCGAGGCCGCCGAGGGCCGCCGAGGGCCGCCGAGGCCGCCGAGGCCGCCGAGGGCCGCCGGCGCGTCGTGCCGGGCCGCCGGGTACAGTAATCGGCGATGCACCTCCGAATTCGCGACGTGATCGGCGCTGCCTGCCTGGCGGGCGTGCTGATCGGGCTGGTCGTCCTGTTCGTCGTGGGCAACATCCCGGCGAAATAGGCAACCCACCGCGACGCTAGGCGCGGCTCAGTCGTAGACGCGCTCCAGGTGCCATGAGCCATCGAGGCGGTCGAGGTAGACCAGGGCCAGCCAGCGGGTGCCCACGACCTTGAAGTAGTCGCGGGCGATCGGCTGGCGCCACCAGCTCTCGTCGACGCGCCAGCGGTTGCAGACCTCGACGGCCTCGCGCCGGCCGGCCCACTGGAACGCAACAAGGCGGCCGGCACCATCGAGCTCGGCGTCGATCAGGGGATGCTCGCGCAGGAGCCGGGTCATCTCGCGATCTCGACCGGTTGCCAGGTCCAGCGCCCCTCGGCCAGGGGTGCCTCGGGATCGGCCAGCTCGACCCGGCCAATTCGATCCTCGCCGAACGCCAGCGCGAGCCGGGCGAGCTGCCAGCGCAGCCGGGAGACCCGGTTCGCCTGGGGAATGAACAGGGCCAGCTGCTGGCCGCTCGCCGGAGCCACCTCGGAGAGCTCCAGCTCGAGCCGGCTCACCGCCACCGACGGCGGGTCGCGCTCAAGCCGGGCGAACAAGAGGCGCTCGATCGCCTCTGCCTCCGACGACGGCTCCGGAAGGCGCTGTTCCACGGACATCTCCATCGGGCTGCCGCGCCGGGCGAAGGCCGGATCCAGGCTGAGGCGCAGCTCCACCCGCCCGGTTGCCGCTCCCCGGGCGACGAGCTGATCGGCCAGCGCGGCCGTCAGCCGGTGGAGGACGAAGCGGAGCGGTTCGAGCTCCTCGATCGGCGGCTCGAGGCCGATCCCGAGGCACAGCCGTTCAGGGGCACGCCGCGGCCGAAACGGCTCGAGCTCCTCGCCGATCGCCCGAGCGTGGATTCGGGCCCCTTCCTCACCGAACCGGGCAACCAGGGCCGACCGGGCGATTCCGGCCACGGCGTCGATCCGCTGCAGCCCGAACCGGCGCAGGCGAGCTCGGATCTCCTCGTCCGGGGTGAGCAAGCCGGCCGGCAACGACCCGAGGAAGGCCGCCTCGTCGCCCGGTCCGACGATCATCGCCGAACGGTCGCCGGGCGCCGCGGTTGCCGCCGCCACGGTCGCGGCGAAGCGAGTCCCGGCAATCCCCACCCGGGGTGGGCCGGGCAGGATCGGCGCGAGCGCCTCGATCAGGCGGGCGGCGAGGACCGGCTCGATGCCCCACAGGCGCTCCAGGCCGTCGACCTGGACCTCGAGCAGGCCGAACGCCGGATCGGCCGGATCGAGGACCCCGGCAACGCCCGGGCTGAAGGTGGCCAGGCGCTCGAGGGCCGCTTCGATCGAGGCGGCATCCCGGTCTGGCTCGGGATCGAGGAAGGTGGCCTCAGGAGCGAGCCGGTGTGCGCTCCCGAGCGGCATCCCCCGGCGTACGCCGAGCTCGACCGCGGCCGGGTTCGCGTCGAGGACGTTGCCCGTCGTCCAGGGCTGGCCGCCCAGGATCAACGGCCCGGCCGGAAACGAGGCGGAGCGGGCCCGGGCGAGGCGCAGCGGCAGGTGGGTCCAGAGCAGGTGGAGACGTCGCACGATCGTGAGTCCGTGAATGCAGGCTGATGGGGGCGTCTGTGGGGTCGTGACCAGTGGTCAGGCCGGGGGCCGGCCCGCTGCGCGAATCGACGAGGAGTGCGTCGCGCACGAGGCAGGCATCCCGGCCGCCGCCCTCGGCGTAGAGGATCCGCAGCTCGGCCCGCCGGCCCGTTGGCCCGAACCGGTTCCGGCCGACGAGCACCTCGGTTCGCTGTCCGACCACATCCCGGCCCAGCCGGATCCATGAGCGCCGGGCCAGCTCGAGGCGGAGTGCCGTGGAGGCAGCGACCGCGGCCGTCAGCTCACGCCCCAGCCCGGGCGGCTCGAGGACGATGAGCAGGACGCCGGCTCGCCGGGCGAGCGCCGCGAGCCGCTCGAGGCGGTTGCCCAGGCTGGGCAGCCGTTTGGGCGGATGGCCGCTCCGCTGAGCGATCGGTGCTGGCTGGGTTCGAGCGTCGGCGGGCAGGTCGATCACGAGGACGTCCACCGACCGGCCGGCCAGGAGCGAGCCGGCCATGGCGATGCCTTCGTCCGGTGATTCGGGCTGGAGGACAACGAGCCATTCCAGGCGGACCCCGCGAGCCACCGCCTCGACCGGATCCAGGCTCCGGGCAAGATCCACCCAGGCAGCGATCGCACCACCCGCCTGGGCCTCGGCAACGAGCCGCAGGGCCACGGTGGTCTGGCCGCTGGAGGGTCCCCCGCACAGCGCCACGGATGCGTCGCGGGGCATGCCACCCGGCCCGAGGATGGCATCGAGCGCCGCGAACCCGGTCCCGATCACCCGGTCAGCGTCGGCTGGGCGCGGCTCGGGCAGTCCGGGCACCGCCGGATCCGCCTCGAATTGGGGCGCAATGGCCAGCGCGCCGATCACCCGCGGAGCTGCCGCTCCCCAGCGCGTCCGGAGGGATGCGAGAGCGGCCGAGACGTCCGGGGAGAGGCTCGCCATGGGTCATCGATGATCGAACAAATGTTCTGTATTGTCAAGGTCCAGCCCGTCCTGGCGAGGCCCAACTGAGGGGAACGCCCCAGGGCAACCGGAAGACCTGGCGGAGCCCTCTGCTACACTCGGCCCCGGTCCCGGGCGGGCGCCCAGGCGCTCCCGGTTCGACCCCCGGTGGGGATGTAGCTCAGCTGGCAGAGCGCCGCGTTCGCATCGCGGAGGCCAGGGGTTCGAGTCCCCTCATCTCCACCA
>JBEPUS010000166.1:0-5963 GCA_041691435.1 Chloroflexota bacterium
GGGTGATCGCGCTGCTGGTCCTGATCGTGGGCCGCGAGCCCATGCCCGCGGTCGCCGCACTGGCCTGGGCCGGTCTCGCCGGCTGCGGAGCGTTCGTTGCCCTGTTCTGTCTATATCGCGCCCTGACGACCGGCGCGATGGGCCTGATCGCGTCGATCGCCGCGGTCGTGGGCGCCGGACTGCCGGTCATCGCCGGCGCGATCCTCGGCGATCACCTGACGACCGCCGATATCATCGGGGTCGTCCTGGCCCTTGCCGCGATCATCCTCGTCACCCGGCCGGCCGAGCACAGTGTCCTGAGTCGGGAGGCCGTCGGCCTGGCTCTCCTCTCGGGCGCTGGCGCCGGCTGCTTCTACATCGGGATGGGCCAGAGCGTCGACGCCGGTGGTGGAACCTGGTGGCCGCTCGCCTTCAGCCATATCACCTGCCTCGGCCTGGCGTTCATCTTCCTGGTCGCGACCGGCGACCTCCGATGGCCGCCGCGGAGCGTCCTGCCGATGCTCGGCCTGATCGGGGTCACCGATGTCGTGGGGGCCGCGTTCTTCCTGCTCGCCAACACCCAGGGATCGCTGAGCATCGCGGCCGTGATCGCGTCCCAGCACCCGGCAGCCACCGCGGTCCTGGCCCGGATCATCACGAGGGAGCACCTGGCCCGCGGGCAGGTCGGCGGGATCCTCATGGCCCTCGTCGCGATCGCCCTGATCACGCTGCCCTGAAGTTCTGGCGGGACAGCAGGCGGACCCGCCGGAAGGCGGTCGGAACTGGTTCCTGCAGGCAACGGTTTCAGCGGACGCTGATTGTCGAAACGTGCTTGATGGGGTACCTTCGGCCCCCCCTGAGGATAGTTCGAATGTACCCTGACCTCCCGCCCGAAAGCCTCGGCTCGACAGACGTTGCCGGCGGTTCGATTGGCTCGGCCGACTCGCCCGCTCCGCCTGCCGATGCGCCCGCCTCCGAGACGCCGGCCGAGACGCCAGTCGTGGGTCTGCCGATGCCCCTCGCGTCGTTCAAGACCGACATGGCCCGCGCGATGCAGGTCGTGGCCGAGCAGGAGCATGCTCGAATCGATGCCAGCGTTGGTGACGACGAGACTGCCCAGGTCGAAAAGGTCCACGTCCGGGCGGCGGCCGAAGCCGTCCAGCTGAAGAAGCACGCCGACGAGGACGTGAGCCAGGTCAATGCCCGGTTCGATGAGCAGGTCAAGCGGCTGCGCGAGGCGGCCGATCGCCAGATCGACGATCGCCACAAGGGCCTCGAGGAGGCGCTGACCCATCACGGCTCGCTGATCGCGTCCGAGGTCCAGTCCGTCCACACCGCCGTTGAGGGCTACCGGGCCTCGCTCGACGCATTCTTCGGGCGGCTCGCCGAGGAGCAGGATCCGAGCGTGATCGCGCGGATGGTGGGTACGTTGCCGGACCTGCCGGACCTCGACGCCGTCCGCGCCGATGCCCGCTCCCGGGCGCTCCGGTCGATGGAGGACGGCTCGTCCGGCGTCGCTGTCACCGTGGCCGGCGTCGATCAGGCTGCCAGCCAAACTCCGGACGACGGTCAGCTCCAGCGCGAGCCGGTCGCGGTGATGGATCCCCCGGGCCTGCGCCAGCGAGTCAGCATCCTGAGCGGCATGGGCATGTCGGTTGGCCGGCCGGGTCCATGGTTCGCCAACAAGCCGGCCGCGAACGGCGCCGAACCAACCGCTGCGGAGACGGTCCCCGCGACAGAAGCCGGGCCAGAGGCCGCGGGCGCCGGCGTGCCGGCGACGCCGGCAGGGTCCAGTTCGCCCGCGTCGACGATCTGGAACTCCACGCCCGGAGAGCGCCAGGAACCGTAGCGCCGCTTGATCAGGCGCCGGCCGACTCGGCCAGGAGCCCTTCCCGCGAGCCAAACATCCGGGCAGCTACGTCGGCAACGGGCGTGAGCGGGATGCTCGGGTAAGCGCGCCTGAGGGTTGGGCCATCAGCCGTCATATCGCGGCTGTCCATGACGATCGCGGCCCGGATCTGGGCAGCCAGCACCGGGTTGCGGAGGCCGGCAACCAGCGCCGCCATGCGCATCATCGGCACGGGCATGTGCTGCTTCGTCCCGGTCCGGCCGATCGCGACCTCCGCATCCGCGGCGAGCTCGTCGAAGCCCAGGTTGGCCGGACCAGGTGCGTCGATCACGACGCTCCGGAGGCCCGGATCGCTGATCGCCAGGTCCACGAACCGGGCTACGTCCAGGGCCGACACGAAGTTGATCGGGTTGCGACCGCGGCCGAAGATCCGCGTTCGGCCGGATTCGGCGAGCGGTCCGCCGATGATTCCCAGCCAGGTCTCGAGATACGCGGTGGGTCGGATGATCGTCCAGGCCAAGCCGCTTGAACGAAGTGCTTCCTCGGCTGCCCACTTGTCGCGGAAGAGCTCGATTGGATGGCGGGGGCCGGCCTGCTCGACCGAGAGCAGGACCAGATGCTCGACACCGGCTCGTTGGGCAGCGGCGATCAGGGCAAGGTTGCCGTCGCGGTCGACGGCGCGCGACCCGAGCGCGTCGGGTCCGCCGAATCCGGTGATTGCAGAAACGATGGTCGTGACGCCCTTGAGCGCTGCGTCCAGGACATCGGTGTCGCGAACGTCACCGGCCACGAATTCGACGCCGGGCACGGCAGGGCCTCCAGAAGGGTGACGCGCGAGAATCCTGACGGCCGATCCCCGGGCGCTGAGCATCGGGAGCAGGTAGCGCCCCAGCGTGCCCGTTCCGCCAACGACGAGGATCATGACCGTGCCACGCTGGCCGAGGCAGCGGTCCGCTCCACGTTGGCCTCGACGTCCGCCGGCGAGTCATCGACAGGCTCCATGTAGAACCGCGCCCAGGCCACCCGGGCCTCGGCATGCGTGGTGTCGTCCACGCCCTGGATCGTGACGCCGCGCAGATGGACCGCTGCCCCGTCTCGGCGCGTGCCTGCCCAATCCCACTCGGCCCAGATGTCCTCGCCCACGACGGCGCTGCGGATCAGGCTCGCGTGGATGTCCGGGACGCCCTCGAGGATCCGGGTCCAGTTCCTGCGCACTTGCTCTCGGCCCTCGAAGCCGCGGGCCGGATGAGCCGGCGTGTCATTGCGGTAGTCGGCCGCGAAACAGTCGACGAGCGCATCGAGATCATGAGCGTTGATCGCGGCCCGGATCCGGGCGACGATCGGCGCGGCGGGCTCCACGTTGACCTCACTCGATCTTGCTAGCGTACCTTCGAGACTCGCCACCATCGCCGTTCCTCCTCAGCCCGCCACCGCGGATAGATTGACTATACTCACAGTCTGATGAACATCGAGCCACCCGTCAAGCGGCAATATCGGTCGCCCCTGCGCGCCGCGCAGGCGCAGTCGACTCGTGAGGCCGTTCTGCGAGCGGCGGGAAGACTGTTCGTCGAGCGCGGGTATGGCGGGACGTCAGTCGACGCGATCGCGGAGTCCGCCGGCGTGAGCCGGGCCACGGTCTTCGTCTCCGGCACGAGCAAGCCGGCCCTGTTGAAGGCCGCCTATGACGTGGCCCTGGTGGGGGATGGGGCGCTGGTCGCCCTGCCCGACCGGCCCGAGTCAAGGGCGGTCCAGGCAGAGCGAGATGCCGCTCGATTCCTGGCCGGCTATGCCCGGATCGCCACTGGCGTCTCGAGCCGGATCGCGCGGATCTACGAGGTGACCCGGGGCGCAGCATCGGCCCATTCCGAGGTGCTGGCGGTCTGGGAGAAGATCCTCGACGAGCGCCGAATCGGGGCCGCCAACATCGTCCGGGCCGTGGACGATCGGCACGGCCTGCGCACCGGCATCGATCCGGTCGCGGCGGCCGATGTCGTCTGGACCCTGATCGATCCGGGCCTGTATTTCCTGCTTGTCCACCGTCGCGGCTGGCCGCACGACCAGTTCACCGACTGGCTCGCGACCGCTCTCCAGCGGGAGCTGCTCTGACTGGGGCTGACCAAGTAAGCGTATTGCCGTCGGCCTGCGTCTCTATTCATGATGCGCACTGCCAGGTGACCGAGCAGTGGACCAAGTTCGCAAGGTATTGGCTTGGCGAGAGGCATGGATTCGACCTTGGGAATCGACGGTCGGCCCCCGCTGATTCACGTTGAATCGCCGGCGACCCCGCTCAATGGAATCCGCGAGCGTCCCGCGTCGCCCGAATCGTCGGCGGACCGTGTGGTCGTGATGCTCGATCTGACCCAGGGTCGCGGGCTCTACGGGTTTGTCAGTCGCATGGGCCTCTCGCCCGAGGAGGCCGAGGACGCGGTGCAGGAGGTCCTGCTGCGGCTCTGGACGGCGCTTCGAGGCGGGTTGGCGATCACCGATCCCAAGGCCTGGGCGTACCGGGTCATCTACCGGTTGGCCATGGATGAGCATCGCTGGCGGCGGCGGATCACTGCGATCCGCGGGCGCCTGGAGGGAGGCTCGGCCTTCGCCCGATCCGTCGAGACGGATGCGGTCTCCAGGGTCTCGATCTGGGCGCAGGTTGATCGGCTGCCCACGCGCCAGCGCGAGATCCTTTACCTTCGGTACCGGGTAGACATGACATTCGAAGATGCCGCGAAGGTGATGGGGATCACCGCTGGAGCCGCCCGGGCCAACGCGACCAAGGCGATGAAATCGCTTCGCGAGTCCGCCGGGGAACGTGAGGCGTGGCGATGACTGGGTCGCTCACCCCCGGTGACCCTGGCGGCAAGACGGGCAACGATGCCAAGGATCTCAACGATCCGATCGTTCGAGCTTTGACCGACGATCCGCTGCCCGGCGGCGATTATTGGCCGGGTGGCTTTGCCCAACGCCTCCAGGCGGGGCAGCTGCCCAATGGGCTTCGGGTCCCCACCGGCCGGTCTGGTCGCGAGCGCCGCGGAGTCCTTGGCCTGCTCGCTCCCATTGCGCTCGCCGCGTCGATCATCGCTGGGCTCGTCGCCTACCGGGTGATCACCGGCCCGAGCGGACCGGGCGCAAGCCCGCTCGCCGGACCCAGCCCCAGTCCAACCGCGACAACTGCGCAACCATCGGGGCTGGGGCCGACGATCAAGATCGGGATTTCGCTGCCGCTCACCGGCGACGGCTCGGCTGATGCGGTTGCCGTCCGGGACGGTGTGCTCCTCGCGATCAAGGACGCGAACAGGAGCGGCCGCCTGCCCGGGATCACGATCGTGCCGCTGAGCCTGGACCACAGCACGCCTGGGGGGGACAACGCCGAGAAAGGCATCGCCGACATGCGTGCCCTGGCGCGGGACCCCGATGTCGTCGGCGTTGTCGGACCCTTCCAATCGTACGTGGCCAACGGCCAGATCCCCGTGTCGAATACGGCGGGTTTGCTCCAATGCAGTCCGTCGACGTCATCCCCGGACCTGACCAAAGGCCCGCCCGGCCAAGCGCTGCGGGCCTCCCGACCGGACCAGGTCGCGTTCATCCGGCTATCGGCGACCGACGACGAGATGGGTCCGAGCCTGGCTGACTTTGCCGTCCTGAGACTCCATTCCACCCGGGCTCTGGTGGTTGACGACGGAGCCGCCTACGGCATTGGCATCGCCGATGCCTTTGCAGCCCGGTTCCAGACAGACGGCGCGGTCGTGGTCAGGCGTGCGCCGACGACGGCAGGAGCCAGCGACTATTCGGAGGTCATCAGGGCTGCGCGCGCGCTCCGCCCGGACCTCGTGATGTTCGGCGGAGTTAACGCATTCAACGGTGACTCGAGCTCGGGCGCGGGCGCGTTCAGGCGACAGATGTCCGCGGATGGGCTGGCGGGGATCCCGCTGATCGGCGGCGATGGGCTCGAGGACCTCGACAATGCCGGACGGTCGTTGTTCGACGTGGACGGAGCCGCTGCGGCGAATACCTACAGCGGAAATCTCGCTCCAAGCTTCCGGGGCCAGCCGGCCTTTGGCGCTGAATTCCGGGCAGCGTACGGCGCCGACCCACGGCCCTACGCGGCTCCCGGCTATGCCTGTGCAGAGATCATCGTGGC
>JBEPUS010000167.1:0-5943 GCA_041691435.1 Chloroflexota bacterium
CCGCGTCGGCGATCGGCTGGGGGATCTTCTACAACAGCGGCCAGACCTGCAACGCCGGTTCGCGACTGGTCGTCCAGCGCAAGGTCCGCGAAGAGCTGGTGGAGCGGATCGCGGCGCTTGGCGCGACGCTCGTGCCCGGCGAGCCGCTCGACCCGGCCACCCGTCTCGGAGCGATCGTCGACGAGCGCCAGCTGGAGAAGGTCATGGGCTACGTGGAGCTGGGCCGGACCGAGGGCGCGACGGTGGTCAGCGGTGGCCAGCGAGCGCGCGTCGAGAGTGGCGGCTTCTTTGTCCCGCCGACGATCATCGATCGGGTCGAGAACTCGATGCGCGTTGCCCGCGAGGAGATCTTCGGCCCGGTCCTGACGGTGATCGAGTTCGACACGGAGGACGAGGGCCTGGCGATCGCCAACGATTCGCCGTTCGGCCTGGCCGCCGGGTTGTGGACCCGGGACGTCAAGCGAGCCCACCGGCTCGCTCGCCGGCTGCGTGCGGGGACGGTCTGGGTCAATTCGTTCGATGCCTCGGACATCACCGTCCCGTTCGGGGGCTACAAGCAGTCCGGCTTCGGCCGCGACAAGGGCCTCGAGGCGCTCGACGGCTACACCGTCCTCAAGACCACCTGGTTCGACCTGGCCGGCGAATGAGGCCTGGATGACCGAGATTGACGGGGGTTCGGCCGGCGGGGAGCGCCGCCGGCGGAGCGGTGGCCGGTCCACCGCCGAGCGCAGTCGCCTGCCCCAGCAGCGACCCTGGGCCCAGCCCAGGATGGCTTACCCCCCGACCGAGATCGTCTCGGCGGACGAGCTCGACGGGATCCACGACGCCTCGATGCGGATCCTGGAGGAGATCGGAATGGATTTCCTCGACCCGGCGGCGCGCAGCCTGCTGGCGGATGCCGGGGCCCGGGTGGACCCAGCGTCAGCTCGCGTCCGCTTCGACCGGGCGATGGTCGCGGAGCGGATCCAGACGGCGCCCAGCTCGTTCACCCTCCATGCCCGCAACCCCGCCCACAACCTCCAGGTGGGTGGGAACTACCTGGCGTTCGGCTCGGTTGCCAGCGCCCCGAACGTGGCCGACCTGGACCGCGGCCGGCGGGTCGGCAACCGGGCGGACTACCAGGATCTCGTCCGGCTGAGCCAGATGCTCAACAGCGTCCATTTCCTGGCCGGGTATCCGGTTGAGCCAATCGACATCCACGCCTCGATCCGCCATCTCGACGCGACATTCGACGCCCTGACCCTGGCCGACAAGCCGATTCACGCCTACAGCCTCGGCCGCCAGCGGAACGTGGATTGCCTGGAGATGGTCAGGATCGCCCGGGGCGTCGACGAGGCCGCGCTCGACCGCGAGCCGTCGATCTTCACGGTCATCAACTCGAGCTCCCCGCTGCGCCTCGACACGCCGATGATCCAGGGGATCCTGGAGTACTCGGCGCGCAACCAGGTCATCGTGATGACGCCCTTCACGCTGGCCGGGGCGATGGCCCCGGTCACCCTGGCTGGGGCGCTGGCCGAGCAGAACGCCGAGGCCCTGGCCGGGGTGGTCCTGACCCAGGTCGTCCGGCCCGGGGCCCCGGTGGTCTATGGCGGGTTCACCTCGAACGTGGACATGCAGTCGGGCGCGCCGGCCTTCGGCACGCCCGAGTACATGCGCACCGCGATGATCGGCGGCCAGCTCGCCCGGCGCTATCACCTGCCATACCGCTCGTCGAACGTCTCGGCCGCCAACGCGGTCGATGCCCAGGCCGCTTACGAGTCCGTGTTCGCCCTGTGGGGCGCGGTCATGGGTGGAGTCAACTTCCTGATGCACGGCGCCGGCTGGATGGAGGGCGGCCTGCACGCCGGGTTCGAGAAGATGATCCTCGACGCAGAGCTGCTCGGGATGGTTTCGGCATTCCTCGAGCCGGTGGTGGTCGACGAGGACAGCCTGGCCCTCGACGCGATCCGCGAGGTGGGTCCGGGCGGCCATTTCTTCGGGGCGGCCCACACCCAGTCGCGCTTCCGAACCGCCTTCCACAAGCCGATGATCTCGGACTGGCGGAACTACGAGACGTGGCAGGAGGCGGGCAGTCCCGAGGCGGCCGGCAAGGCCAACCGGATCTGGAAGGAGCTCCTGGCGGCCTACCAGCCGCCGCCGATCGACCCAGCCGTCGAGGAGGAGCTCGCGGCGTTCGTTGCCCGGCGAAAGGCCGAGGGCGGCGTGAAGACCGACTTCTGATGCGGACCTCGGCCCAGGTCGTGGTGATCGGCGGCGGGGTGGTGGGCTGCAGCGTCCTCTACCACCTCACGAAGGCCGGTTGGACCGACGTCGTCCTGCTCGAGCGGCGCGAGCTGACCGCGGGCTCCACGTGGCATTCGGCGGGCGGCATGCACACCCTCAACGGTGATCCCAACGTCTCCAAGCTCCAGCAGTACACGATCAAGCTCTACCAGGAGATCGAGCGGATCTCCGGCCAGGACTGCTCGATTCACCTGCCCGGCGGCCTGATGCTGGCCGACAGCCCGGTGCGCATGGACTTCCTGCGGATGGCCCAGGCCCGCGGCCGGTACCTGGGGATGGACCTCGAGCTGATCACGCCGTCCGAGGCGCGCACGCTCTTTCCGCTGCTCGACGAGCACTACTTCGTCGGTGCCCTGTACGACCCCGTTGAGGGCCACGTCGATCCTTCCGGCGTCACCCACGCCTATGCGATCTCGGCGCGCCTGGCCGGGGCGCAGATCGAGCGCAACACCTGGGTGAACCAGCTCGCCCAGCGATCGGACGGGACGTGGGACGTGGGCACTGGGAGCGGCGCCTCGATCCACGCCGAGCACGTCGTCAATGCCGGCGGGTTGTGGGCCCGGGAGGTGGGCCGGATGGCCGGCATCGAGCTGCCGGTCCTGGCGATGGAGCACATGTACCTGGTGACCCAGGACATGCCCGAGGTGGTTGCCCACATGGCCGCGACCAACCGGGAGATGCCGATGTCGCTCGACTTCGGCGGCGAGATCTACATCCGCCAGGAGCAGAACGGGATGCTCCTGGGCACCTATGAGCAGGCCTGCGTGCCATGGTCGCCGCGGGAGACGCCATGGGACTTCGGCAGCCAGCTCCTCAAGCCGGACATTGACCGGATCTCGCCAGAGCTCGAGGTTGCCTTCCGCCACTTTCCGGCGATGGGCACGACCGGCATCAAGCGGATCGTGAACGGACCGTTCACTTTCTCGCCCGACGGCAATCCGCTGGTGGGGCCGGTCCGCGGCCTGCGCAACTTCTGGGTGGCCTGCGCGGTGATGGCCGGTCTGTCCCAGGGCGGTGGCGTGGGCCTTGCCCTCGCCAACTGGATGACCGAGGGCGATTCGGGCCTCGATATCTGGGGCATGGACGTGGCCCGCTATGGCGACTATGCGAACCTGGCCTATACGAACGCGAAGGTCCGCGAGAACTACGCGCGCCGGTTCCGGATCACCTTCCCGAATGAGGAGCTGCCGGCCGGCCGGCCCCTTCTCACGACGCCGATCTACGACCGGCTCGTGACCCGCAACGCGGTCTGGGGCGCGTCGTTCGGCCTTGAGCACGCCCTGTGGTTCCAGGAACCGGGCCAGGCGCCGGTCGAGGAGGTGACCTTCCGGCGCTCGAATGCGTGGGCACAGGTGGGCGCCGAGTGCGCGGCGGTCCGTGAGCGCGTTGGCCTGATCGAGATCTCGAACTTTGCCAAGTACCGGGTGGGCGGTCCGGGCGCCCCGGGCTGGCTTTCGAGCCTGCTGACGAACCGCCTCCCGCCCGTGGGCCGGATCGCGCTGACCGCGATGCTCAACCCGGCCGGCCGGATCGTGGCCGAGTTCACGGTGGCCCATGTCCATGGCGAGGGCTCGGGCGCCGAACGGTCCGAATCGGAGTACCTCCTGTTCGGGTCGCAGGCCGCCGAGGTCCACCACAGCCGCTGGTTCATCGATCACCTGCCCGTCGATGGCAGCGTCACCTTCGAAGTGCTCGGGCTCGGCCTGGTTGGTCTCGCGGTTGCCGGGCCCCGCGCCCGGGACCTGCTCTCGGAGCTGACCGCCACCGACCTGTCCGGCGCGGCATTCCGGTTCATGGACTTCCGCTCGGTGGACGTCGGCAGCATCCCGGCGCGCGTCGGCCGGATCAGCTACACGGGTGAGCTGGGCTACGAGCTGTGGGTCGCGCCGGAGTACCAGCGGTCACTGTTCGATCGGCTGATGGCAGCCGGCGCCGCCTTCGACATCCGCCCGTTCGGGTTGCGCGCCCTGATGTCCCTGCGCCTCGAGAAGAGCTACGGGACCTGGTTCCGCGAGTATCGCCCGATCTACACGCCCAGCGAGGCTGGGATCGACAGCTACGTCCGGCTCGACCACGACTTCATCGGCCGCCCGGCGGTCGAGGCCGAGGCGGCCCGGGGGCCCGAGCGGCGGCTCGTGACCCTGGTCGTGGAGCCCGACGCGGCCGATCCCGCCGACGTGACCGGCGACGAGCCCATCTGGCACGGGAACGACGTGGTCGGCTGGGTCACCTCGGGCGGCTACGGCCACCACACGGGGCTGTCGCTGGCTCTCGGCTACGTCCCGGCTGCCCTGGCCGGCCCCGGCGGCGCGGACGGCTTCGAGGTCGAGATCCTCGGCCAACGGCGGCCGGCCGAGCTGCGCTTCGAGGCCGTCTACGACCCGGCCGGCAGCCGGCTGCGCGCATGATCGAGGCCGGGCGGATGGTCTTCGACTCCACGCCGCTGGACTACCAGCTGGACGACTCGATTGCCGTGGCCGTGCTGCGTTCCGGGGAGCACCCCGGCCGGGGCGGCACGCTGTGCCTGGCCGGCGACTGCGGCAACTGCGTCGCCGAGGTCGATGGGATCGCCTGGATCCGGACCTGCCAGACCGCCTGCCGGCCCGGTCTGGTTGTGCAGCGTCATCCGGCCCAGGGCAGTCCGCCCCTCCATCCCGTCGCCCAGCCCGACGTTACCCGGGCGCGGGCCGGCCGGCCGATCCCGGTGCGCCGGGAGTCGGTGGATCTCGTGGTGATCGGCGCCGGCGAAAGCGGTACGGCCGCGGCTGCCCAGGCGCGAGCAGCCGGCCGGGTGGTCCTCATGCTCGACGCGAAGGACGATGCCGAGGTCGTCGCGATCTACGGCGGGCCGACGGTGATCGTCCGGAAATCCTCCGGCATGCTCCACGTGCACGCCCAGGAGATCATCGTGGCGACCGGGGCAGCCGAGCTCCAGCCGGTCTGTCCGGGCAACCGCCTCGGCGGCCTCCTGACGGCCGGCGCCGCCGAGGGCCTCGCTCGTGCCGGAGTGGACCTGGGTGCGGCCGTGGCCATCGGTGCTCCGCCGCGCGGCGTCGCCTGCCAATCGCTCGACGGGTCGCTCGTCCGGATCGAGGGCACCGATCGGGTGTCGGCCGTGGTGACCCGTGGGCCGGACGGGCTGGAGGTCACGACCGCCTGCGACACGCTGATCCTGGGGCTCGGCCGGGCGCCCCGCGACCTGCTCGCGCGGATGTCGGCCGACCTGCCGGTCTCGGTCATCGGGCCGGCCGCCGAATCGTTCCCCTTGCCGCCGCCGCCCGGCGCAGGGATCGTGTGCCCATGCGTCGGTGTGGGCGTGGACGATCTGGAAGGCGTCTGGCAGCGCGGCTTCCAGGAGCTCGAGCTGGTGAAACGGGCGAGCCTCGCCGGGACGGGCACCTGCCAGGGCAGCGTCTGCCTGCCCCACGTCCGGGCGTTCGTGGCCAGCCGCTCGGGGCAGGTCCCTGCGCCGTTCACGGCCCGCCCCGCGTCCCGCCAGATCACCCTGGCCGAGGCGGCAGCCGACGTCTACGTCGACGTCTTCAAGCGGACGCCGCTCCACGACGAACACCTCGCCCTCGGCGCGCAGCTCGATCGATTCGGGGGCTGGTGGCGGCCATGGACCTACGGCGACCACGTTGCCGAGTACTGGGCGGTCCG
>JBEPUS010000168.1:0-5883 GCA_041691435.1 Chloroflexota bacterium
ACGAACAGGGCGTCGATCTCGACCCGGAAGAACGTTCCCAGGATCGCGAACGTGCCGACGACCACGACCACGTCATGGAGCAGGGCAACGAGGGCCGTCGCCCCGAACTTGACGTCCCGGAACCGGAACGTCATCCAGGCCAGGATGCCGATCGAACCGAGGATGACGAGCAGGATGGCCTGCTGGGTCAGCTCCTGGCTGATCACGGGCCCGACCGTTGTCAGCGTTCGCTGCGAGTCGATCGGACCCAGAGCCGCCTGGAGGGCCGTCGCGATCTCGCCGAACTTGCCGGTCGTCGGCAGTGCCTGACCGGTGCTCGGCGACGGACTCGGCGTAACCGTACCCGCGCCGGTGCCGGCCGAAGCCGATGGCGCCGGGCTGGCCGACGCAGGCGCCGTCGGCGACGGACTGGGCGAAGGACTCGGTGCTGCGCTCGGCGACGGACTCGGTGCTGCGCTCGGCGACGGACTCGGTGCTGCGCTCGGCTGGCTGCTGGCGGCCGGTGAGCCACTGGCCCCCGGTGAAGCGCCGGCGCTGCCGGACGGGCCGGGGCTGGCGGCCGGTTCCGGGTTCGGCGGTGGCGTACCCAGCGAGGCGACCTTCGTCTGGATCTCGTAGTAGCCATCGCTCGTGGAGAGGACCTCGGCGTCGTTGATCCCCTGGCTGACGAAGACGGACTTGATCTGGTCGGAGGTCACGGCCGGGTCCTTGAACCGGATCTCCCAGGTCGTGCCGCCCGTGTAGTCGATCGAGAACTGGAGGCCGACCGCCCCGTTGCTGATCGGGGTCAGCAGGATGAAGAGCAGGCCGGGGATGGTCAGGAGGCCGGAGAAGAGAAAGAACCAGCGCCGCTTGCCGATGACATCAAACACGCGCGCGCGCCTCGCGCCGGGGGCGGCCCGCGAACCGGCCGAGGAACTCGTCCTCGCGCATCCCGTACAGAGCCGCGCGCTGGAAGCTCGGGACGCGGACGATCAGGCGCAGGACGGTGCGGGTCACCACGATCGCCGTGAACATGGAGACCAGGATGCCGATGATCAGGACGAGGGCGAAGCCCTTGATCGTGGGCGAGCCAAAGCTGTACAGGATCGACGCGGTGATCAGGCTCGACACGTTCGAGTCGAGGATCGAGTTCCACGCCCGGCTGAAGCCCGCTTCGATCGCCGAGCTCAGCGATTTGCCGGCGCGCAGCTCCTCCTTGGTCCGTTCGAAGATCAGGATGTTCGCGTCGACGGCCATGCCGATCGACAGGACGAAGCCGGCGATCCCGGCCAGGGTCAGGGTGACCGGGATCAGCCGAAAGAGGGCATAGACGACCAGGGCGTAGTAGACGAGGGCCCCGTCGGCCAGCAGCCCGGGCAGGCGGTAGTACAGGAGCATGAACAGGAAGACGAGGCCGATCCCGATTCCCCCGCCGAGCAGGCTCTGGCTGAGGAACGAGCCGCCCAGGGTCGCGCTGATCGTGGTCCCCTGGACCTCCCGGATCGGGAACGGCAGCGAGCCGTACTTCAGCACGGTCACCAGGTTGTTGACCTCGGCCTGGGCGCCCGTGCCGGTGCCCACGGTTATCTGGCCATGTCCGCCGGGGATTGCCTGGTTGATGCTCGGGGCAGAGATCACGATCCCGTCGAGGACGATCGCGAAGAAGCTGCCGACGTTGTTCGTGGTATAGGTCCCGAACTTCGAGGCGGCGTCGCTGGAGAGCTCGAAGTCCACCACCGGCAAGCCGTTCTGGTCGGTCGCGGCGGTGGCCGAGGTGACGGCCGTCCCGCCGAAGAGCGGGACCAGGCTCGGGTCGTTGGGCAGGGGCTGGTTCTGGGTCACGCCCGTTGGGCCGCCGGTGGCGGTGGAGCTGGCCGTGCCGTAGGTCGCCGCGGGCAGCGGGATGAACTGGAGCAGTCCTGTCGAGCCGACGAGCTTGGTGATTGCGTCCTCATCGCTGACGCCGGGCAGCTCGACCACCACCCGGTCGACGCCCTGGGTGACCACCTGCGGCTCGGCAACGCCGATCCCGTTCACCCGGCGCTCGATGATGTCCTTGATCGTGTTCATCGCGTCGCCGTCGGGTGCCACGCCGTTCACCGGCAGCGCCTGGTACTCGACGCGCACGCCACCCTTCAGGTCCAGGCCGAGCTTGGTCTCGATGATCGGGTTGGTGGTGCTTGATCCGGTGAAGCTGGGCAGCCGCAGTCCCGGCCAGAAATCGAGGACGAGAGCGGCGATCCCGATGATCACGATGAGGTACGGACCGAGTCTGCGCATCGCGCCGGACAATACCAGAAGAACCCGGCCTAGGCCTCCAGCGTCGCCTTGATCCGGCCGGCCAAGGCGGGCCCGATGCCGGGTACAGCGGCGATCTGCTCCACCGGCGCGTCGCGGATGCGCTTGGTCGACCCGAAGACCCGCAGCAGGGCCTGTTTGCGTTTCGGACCCACCCCGGGCAGGTCGTCGAATGCCGACCGAATCGACGCCTTGGCGCGCAGGTCGCGGTGGTAGGTGATCGCGAACCGATGGGCCTCGTCGCGCAGGCGCTGGACGAGGTAGAGGGCCCCCGACGTGGCCGGCAGCAGGATGGGCTCCGAGCGCCCCGGCAGGAAGAGCTCCTCGCGCTCCTTGGCCAGCCCGGCCAGCGGCACGTCCTCCATGCCGAGCTCGGCGAAGACTTCAGCGGCGGCGCTCACCTGGCCTTTGCCGCCGTCGACGATGACCAGGTCGGGCAGGCGCCAGCGGAGCTCCTCGGCGCTGCCCTCCTCCGCGACGGCCGCTCGGCGGAACCGGCGCCGGAGCACCTCCTGGTGGCTCGCGAAGTCGTTGGGGCCCTGGACCGACTTGATCCGGAACCGGCGGTAGTCGCCCGTCCGCGGCTTGCCGTCCTCGAAGACCACCATGCTCGCGACCGACTGCGCGCCCTGGAAGTTGCTGATGTCGTAGCACTCGATGCGCATCGGTGGATTGGCCAGGCCGAGGGCCTCGCCGAGCTCGGTGAGCGCACCCAGCGTCTTGCCCTGGTCGGCCAGCCAGCGGACCTGCTCGCGCTCGAGCGTCTCGGCCGCATTCCGGCGGGCGAGCTCGAGCAGCTGGCGCTTTTCGCCCCGCTGGGGCACCCGCAGGTGGACGGGCCCACCGCGCCGGTCGGCGAGGAACGTCTCCAGGTCACCCGCCTCGGCGGGCAGCGCCGGCAGGAGGACTTCCGGCGGGACGGTTGCCGCGCGGGCGTAGAACTGGAGCAGGAAGCCGGCCAGGACCTCTTCGTCGGACACGTCGCGGGGGGCCTCGAGCAGGAAGACGTCGCGGCCGATCATTGCGCCGTCGCGTACCACGAACAGCTGGACGGCGGCCTGGTTGTCCTTGCGAGCCAGGCCGACCAGGTCCAGCGTGGTCCGCGCGAAGGCCGCCATCTTCTGGCTCTCCATCGTCCGGCCGATCGCCCGGACCTTGTCGCGCAGTGCCGCAGCCCGCTCGTAGTCGGTCCGCTCGGAGGCCGCCTCCATCTCGCCCGTCAGGCCGGCCAGCAGGGTCTCCTGGCGGCCCTCCAGGAAGAGCTCGATCTGGGCGATGTCCCGCCGGTAGGCCTCCTTCGAGATGGTCTCGATGCACGGGCCCTGGCAGCGCTTGATGTGGTAGAGGAGGCACGGCCGGGCCAGGGCGCGCTTGCCCTCGGTGATCTCGATCGTGCATGTCCGGAACGGAAAGAGCCGGCGGATGAGGTTCATCGACTCGTCGACCGACGAGGCCGAGGCGTACGGGCCGAAGTAGCGGCTGCCGTCGTTGATCAGCTTCCGGGTCCGCTCGACCCGCGGGAAATCATCGGCCAGCGTGATCTTGATGTAGGGATAGCTCTTGTCGTCCTTCAGCCGGACGTTGAAGCGCGGCTGATAGCGCTTGATCAGGTTCGCCTCGAGGAGCAGTGCCTCGGAGACGGAGTCGGTCAGCGTCGTTTCGACGTCCGCGACCCGGTCGATCACGCTGCGAATCAGGTGGGCCTCGCCGAGCGGGCTCTGCTTCTGCCAGTAGCTCCGGACGCGGCTGCGCAGGCTCTGCGCCTTGCCCACGTAGAGCACCACGCCGTGGCCGTCCTTCATCAGGTAGACACCGGGGCGGTCAGGCAGCTTGCGGAGGGTCGCCTCGAGCTGGGGAGTCACGCTCGGATCGTACCCGAGCCTCGTTCCGCGAGCGTTTCGTCGAGGGGTCTCCGCTGCGTCCTGCAATTCCGTGATGAGCGGTGGCGCCCAGGCTACGCGGATGAGCCTCCACCCGGCGGTCATCGAGCGTCTCGAGCGGCTCACGCCAGACCAGCTGGCGGCCGCGACCGCAGCGCCTGGGCCCATCCTGTGCATCGCCCCGGCCGGCAGCGGCAAGACCACGACCCTGGTTGCGCGCGTTGCGTGGCTTGTCGCCTCAGGCGTCCCGCCGGCCACGATCAGCGCGATCACCTTCAACCGGCGCGCCGCCGCGGAGCTCGAGGCACGGCTGGGCGAGGCGCTCGGCTCGCTCGGCGAGCTCGGCCTGCGGGTCGACGCCGTCCGCGTCAGGACGTTTCACGCGCTCGGCCTCGAAATCCTGGGCGACGCGGGCTTGCCGGTCGGGCCGCTCGCCGACCGGCCAGCCGTGCTCGCCCAGCTCGTGCCCGGAGCAACGCCGGCGCAGGTCCAGCAGCTCGACACGGCGATCTCGAGGCTCAAGGTTGATCTGGGGGTGGTGACCGCCGATGTCGCTGCTGACCAGGCGGCCGGACCTATCGCCCGGACGTTCGTGGCCTATCAACAGGCGCTTGCGACGAGCGGCCGGCTGGACTTCGACGACCTCGTCCTCGAGGCGCTGGCTCGGCTCCAGGCGACACCTGCCCTCCTCGCCGCCTGGCGCAGTCGTTGCGAACACCTGCTGGTCGACGAAGTCCAGGATGTCGACCGCGTTCAGCTCCAGCTCGCGTTGCTCCTGGCGGCGCCCGCGAACCGGATCTTCCTCGTCGGCGACGACGACCAGTCGATCTACGGCTGGCGCCTCGCCGACGTCCGCCGGACGCTTGAGCTGGCCGACCGGCTGGCAGGGCTTCGACGGGTTGCGCTGCTCACGAACTTTCGCTGTCCACGGCCGGTGGTCGAACGCTCGGCACGCCTGGTTGGACACAACCGGGAGCGGTTCGCCAAGGAGATCCGGGCGGGTCCAGGGGCGGCCGGCCGGCTCGTGCTCGCTCCGGATGGCGACGACGACGTAGAGCGCATCGGCCGGGCGCTTGACGCGTGGCCGGCGGACCATTCGACTCGGGCGGTCCTGGCTCGCACGAACGTCGAGCTCGTGCCGGCGGCCACCGCGGCGGTGGAGCGCGCGAGCGCATTCCGCGGGCCGGACGTCGCACTGCCGCTCGAGGAACCGGCCCTGGAGCAGGCCCTGGAGCAGGCTACGTCTGCGGCCGCGATGGCACCCGGGATCCCGCTCCTCGTCGTGCTCGGCCGCCTGCGCGATTCGGCGCCGGATGGGCCAACGCGTTACGCCTTCAGGCTGCTGCTCGGCTGGGCGCCCCGGTACGAGGCGATTGCCGGCCTGGGCGCGGCTATCATCGAGGCCCGCGGCCGCTTGGCTCGCCTGCGGCGCGCTGACGCCGGGCTCGTCCTCGCGACCGTCCATGCGACGAAGGGCCTCGAGTTCGACCATGTCCTGGTCCTGATGGACGGCGATCGCTTTCCGAGCCGCCGGGCCATCGACGATTCGGATGAACCCGAGCGGGCGCTCGAGGAGGAGCGCCGGCTGGCCTACGTCGCCTGGACCCGGGCCCGCCGGTCGCTGACGCTGCTCTACGACCCGGCCAGCCCGTCGCAATTCCTCCTCGAGGCCTTCCATCGGTCCGAGCTCGGTTGACGCCGATCCCGCGCCCGGGCTAGCTGT
>JBEPUS010000169.1:0-5857 GCA_041691435.1 Chloroflexota bacterium
GCTCCTCGAGGGCCCGGCCCTCGGCGATGCGCTCGGGGCAGAAGGCCACGTCGACCTCGCAGCCGAGGTCGGTGAAGCGCTGCTTCACGTAGGCCGTTGTGCCGGGATAGACGGTGCTCCGCAGGATCATCAGGGTGCCCGGCCGGAGGTGCGGCGCGATCTCGTCGGCACTTCGCTCGAAGACGGTCATCGAGGGACCCAGGAACTCGTCCACCGGCGTGCCGATGACCACGATCACGGCCGTGGCCCGGGCGATCATCGCCGGCTCCGGGCTGACCTCCAGCCGGCCGGAGGCGAGGACGTCCTTCAGCAAGGCGTCGGCGCCGCGCTCCATGAACGGCATCCGGCCGGCCATGAGGCGGTCCAGCTTGGGCGCGTCGATGTCGAAGATGCCGACCCGGGCGCCGCTGTCGGCCAGGACGAGGGAGAGCGGCAGGCCCACGTGACCTGCGCCGCCGAGGACGACGACGTCAAGCTCGGCCCGCGCGGCTTGGGTCTCCTCGTCGCTCATGTGGCTGCCTCCCCGATGTCTTCCGAGGATAGCGAACGATCACGGCGTCCGAGCCAGGCCACGATCGGGATGAGGAGGAGGGGGATGTTGAGGATCGCCCGGTCCCAGGGCAGGTCCCAGTTCCGGACCGCGGTCACGTAATCGGCCCAGGAGCCGTTCAGGAGGAAGGGCACGGACAGCGCGACGCCGGCCGCCAGGGCGATCCACCACGAGGGCCGCCGCGCCCCGACCAGCCCGAACGGGGCGAACGACGGCTTGAAGAAGCCGAGGGCGCCAGGCCAGCCCCAGAGGATCCCGCCGGCTACGAAGCCCGCCGAGACGAGATCGGAGTTGCCGACGATGAGCGAGCCGATGGTTCGCGGCCAGAAGACGCAGAGAACGATGAGCGGCCAGGTCCAGGCCGAGGGCCGGAGCCGGACGACGGCGTACACGATCACCGCGATTGGGGCAACCCACCAGGCGAGCGCCGACACGAGCGGCGGCACGACCGCGAAGGCGGCGAACAGCAGGATCGAGGTCGGCGGGTATGTGTTGTCGTCGTTCACGAGGACGTGATACGGCTGGCCGGTCAGCTGGCGATCGCCGTAGATGACGCCGCTGTCGAGCCAGCGATGCCCGAGCTTCACGTAGAAGACCCAGTCCTGGCCCAGCTCCCCGCGGCCGCTGAAGTAGCGCCACAGGTCGGTGGCTTCCCATGCGACGAGGACGAGGATCACGCCGGTGGCGACGACCATCGCCATTCGGCCTCGGCCCGAATCGAGCCGGGCGAGGCGCTCCCGAAGCGTCATCGCGTGGCCCGGACCCAGATGCTGCCATCGGCGTCGTCGTATTCCTGACGCCAGATGTCGGACTCGAAGGCGAGCGCCCGGGCCAGGCGACCGGCCGAGCTGCCTTCGACCACGACGATCGAGACGTCATCTTGCTGGCCTTCGAGCATCAGCCGCCAGGCGGGCCCGGCGTTCGAAACCTGATCCGCCGAGTCGAGGAAGTTGGTCGTGAAGATCTCGAGCCGGGCGTCCTGAGCGTACGTCGGCGCGGGGACCGCGAACTCGAACCAGGAGCCCCAGACCTGCGGGTTCCAGACCCGGTCATTCGAGGTTGCCAGGGCCCGCAGGGCTGCGGTGATGCCCGATGGGGCCTGGCCGAGAAGGCCCGTCGGGGCCCCCGTGCCGGGGTCGATCGGGCGCCAGGCCGGCAGCAGGGCGATCCCGGCCGCGATCAGGACGGCCGCCACGACCGCATTGATCGGGCTCGCACGCGCGGCGCGGCGCGAGGGCGGGCTTGCCGCGTCGCGGTCATCCGGTCCGCCGCGCACGGTGCCGCCGCTCACCGTTCCGCCGCTCAGCAGGCCTGCCAGCGTCACCGCGGCGATCCCCGACCACCAGGCGATTCCGCGCACGGCGAAGGACCCGAGTCCGGCAAAGACGACGAGGGTCAGCACGGCCGGCCACGAGATCGCGTGCCGGCGCCGGGCGATGATCAGGACGACCGCGGCCACGCCCAGGACCGAGAGCCAGAAGAGCGCGCCCGGCACGTCCGTCGGCCGCGGCGGCTGCCATTCGGTGATCCGGTCCTTCAGGGCCTGGTTCTCGGCGAGCGACAGGGCGTATTGCCAGGCGCCGAGGCCGAAGGGTGTGATGAACGTCGCGATCACGGTTGCCACCAGGGTCCCGAGCGTGCGGTTCGAGCCTGGCCATCGATCGTGGATGTCCTCGAGCCAGGCCAGCCCAACGAGCACCGGCGCCAGGATGAAGCTGCCGTGGTAGTTCGCCCAGACGACCGTGGCGAGCGGCACCAGCCACCACCAGCCCGGTCGCTCGCGCCGCCCGGCAACGATGGCGAGGGTCCCAGCGAAGAGGGCCATCCCGAAGAGCTGGGGTCGGAGGGCCAGGGCCGGGGCCATGACGATGAAGGCGCCAAGCGCCAGCAGCGCTGCCGTCCGGGGTCCGAGCCCAGGTGCGCGTCGCCTGATCGCGGTCAGCAGGAATACCTGGATGGCGATGACGAGGGCGGCTCGCAGGATCGCCAGGCCGGTCCAGCCGGCCAGCTCGTACGTCTGGGCCAGGAAGGCCTGGGCGAGCCATTGCTGGTCGACCCACGGATGGCCGGCCGCCGTGAACGTCCACGTGTCCACGGTCGGGATGCCCCGGCCGGCAAGGATGTCGGCGCCCGCGCGGAGCTGGTACGCGAGGTCGACGGTCGGAAGCGTTGCGATGAGCGCGGCCAGCGCCGGGAGCGCGACGGCGAGGAATAGCCACAGCTCCGGAAGTGTCGGGCGAAGGAGGCGGATGGGCCAGGTGCGGGGCGGCTCGGCGGGTGCGGGGGGCGCCGCTGGCTCGGGCGCAGCTGGCTCGGCGGGCGCTGCTGGCTCGGCGGGTGCGGCGGGCGCAGCTGGCTCGGCGCGCGCAGCCGGCGCTTCACGCACGGAGGGCAACGATGGTCTCCCCGTTGATACCTCTCGCTGAATAGCGGGCCGCCATCACCTCCCCGGGATATTCAACGAGAGGTATCACTCGGACGAGGCCGCCCGCGACGCCCATCGAGGCAGCGCGAATGACGTCGGACCCGACGAAGCCAGCCACCGCGCCGCCGGGGTCGCGCCGACGATCCGCGGAATGAGCGGCAGAACCCCCACGAGCATCGATAGCCCGTTCACCCAGAGGATCGGCAGGGCCAGCATGGCTGCCACCGGGACCGTCCACCGTCGATCGGTCAGCGCCCCCCAGACGACCAGCGGGATCGCGACGATGAGCCGGCCCCAGAGCGGGACGGGCACGATGAACACCCAGTCCGGCGCCTTGGCCGCGGCGCCGAGCGTCTCCAGCCAGCGGAACCAGAGGCCCGGGGCGAAGACGAACGAAACGAGCGCCAGCGCGGCGGTCGCACCCAGCGCGATCCCGAGACTTCGCCACTCACGCCGGACGGCGAACCAGAGGAGGCCGATCCCGGGCGTGACCTTGGTGAGCAACGGGAAGGCCCAGAGCCAGGGCCAGCGGAAGCCGGCCACGATCGCCGCGGCGAGCAGCAGGTGGATGTTCCCGACCGACAACTCGGCGAAGACCGGCAGCATTAGCAGGGCGAATCCTGTCCAGAGCCCAGCCTGCCATACCAGCGCCGCGCTCAGGAGAATTGTCCAAAGGCCGATGAACAGCTCCCACGGCAGCAGGTGGAGCGGGCCAAGGAGTTGGGTGAACACCGGAGCGTAGAAGTACGCATCCTGCTGGGCCGGCCGGACACCGCCATACGGATCAAGGGGATTCGCGGCCCAGTAGGCGTGGGCATCGACCCCGGTCTGGATCGTCCCGGTGACGTGCGCGAGCACCAGCACGACGCAGGCCACGATCGCCCCGTCCCGGATCGGGCGGAGCGTCGTCCGGCGGATGGGCGTTATCCCGACGGTCACCGCCCCATCCTAGGGGCCACGAGCGGCGCCTCGCATGACCCCGATGGTCATGGTCCGGCGGGGGACGTCGCAGCGCTCGGCGCGCGGCTCGCGACACGCGCGCGGCGCGTGGCGCGCGGCGGCGGCGCTCCGCGCGCGGCGCTCCTTAGGGTCCTAGACAGCGACGGCCGCGGCCGCTCCGACGAGGGACTCGTCGTAGATCGTTTCGACGGCGCGGGCCATGAGCTCCACGCAGAAGCGGTCGTGGACGAGGTCGTGGCCGTTGCGGCCCAGGGTGTCGGCGAGGGGATGGTCGCGCAGCACGCGAATGATCGCCGCGGCCAGCGCACCCGCATCGTGGGGCGGGACGAGCAATCCAGTCTGCTCGTCCTCGATCATCTCGGGGATGCCACCGACGTTCGAGGCCACGACGGGCCGTGAAAGGGCCATCGCCTCGAGGATCGAGAGGCCCTGGGCCTCGCGGTACGAGGGCAGGACGGCGACATCGAACGACTTGGTGACGGCCGGGACATCGTCGCGGCGTCCGGTGAAGACGACCGACTTCGCGAGCCCGAGCTCGGCGACCTGCGCCGCGAGCGCCTCGCGCCGGGTGCCCTCGCCGACGATGAGCAGCGAGGCATCAGGAAAGGCGGCGAGGACGGCGGGCCACGCCTCGAGCAGCGTCGGATGGCCCTTCTCGGGCTCGAGACGGGCCACGACCCCCACGAGCGGGCCGGATTCCGGGAGGCCGTACTCCTCGCGGAGCGTGCAGCACGGGACCTGCTGGTCGTAGCGGTCGAGATCGACACCGTTGTAGATGAGGCTCACGGGGGCGCCATGCCGGCCCTCTTCGTCGACCTTGCGCACGATCGAGGACGAGACGGCGATGAGGTGGTCCATCTTCGGCGTGAGCTTGCGCAGGAGGGCCCGGTCGGTTTCGTCGCGAATGCGCGAGGAATGGACCGTACCCACGATGTACGGCCGGGGCAGACCTGCCTCGGCCACGCGCCAGGCAGCCTGGGTCCCGATGACCTCGGCGTGGAACATATGGTTGTGGATCACGTCGGCGCCGACCTCGGCCAGGTGCGCCGCAACGGCCTCGATCCGGCCCGCGTCGTCGTCCGCTTCCACGAAGCACACGTCGATCCCGGCGCGCTCGAGCCTGCGGATGGCGCTGCCGGTGGTCAGGGCGCAGACGGTCACGTCGTAGCGCGTCTTGTCGATCCGGGTCACGAGGTTGAAGACATGCTCCTGGGCACCACCGTTGGAGCCCGTCGCGAGGAGCTCGACGACACGGATCCGCTTGCGCTCCGGCGGCAGCGGCAGCCGCTTGACCCGCTCGAAGCAGAGATCGTCGGGGAGTGCGGCGCCCATCAGGCGACCTTGCGACGAACGAGGAGGCGCTGGATCGGCTCGTCGACGGCGCCCCATTCGTACTTGTAGGGTTCGTCGCCGCGCAGGAAGTCGAACGCCGTCTTGCCTCGCTCCAGGGCCTGCCGGATCATCTCCGCGACCATGACCACGCCGGGCGAGAGGTCGCGGGCCGCGGGGTCGACGCCGGCGTTGTAGTAGAGCACCCGGTCGGGCGTCTCGAAATGGACGCCCGCGGCGACCCGCTTCCCGCCCACCGTCAGGAAGTTGAGGCGCAGCGCCCCGTCGGGGCCGAACAGTTCGAAGAGCCGCTGGAAGAGGACCCGGCTCTGGGCTCCGCCCTCGGTCGCAGGAAAGAGGCCCTCGGCACCCCACTTGGCCTGGTGGAGCTTGACGAAGGCGTCGAGGTCGGCGACCGGATCGCGCGACTCCGTGAGTGCCACCTCACCGGCCGCCTCCGCGCGCCGGACCTTGCGCCGGACCTCGTGGCGCTCCTTCTTGGCAAGCGTGGCGAGGTAGTCATCGATGGTCCCGCCGGCCGGCAGGGCCGCCACCGGGCAGACGTCCTCGCGCTCGAGGTTGAGCGTCCAGCC
>JBEPUS010000170.1:0-5836 GCA_041691435.1 Chloroflexota bacterium
GACAATTGCCGGGGCGGGATCTTTTCATCGACGGACGGCAGCGCCTGGACCTGCGTCGCCACCGACGCAGGATTCGGTGACTACGTTGCCTACGCGGCGGCCACCTCCCCGCAGGTCGAGGTCGTCGTCGGCTTTTCGAGCCAGGGCAGCGGACCGCAGCCTGTCTGGACCCGGCCCACGCCCTGAGTCACATCCCGAACGGGCGCAGCCAGGCGACGCCCAGGCCAAGGCTGGCAAGGAACAAGCCGAACCGGGCGAGCCATTCGCCAACCCCGCCTTCGGCCTCGGCAACCTGGCGCGGTGCATACACGAGCATCGCGTAGAAGACCGCCGCGAACGCGACGAGCGCGCTCACGACGAAGGCGATCGAGCCCAGGTCCTGGCCGGCGCTCGCGCCACTGACCAGCCCGAACCAGCTTCCGCCGTTGCTGACCGAGTCGACGATCGTCCAGAAGATTCCGCCCGCCGCCAGCACCAACGGCGTCACGAGGGCGCGACGCACGGTCGTAGGCAGGGCCGGCCAGCGGATTCGAACCACGACGGTCACGACCACGGCCACGATCAGCGGCGCGTAGCCTGCGTTCCCGGTCAGGCCGAGGCCAGAAGCGCCACTGATCCCGACGAGCAGCAGGCCGCCGGTGAGCGGACCGACCGAAGCTCGCTCGAGGACGCCCGGGGCGTTCGCCGGTCCATCGGCATTGCGGGTCACGATGCAGGCAAGCGCACCAAGGACGGCCACCAGCCGGAAGATCCCCTCGAGCGGCTGACCCCCGTCGAACGGTCCCGGCCCGGGCTGGCTGCCCTGTCCGTGACCCAGCAGGGGGCTGACGATCGCGATCCAGGCGACGAGCAGCCAATCCTCGGGCCGGATCCGCTCCAGGAGGCGGACCCATCGGGGCGGCCGGCTGGGCTGAGGGCTGGCGACTGGGGCCGGGTCCACGCCGGCAGTATCGCCCCCGGCGGGCGACCGCGGCAGCGACCGGCAGATGGGCTATGCGGACATGGTGCGAAGCGGTGGTATCGGCGCCCAGGCGCGGCTTCTAGCCTCCATGAGTGACTGGCCTCGATCGGCTCGAACCTGCCGGCCTGGGCGGGGGCGCCACCCTGCCCGCCGAGCCCGCGCGAACACGCGCCATGCTGAGTCCGCGATTGGTGCTCTGGCTCGGGCTTCCGGTGGTCGGGCTGTTCATGGTGCTCACCGCGATCAACTTCGATGGCGGCAGCGAGCTCTGGGAAAACATCCACTGGACGGCTGCCGGGCTCATCGCCTTCGCCTATCCGGCCGCCGTTGTCGGACGCTCGACCGGACCGGCTCGGGTCGTCGCCACCCTGGTCGCCCTGGGCACCGGGTCCTGGCTGGTCGGCCAGCTGCTCTGGGACGCCCAGCTGGCGGTTGGCTTCTACGCATTTCCCGCCCCATCCGACATTGGCTTCCTGCTCCTCGTGGTGCCGGTGGTGATTGCCATCGTCGTGATGGTTCGAGGGCGCCTGCCGCAGGCCGAGGAGCTGTCGGTCTATCTCGACGGCGTGGCGATCTTCCTGGCGATCACCGCCCTGATCCTGGCGGTCTACGGCGGCCAGGTTGCCGACGTCGGGGTCCTCGCAGCGAGCGTCGCAGTGACGTACCCGATCATCCACCTGGCCACTGCGGGCGCAGGGCTCCTGGCGCTGCTCGCCCTGCGCGCCTCGCCGCGCGGCGGCGGCTACCTGCTGCTCGCGGGCTTTGCCATCCTTGGCCTTGCCTGGATCGACTGGCTGCGCCAGGCGATGGTCGCCCTGCCACCGGCCGGCGACATTGGGCACTACCTGTTCTCGGTGGGAATCGTGACGGTGGGCCTGGGTGGCAGCGACTGGCGGATCGGCGCCGCCCAGAGCCCGCGCCTGCGACAGGTGGCCACGGTGGTGCTGGGAGCGCTGCCGGTCGTCTCGCTGCTGGTGAGCGCGCTGCTGCTCGTTGGCCGGCATCTTCTGAACACGGAGTTCGGGCTCGTCGATATCGGCGCCCTGATCGTGGTCGTCCTGGCCGGCTTTCGCCAGACCGTCCTCGTGCACGAGCGGGGCCGGCTGCTCGATGGCTCGCGGTTGGCCCAGAACGACCTGGAGGTGGCCCTCCTGCGGCGGGCCCAGGCCGACTCGCGCTACCAGGTCCTGGTGGAGCGGGTGCCGGCAGCCGTCTACATCGACGTTGCTGACGCTGCCGTGAGCGACGGCGGCAGGCTGGCCTACATGAGCCCACAGATCGAGGCGATCCTCGGCTACCCGCCCGCCGCGTTCATCGCGGACCCGGAGCTCTGGCCAAGCCTCATCCACCCTGCCGATCGGACCCTGGCGATGGCCGCCTACGCCGATCACTGGGCCACCGAGCGGCCGCTCCGGATCGACTACCGGATGATCGCCGCCGACGAGACGATCGTGTGGGTCCACGACGAGGCCTACACGATGCACGAAGACTCGGTCGACGGCGTGCGCGTGTCGCAGGGCCTGCTCGTCGACACCACCGAGCAAAAGCGGCTCGAGGCCCAGCTCCTGCACGACACCCTGCACGATCCCCTGACGGGGCTGGCGAACCGGGTCCTGTTCCGTGAGCACGCCGAGCGCGCGCTGGCCCGCTCGCGCCGGCGCCGATCGAGCGTCGCGCTCCTGTTCCTGGACCTTGACGACTTCAAGGTGATCAACGATTCCCTCGGCCACCGGGCCGGCGACCGGCTCCTGATCGAGGTCGCCCGGCGCCTGACGGCGACGCTCCGAACCGAGGACGTGGCCGCGCGGCAGGGCGGCGATGAGTTCACCGTCCTCGTGGAGCGAGTGACGGGGATCGCTGAGGCCGAAGCACTGGCCGAGCGGCTGGCGACGGAGCTCGGCCGGCCGATCGAGCTGGAGGGCCGGCGCCTGGTCGTCCGGGCGAGCATCGGCATCGCGCTGGCGAGCGGCGGGGACACCGGCGCGGACGATCTCCTCGCTCACGCCGACGCGGCGATGTATGCGGCCAAGACGGGCGGCAAGGCGCGCCATGCCGTGTTCGACCCGTCGATGCGCCTCCAGGCCCAGAGCCGCCTGGAGCTGGAGGCCGCGCTCCGGGCGGCGATCGAAAACGAGGAATTCGACGTCCACTACCAGCCGATCGTGGCCCTGCCGTCGCTCCGGATCGTTGGCTTCGAGGCGCTCGTCCGCTGGCGCCATCCGGCCCGCGGCCTGATCGCCCCCGACGAGTTCATCCCGTTGGCCGAGGCGACCGGCCTGATCGTGCCCCTCGGCCGGCTGGTCACGATCGAGGCCTGCCGCCAGGTCCGGGCATGGCGCCTCAGTGGTCCCGGTCGCGAGGACCTCACGATCAGCGTGAACGTCTCCCCACGCCAAGCGGTGGAGCCGGGCTTCGCGGCGCAGGTCAAGGAGATCCTGGCGGCTGCCCATCTCGAGCCAGCCGCGCTGGTCCTGGAGATCACCGAATCGCTGACCCTCCACGAGTCGGCCACGAGCGACGGGTCGCTCCGCCAGCTCCGCGACCTCGGCGTCCAGCTCGCGATCGACGACTTCGGGACCGGCTTCTCGGCGCTGGAGTATTTCAAGCGCTTCACCGTCCAGGGCCTGAAGATCGACCGTTCGTTCATCGACGGGCTGGGGCGCTCCCGCGAGGACACCGCGATCGTGACGGCGACGCTTGCGTTTGCCTCGGCACTCGACCTGGGCGTCACCGCCGAAGGCGTCGAGACCCAGGACCAGCTCGACCGCCTGACGGCCCTCGGCTGCCAGCAGGCGCAGGGCTATCTGTTCTCCCGGCCTGTCCCGGCCGATGCGATCCCGGAGCTCCTGGATCGCTCACCGGGGATGCCCCGCCGCGCGGACGCGCCCGCCGCCTGATGCCGTCGCGGGTGGCCCAGACTGGGGGCCATGACCGCTACCCGGCCGGCACCGCCGCCGATCCTCGACCAGCGCACGCTGAACCGTGCGCTCCTGGCCCGCCAGCTCCTGCTCGAACGCGTCCAGCAGCCCGCTGCGGCCGTGATGGAGCTCCTGGTGGGGATGCAGTCGCAGGCCCCCAACGCCCCATACGTAGGCCTGTGGACGCGAATCGCCGGCTTCCAGGCGGACGAGCTGGCCGGCTTGATGACCGGGCGGGCCGCGGTCCGGGCCTCGCTCATGCGCTACACGCTCCATCTCGTGACGGCGCGCGACTTCCTGGCACTGCGGCCCGTCTTTGCGCCGCTCCTCGCCCAGCGCTTCCGGGTGTCGCCGTTCCACCGGAACCTGGTGGGAGTGGACCTCGCTGAGCTCGGCGCGCTGGCCAGGACGATGCTCGAGGAGCGGCCGCGAACCGCCGCCGAGCTCGGCCGCCTCCTGGCCGAGCGCTGGCCGGGCCGCGATCGATTGTCGCTGTCTGCGGCCGTCGGTCCCCTGCTGCCGGTCATCCAGGTCCCGCCGCGTGGCGTGTGGGGCGTTGGCGGCCTGCCGACCTGGGGACTCGCGGAACCGTGGTTGGGCCAGATGGTGGGCGATGACCCGGCACCGGACGGCCTCGTCCTCCGCTACCTCCGCGCCTTCGGCCCTGCCACGGTCGCCGACATCCAGAACTGGTCGGGACTCAGCCGGCTGCGAGCAGTGGTCGATCGCCTGCGCCCGGACCTGCTGACGTTTCGCGACGAAGGCGGGCGCGAGCTCTTCGACCTGCCCGACGCTCCGCGGCCCGATCCGATGACGCCGGCGCCGGTCCGCTTCCTGCCCGAGTACGACAACCTGCTACTTGGGCACAAGGATCGGACGCGGGTCATGGACCTGGAGCACTCGACGCCGCTGTTCCCGGGCAATGGAGCCGCACTGGGCAGCATCCTCCTCGACGGCCGCTACGCCGGCGGCTGGCGGATCGCCCGGGACGGGAAGCAGGCAAGGCTCCGGATCGAGCCCGCCGTCACCCCGTCCGGCCTGGACCGGCTCGCCCTGCTCGAGGAGGGCGAGCGGCTCCTGGCGTTCGTGGCCGGCGACCTGGCATTCGGGGGAGTCGAGGTTGCCGGGCTCGCCTGATCTCGGTCCGGCATGCACGCCCGGCCGGTGTGTGCGAAGGTGCGCGGCGTGAGTGGATCCCGGGATCGTCGGGTTGGCCTCGCTGCCCTCGGCGCGGGCATCGCCCTGATCGTCCTCGCCCAGCGCCTCGCGCCGCTGACCGAGCCGCCGCTCTACGACGGCGTCTACGTTCCGCTCCCGTACGTCTGGCTCGTGCCGCCGGCCGGTGCGAAGGGCGGCGCAAAGGGGGCCAAGGGCAGCGTCGCCGTCGAAGGTGGCGCCAACAAGCTGATCGCGATCGCGACCCCGGAGCAGGATCCACAGGCACAGGTCCTGGCCACCTCCGGAGCCCTGGTCCTGCCGGCCGGTGCGACGTCCGTCAAGTTCTCGATCGAGCCCGTCCTGCCCGCGACGTTGCCGGGCGATGGCCACATCGACGGCAACGTCTATCGAATCAGCGTCACCGACCAGGCCGGCGCTCCGCTCACGGCTCTGGCCAGCGCCCTCGTGACCGTGGTCATGGTCAGCCCACATTCGGATCCGGACCGGACCATCCAGCTCAACAGCGGATCGGGCTGGGCGCCCCTGGCCACCCAGAACCAGGGGCCCGGGATCTGGCTGGCGGTGGTCACCCAGTTCGGCGAATTTGCCGTAGTGGCACCCGGAGCGGCCGCTTCGCCCTACCCGACCGCCACCCCGGCCGGGGGCGTGCTGGCCCCCAGCGGCGAGCCATCGACGGCGCCGGCATCCGGGGCGCCGGCATCCGGTGACACGGACGTCCCGAGCATCGGGGTGGTGGGTGGCGCCCCCAGCGCCGGCCCGAGCCAGGCACCAGCCGCGG
>JBEPUS010000171.1:0-5804 GCA_041691435.1 Chloroflexota bacterium
GCGCTCCGCGGGCCGGGCTCGTGGATCTCTCGCCGTCGCCTTTTGACAAATTCCTGCTTGGGTTATGGTCGGTCGCGCCACTCGTTGAGCCGCTTGGGTCGAGTCGATGCCGGATTCGAGCACGATTCCGGTCGGGTCCGGGGCCGGCGATGCCCGGATCTCGCCCCGACCGACCATACGGCCCTCCCGGCTGGTATTTGTCAGGAACGGATCCCCGCGGCTGCCAGCACAGGTGGCGCGGATCGGCCGTTCCTCGTGGAAGAACCAATTGCCCGAATCAGCAGGTCGCGCGGCGGTCCGGTCGGGCGAATCACGGGATTGGTTGCCGGCTCGAGAACAGAACCGCCTCGCCGGCCGCGTCGGCGCCCCGGACCGACCTGGATTCGGACAGTTGTTCTTCCCAGGAGAACGAACCGACCGGGTAGTGCGCGGTACCGCGCCGGCCCCGGCGCCCCTGGACCGACCTGGGCCCGCCGGCGCGTGGCTCCGCCTCCGTCAGGCCCGGGCGCGGCGTGCCTCTCGATACCAGGGGATCGCCAGCCGCTCGGCAACGCCGACGAGCAGCCACAGGCCCAGGGTGAGCACCGCGGTGATCAGGATCGCCCCGAACACGAGGTCGGTCCGTGACAGGTTCTTGCTGAGGATCATCCAGATCCCGAGCCCGTTCACGGCGCCGACCTGCTCGCCGAAGATCGCGCCCACCACGGCATAGGTCACCGCGATGCGCAGGCCCGTGAAGAATGCCGGCAGCGCGCCGGGCAGGCGCAGCTTGAGCAGGACCTGGGCACGGCTCGCGCCCATCGTCTCGAGCAGGCTGCTCGCGTCGCGAGGCGTCCCGGCCAGGCCGTCGAGGAGGGCCACCGTCACCGGGAAAAAGGTGACCAGGACCACGACCAGGATCTTGGGCGACAGCCCGAAGCCGAACCAGATGACGAGGAGCGGGGCCACCGCGACGATCGGGATCGTCTGGCTCGTCACGAGCAGGGGATAGACCGCCCGGCGAAACCAGCCGATCGAATCCATGGCGAGCGCCGCGAGCACGGCGATGACCACCGAGACCGAGAATCCCAGGCCGGTTTCCGCCAGGGTGGTGAAGGTATGCCCGGCGGCCACGCCGCGGGCGTCCCAGAGGGCGCTGAGGATCCGGCTCGGGGCCGGCAGGACGACCGGGTCGATCACGAGGACGCGGGCCAGGATCTCCCACGCCACGACGATCCCCCCGACGAGGGCCACGCTGGGCAGGCTCCGCCGCAACATGGTCACTCCACGGGGCTCCCAGGCCGGGCGCTCACTGCACGGCTCGCACGGCGCGGGCTCACGGCAGGTAGGTGTTCGTGAAGTACGTCGAGAAGTCGGGGCGCGCCGTCAGCGGCTTGCCGTCGGGTCCCGCCAGGACGCCGAGGTCGTAGAGGTAGCCGGACGAGGCGGCCCACGTCGCCAGCAGCTCAGGCCCGACGATGCCCGATGGATCGAGGTAGAGCTGCCGGGCGGCGAGGTAGTTCGCGCTGTCCTTTGGCAGGGCCAGGTTGGCGTCGAAGACGCCCGGATTGGCGGCGATCAACTGGGTGGCAGCGGTCGCCGGATCCGTTGCTGCGAGCTCGAACCCGCGGACGGTGGCGGCCAGGAAACGCCGGGCGACGTCGCCATTGGCCGCCAGCCAGGCGTTGTTGCAGACCAGGACGACCGCGTATTCATCGGGCAGGCCGTAGTCGGGGAAGGCGAAGGTGCGCAGCGCGATCCCGCGCTCCCTGGCCTCGATCGCCTCCCAGGCGCTGAACGTGATCGCCATGTCCGCCCTGCGGGCGTAGAGCGCCTCATATGCCGCCGTGTCGAGGGTGACCGTCGTGAAGACGCCCTTGCCACCATCGGCCTTGATCACGGCCGTCAGGAGGGGACCCTCCTGGGGCGACCCGAAGCCCGCGTAGACCTTGCCGTCCATGTCCCGGGGACGGGTGATCGGCCCGCCGGCGAGAACGGCGATCTCGCTCGCCGTGTGCTGCAGGATCGCCATCACCGACTGCTCCTTTTCGCCGGCCGCGATCGCGAAGGTGGCGCCTTCTTCGGTGCTGATCCCGCAGTTGGCCTGGCCGGCTCCGACCAGCGTCTCCGGATTGGCGCTGGCGTACGGGAGGAACTGGAGGTCGATCGCTTCGTCCGCGTACCAGCCGCTCTGCTGGGCGACGTAGAAGCCGGTGTGGTTCGTGTTCGGCGTCCAGTCGAGGGCGAGGCTGACGGTCGCCGTCGAGGGCTTCTGGGTTGGCGCCGGCGAGACGGCCGGGAGCGAGGCCGAGGAACCGGTTGACGGGGCGGCTGAGGCGGGCGCTGCGGATGGCCGCGCCGTCGGCGCTTCTCCGGGCCCGCCCGAGCAGGCACTGGCGACGAGCCCGACCACGGCCAGGATCGACGTGAACCGGGTGAGATTGCGGGACATGGAACCGTGACTCCTCGTTCGAAACGATGAACGCCGCCCCGGGTCTGAAGGGGACGGCGTCGAGTCGACGGTTGGCCTGCTCCCTACGCCGGTGTCAGCCGGATCAGGTTCGGCGGGTCTGTGGTCGGACCACACTCTCAGCGCGTTTCGCGCTCCCCGGAGGCGTATTCAGTTGTGTCCTGATCTTACACGCCGCTGCGATCTGCGCTGGCGCGACGCGTGGCTGCACGAGGCCAACCGGAGCATCCGCCAGGCGCCGCCGCCATCGAGCGCCCGGGGCCGGCCGCGCCCGGGGCAGTGCGATAATGGCGGCGATGGCCACCGAGACGAAACCGGGCATGCCCGCCCGAACCACGAGCAGCGCTCCGAACAGCTGGGGCCTGGGCGACGGCCAGGCGATCCCCTGGGAGTACGCCCCCGCGCCCGAGTCGCGCGACATCGTCACGATCCGCGAGCGCTATGGCCTGTTCGTCGGGGGCAAGGAGCTGGACGCCTCGGATGGCGCCACCTTCACGACCATCGATCCTTCGACCGAGGAACCCCTGGCGGAGATCGCCCGGGCAACCGGGGCCGACGTTGACAGCGCGGTTCGAGCCGCGCGCCAGGCGCAATCGAAGGTCTGGGGCAAGCTGCCCGGCCGTGAGCGGGCCAAGTACCTCTTCCGCATCGCCCGCCTCCTCCAGGAGCGCTCGCGCGAGTTCGCCGTGCTCGAGTCGATGGACTCGGGCAAGCCGATCAAGGAGTCGCGCGACGTGGACGTGCCGCTCGCCGCAGCCCACTTCTGGTACTACGCCGGCTGGGCCGACAAGCTCGACTACGCGTTCCCCGGCCGGGTCGCGAAGCCGCTCGGGGTGGCGGCGCAGGTCATCCCGTGGAACTTCCCGTTGCTCATGCTGGCCTGGAAGATCGCCCCGGCGCTGGCCGCCGGCAACACGGTCGTGCTCAAGCCGGCGAGCACGACGCCCTTGAGCGCGCTGCTCTTTGCCGAGCTCTGCCGTCAGGCCGATCTCCCGCCGGGCGTGGTCAACATCATCACCGGGCCGGGCGAGATCGGCATGGCCCTGGTCACCCATCCCGACGTGGACAAGGTGGCGTTCACCGGCTCGACGGCTGTTGGCCGGAAGATCGCCCAGGGGATTGCCGGGCAGGGCAAGGCGCTCACCCTGGAGCTTGGCGGCAAGGCCGCCAATATCGTCTTTGACGACGCGCCCCTCGACCAGGCCGTGGAGGGGATCGTGAACGGGATCTACTTCAACCAGGGCGAGGTCTGCTGCGCGGGCAGCCGCCTGCTCGTCCAGGAGTCGATCGCCGACCTGCTCATCGCCAAGCTCAAGGACCGGCTCTCGACGATTCGGGTTGGCGACCCGCTCGACAAGAACACCGACGTGGGGGCGATCAACAGCCGCGCCCAGCTGGACAAGATCACCGAGCTGGTTGCGGCCGGCGTCGCCGAGGGAGCGCAGCTCTACCAGCCCGCCTGCGAGCTGCCCGAGCGGGGCTTCTTCTTCCGGCCCACGCTTTTCACGAATGTCGCCCAGAGCTACCGGATCGCCCGGGAGGAGATCTTCGGCCCGGTGCTGTCCACGATCACCTTCCGGACACCCGAGGAGGCGATCGAGAAGGCCAACAACACCCCGTATGGCCTGTCCGCCGGGATCTGGACGGACAAGGGTTCGCGCATCCTGATGATGGTCAAGCGGATGCGCGCCGGGGTGGTCTGGGCCAACACGTTCAACAAGTTCGACCCGACCTCGCCCTTCGGCGGCTACAAGGAGTCGGGCTACGGGCGCGAAGGCGGCCTGCACGGGCTCCAGGCCTACGTCCGCCTCGAGGATCGCTGAATGCCGTCCGTGCGCATCGGCGGCGCCGAGCGGATCGACGTTCGCAAGACCTACAAGCTCTACATCGGCGGGGCCTTTCCACGCTCGGAGTCCGGCCGGACCTACCTCGTCTCGAACCCCAAGGGCGAGGAGCTGGCCAACGCCAGCCGGGCGTCGCGCAAGGACCTGCGGGATGCGGTTCGCGCTGCCCGCAAGGCATTTGAGCCGTGGGCGGCGCGAACGGCGATGAACCGCGGCCAGGTTCTCTACCGGGTCGCCGAGCTGATGGAAGGCCGGCGCGAGCAGTTCGTGGCCGAGGTTGCGGCGGCCGAGGGCCTCTCGTCCCGGCGTGCCGGGACGCTGGTCGATCACGCCATCGACCGCTGGGTCTGGTACGCCGGCTGGGCCGACAAGATCGCCCAGGTGCTCGGCTCGGCGAACCCGGTCGCCGCGCCGTATTTCAACTTCACGATCCCCGAAGCAACCGGCGTTGTGGGCCTGGTCGCGCCCGAGTCGAGCTCGCTCCTGGGCCTCGTGAGCCGCCTTGCGCCGATCCTCGTATCAGGCAACACGACGGTCGTCATCGCCTCGGAGACCAGGCCACTGCCGGCCGTCACCCTCGGCGAGGTCCTCGCCACGAGCGACGTGCCCGGCGGCGTGATCAACCTTCTCACCGGGCTCAAGTCCGAGTTGGTGCCGGTCCTGGCCGCTCATGTCGATGTCGATGCACTCGACACCTGGGGCGTCGTGCCCGAGGCGCAGGCTGCTGTCGAGATTTCGGCCGCCGAGTCGATCAAGCGGATCGCCCGGAAGCCCCGCGGGGTCAGCGATGCCGCATTTGACTGGACGGACGACCGGGCCGCCCAGCGTCCCGAGTGGATCGCTGCGTTCCTCGAGATGAAGACGGTCTGGCACCCGATCGGGGCATAGCCCAGATCCGATGCCTGTGCCGCGACCGGCGCCACCGCCGGGTATCCTCGAGCGCCTGACCTACGTCCAGGCTCCCGTTCGGGCGGTCTGGGCGACCCTCCACGACCCAGCTGCCCAGGACGCGCTCTTTCCCGAGCTTCGCCTGGGACCGGCCGCGCCAAGCTGGCCGGCCGCCGGAGCCACCCGGTCGGCCCGTCTGCGGATCGGGCTCCTCGTGGCCAACGTCCGCCTCGAGAGCCTCGAGGCGCGACCGAGCGCCCGGTTCCAACTGATCATCGTGGGCGACGGCATCCGCCTCCTCCGGGGCTGGTTCCTCGAGGAGGTCGCGGGTGGCACCCGCATCGCCGCGACAGCCGGCCTGACGACCGGCCGCTGGCCCGGTCGGTTCATCGCCCTCGGCCGGGGTTCGGCGGCGGGCATCGTCGAGACGCACCTGCGAATCCTCAAGGAGATGGCCGAGGGCGGCCGGCCGGCGGCCAAGCCGCCCCGCTCGACTCCCGGGCAGGCCGGATTGCCGCCCGGAATCGTGCTACTGCTGCTGATCGCAGCATTTCTACACGCAACCAGGCACGTGCTCCTCAAGACGGCCAGCGACCCGCTCCGGACGGCGGGCCGGAGCATGC
>JBEPUS010000172.1:0-5781 GCA_041691435.1 Chloroflexota bacterium
CGCTCGATGTACTTGCGGTACTCGTCGAGGGTGGTTGCGCCGATGCACTGGAGCTCGCCGCGGGCGAGGGGCGGCTTGAGGATGTTGGCGGCGTCGATGGCCCCCTCGGCGGCCCCGGCTCCGACCAGCGTGTGGAGCTCGTCGATGAACAGGATGGCGTCGTTCGTGTTGCGGAGCTCCTCGATGATCTTCTTCAGGCGCTCTTCGAACTCGCCGCGGTACTTCGTGCCGGCGACGAGGGAGCCGATGTCGAGGGTCAGGACGCGCTTGTTCAGGAGCGTCTCGGGCACGTCACCGGCCACGATGCGGTGGGCGAGGCCCTCGGCGATGGCGGTCTTGCCCACGCCCGGCTCGCCGATCAGGGCCGGGTTGTTCTTGGTCCGGCGGGACAGGATCTGGATGACCCGCTCGATCTCCTTCTCGCGGCCGATCACCGGGTCGAGCTTGCCTGCCCGGGCCGCCTCGGTCAGGTTGATCCCGAGCTGGTCCACGGTGGGAGTCTTGCTGGCCCGCTTCGTCTCCTGGGCCGAGGGGCCGGCCGAGGACGATTGGGACAGGACCCGGATCACCTCGTGGCGGACCTTGTCGAGGTTCACCCCGAGCGACTCCAGCACGCCGGCAGCGATGCCCTCGCCCTCGCGCACGAGTCCGAGCAGGAGGTGTTCCGTCCCGATGTAGTTGTGGCCGAGGCGGCGCGCCTCGTCGATCGCGAGCTCGATGACGCGCTTGGCGCGCGGCGTCAGGCCGACCTCGCCGACGACCGGCCGGTCGCCGCGGCCGATGATGAACTCGACGGCCGTGCGGACCTTGGCCAGCTCGACGTTCATGTTCTCGAGGACACGTGCAGCCACCCCCTCGCCCTCGCGCACGAGGCCGAGCAGGAGGTGTTCCGTGCCGATGTAGTTGTGGTTGAACCGCTGCGCCTCGTCCTGGGCGAGCGTCAGCACCTTCCGGGCACGGTCCGTGAACTTGTCAAAACGATCCATCGAGTCGAACGCCTGTTCCTTCTTTGAGCGTCCGGGGGGACGCCTCAGCCATGCTAGCACCTTGACCCCGTCGCGCAACCACGCGCGGGTCCCGGTCCGCCGTGCCGGCAGATGTTGATTCGCCGGGGAGGGCCGAACGGATCGCCTTGATCGGCCCGAGAATCGAGCGACCCACCGGGCGAACCGATGGGTCGTCGGGCGGCGATTGCGGGCGATGCGCCCGTTGGATCAGCCCTTCGTGTTCTCTTCCATTGTCTCCCGGGCAATCTCCTCGATCGCCTCGGCGCCGGCGGCCTCCTCGGTCGCCTCATCGGCGGCCACGGTCTCGAGGATCTCGGCAATCCCCTCGGACGCGACGGCCTCTTCCGCTGCTTCGGCGGCCTCGACGCTCTCGACGACGCCGGCGGCCACGGCGGCGGCCGGAGCCTCGTTGTCATCGTTGGCTGCCGCAGCATCGTCGATCTGCTCAAGCTCGGTGGTCGCGGCCGATTCGAGATCGGCCTCGTCGGCGGCAACGGCTGCGGAGATCTCGGCGATTGCCTCGGCGGCTGCTGATTCCTCCGCGGCCTCGTCGCTCGCGACCGTCTCGGTCACGTCCTCGGCCTCGGCTGCCGCCATCTGCTGGCGGACCTGGGCAAAGGCCGCGGCCAGGGTGTTGTCGATCCCACCCTCGGGCTCCTGAACCGCATCGGCCATCGAGTAGCCACGCTCACCACGCTCCGGCCGGGGCCGGCGCTCGGTGCGTGCGTCCCGGCTGGCCGGGGCCGACGAAGCGGTCGCCGAGCTGGGTGCCGCGTCGACGGGCGCCGGGCGAGGTGCCGCGGCTTCCTCGGCCTGCTTGAGGCTGAGACCCAGGCGATGGCGCTCCGAATCCAGGCTGATGATCTTGAGCTTGAGTGTCTGCCCTTCGTGGACGACGTCGCCCGGATGGGTCACCCGCTGCTGCGAGAGCTCGCTGATGTGGATCAGGCCCTCGAGCCCATCGCGGACCCGTACGAAGGCACCGAAGTTGACGAGCTTGGTGACCGTTCCGTCGATGATGTCGCCGACCTTGAAGTCGGCCACCGTGGAATGCCACGGATCCGGCTGGAGCCGACGGATCGACAGGCTGATCCGGCCACGCTCGTGGTTGATGTCGATGACTTCGGCCTCGACCTCTTCGCCGACCTTGTAGCCGGACTCGGGGTTGTTGACCTTGTTCCACGAGAGCTCGCTCTTGTGGACCAGGCCGTCGATCCCGCCCAGGTCGATGAACACGCCGAAGGGCGCGATCGAACGGACGGTGCCGGTGACCTTCTGGCCAACCTGGAGGCTGCTGAAGAGCTCGTCGCGCTTCTCGCGGCGCTCCTCGTAGAGGGCGACCTTCTCGGACAGGATCAGGCGGTTCGCCTTGCGGTTGACCTCGAGGATCTTGAGCCGGAGCTTGCGCCCGACGAACGGCTGGAGCTTCTCGGCGATCTCCTGGGCCGCGTCGCGGGGCTGGTCGTTCTGGGGTCGGCGCGGGAAGTCGACGATCTGGCTGATCGGTACGAAGCCGCGGATCCCGCAGTCGACGATCAGGCCACCCTTGTTGTGGTCGATGACCGGCGCTTCGATGATGACGCCCGACTCGAACTGCTCCTGCATCGAGCGCCACTTGCGTTCGAGGCCGGCTCGACGCAGCGAGAGGACCACGTGGCCCTCCTGCGACTCCGGCTGGAGGACGTACACCAGGACGGTGTCGCCGACGGCCAGCTGGGGCGCGCTCTCGGCGTTCCGGCCGTACAGCTCGCGGTTGGAGACGACGCCTTCGCTCTTCGCCCCGATGTCGACCAGGATCTCGTCCTTGTCGATCCGGACGACCGTGCCTTCGACGACATCACCGTGCTTGAAGCTCTTGATATCGGAGTCCTGCTCGGCGAGGAGCTCTTCCATCGTCGTCGGCTCGGGTCCGAGGTCGCGGGCCGGTACCGGCTCCGGGTCCTCTTCTTCGCCCGCGGCCGGCGCATCGGCAAGCTCAGCGGCGAGCTCGGCGGCGTCGGTCCCGGTACCGATCCCGTTGGCCTCGACGGCCACGGGCTCGAGCTCGAGATCGGGCGTCGCGACGGCGGCGGCCGGCTCGGGATCGGCCACGGGGGCCTCCACCGCGGCGGCTGCGGCCGGCTCGGGATCGGCTGCGGGTGGCTCCACGACGGCGGCCGGCTGGGGCTCGGCGGTCTCGGTGGCCAGGTCTGGCGTAGCCTCTGGGGCATCTGCCGGAGGGGTGGCAGCTGCGCTGGTCGGCGCCTCGCTGGGGGTGGCGGGCTCATCGGCGACGGCGACTGTCGCGACGCTCTGTTCCGGCGCCTCGGGGGCGATCGAAGCGGCTGCCTCGACGTCGGGCGCCGGCCCGTCCTGCTGCTGTTCAGTCAATTTGGTGGTCTCTCCTTGTCGGGGATTACCCGTGGAAACAGGAACGGCCCGAGCGCCGCTCGAGCCGTTGACAAACGATGTGGCGAGTCAGGTCCGGTGGGGCCTCAGTTCGCTCCTTCGTGATCGATGGCCGCAGGCGACGATCTTCTGCTGTCCTGCCTCTTGGGGCCGGGAGAGTCTAGCACACGGTTTTCGCGACCTACAATCACGCAACTGTGCCCGAACTGCCCGACCTGACGATCGTCGCCGAAGCGTTCCATGCCGCCCTGGCCGGCCGGGCGATCGAGTCGGCAATCGCCCCGGCGCCGCTCGCTGTGCGGGGCACCCCGAAGGAGCTGGCCGGCCTCGTGGGACTGCGGGTCCAGGCGGTCCGGCAGCGCGGCAAGTTCATGCTCCTCGAGCTGGAATCCGGGCAGGTGGTGTTCAACCCGATGCTCACGGGGCGCTTCCAGCTCGCGGCTCCGGTCACGAAGCTGCCGACCAAGACGGCGGTGGTGCTGGGCTTTGGGCCGCGGGCCGGTCGGGGTCCGCGGGATGCCGCCGGCTGGACGCGCGGCGCGGCCTGGCTTCCGGAGGACAGCGACCAGGCCCAGGTCCGCTACCGCGACCCGACCCAGATGGGCAAGGTCTACCTCGCCCCCGAGGGCGTTGACCGGCCGATCCCCGGGCTCGACGACGAGCTGGGTCCCGACGCCGACGACCCGCAGCTGACCCTGCCGGTGTGGCAGGAACGAATCAGGCGCCATCCAGGCGAGCTGAAGAACCTGCTCAAGAACCAGGCGTTCGTCGCCGGCATCGGCAACGCCTACAGCGACGAGATCCTGCACTCCGCCGCACTCCTGCCGTTTCGGCGCAGAGCGACCCTGGCACCCGAGGAGGTCGCCGCCCTCCACGCCGCGACGGGCGCAACCCTGGCGAATGCGATCGGCGTGCTCCGGGAGCGCGTTCCACCGACGTTCGAGACGCAGGTGCGCGACTTCCTCGCGGTCCACAACAAGGGCGGCCAGCCATGTCCGCGTTGTGGGACACGGATCAGCGAGGTGAGCCCCGGCGGCTTCGTGACCTCGTTCTGTCGTGGCTGCCAGCGCTGAGTGCCGTTGGCCGGGCCGGCGGCAGCCCCGTGGGGCCGGGCTACGGGAGCTTGAGGACCTCGCCGGGATGGATCACGAACGGGCTCTTGATGTCGTTCAACTGCTCGATCGCCTGCGCGGTCGTCTTGAACCGGGCGGCAATCGATGACAGCGTGTCGCCGGTCTTGACCTTGTACGTCTTGGGCTTGGCCGATGGCGAAGGTGGGACGCTGCTACTTGGACCGCTCGCGGTGGGGCCGGGGCTCGCGCTCGAAGAGGCCGAAGGACGAACCGTCGGCCTGGCGGTCGCGTGCAGCGAGGCATGCGGTGATGGCGAGACGCCGGCAATCCCCGGGGTCTCGGACTGGCCGATGCGCGCCAGGAGGATGGCGCCGAGGGCGGCCACCATGAGGATCACGAGCCCGATCTGACCGAGCTGGCGCCGGTCGCCGAACGACGGCAGGCCAAAGGTGGCGCGTCCCCGATCCACCACAACCGGCGACGTTCGAGCGAACTGGCGCCGGCCAGCGAGCTGGGGGATAGGGTGCGCAACCGCGCTCGCGTGGGCCACCGCCGGGACCGCGTTGACGGGGCGCGGCAGCTCGGACGGCTCGGCCGGGTCGGGCGACTCCGGCGGCAGTGACGGCGATCCGGACGTGGGCTCGGGCGGCGGCTCGGCGGTGTCGGTCATTGGCCCAAGGATAGCGTCGTGACCGGCCGGCTCAGCCGCGGCTGTTCCCCGTCGAGACCTTCACCAGGCCGGGATGCCGCTGGCACTGGCCGGCTCCGATGCGTCATGCAGGCGCTCGAGCTGGCGGCGATCTCGCGCGGGCCGGCGATCCGTGCTGTTGCCGATGCGCTTCTCGATGTCACACAGGCCACAGCCCTTGTGGCGCTGGCCCTTGTGCGATTTCTCTTTCATGACCCGGCCCCTGGCACGTTCGTGTTCTGGCCCTGAAAACGCAAAAATCCTGGCGACGACCTATGTTCCCGAAAGGCTGCCCTCTCAGTATCTTCGGCGCTGGAGAGCTTAACTTCCGTGTTCGGGATGGGAACGGGTGTGGCCTCTCCGCCAGAGTCACCAGGAAAATCTGCGGCTGGACGATGTCGTTCGGTAGCAGTCGAGTCTTCGATCTCGCGCGAGTGCATTTCGTTGCGCGCCGAGCGCGCGGTGGATCCCAATGGAGCCAGCCACTGATCCTTGATCAGTTGCTGAAGAGGTCAAGCCCTCGACCATTAGTACGGCTCAGCTTCATCCGTCACCGGACTTCCACATGCCGCCTATCAAACAGGTGGTCTCCCTGCGGTCTTACCCGGTTGACCCGGTGGGGAAC
>JBEPUS010000173.1:0-5766 GCA_041691435.1 Chloroflexota bacterium
GCATGTTCGAGCCCATCAGGGCCCGGTTGGCGTCGTCGTGCTCGAGGAACGGGATGAGCGCCGTGGCCACCGAGACCACCTGCTTGGGCGAGACGTCCATGTACTCGATCTGGTTGGGGCGCGCCTCGGGGAACTGGTCGCGGTAGCGCGACGGGATCCGGTCGGCGAGGAAGTGGCCCGCGGCGTCGAGCGGCGCGTTGGCCTGGGCCACCACGTGCTGCTCCTCCTCGTCGGCGGCCAGGTACTCGATCTCGGCCGTCACGATCGGACGGATCGGGAACGCCTGGGCCTTCTGCTTCTTGAGCTCGGCCGCGGCCCCGGCGTCGAGCTTCTTGCCGGACTTCACGACCACCGTGCCGTCCTTCGCCACGAGATCGATGCCCGCCTCGAACTCGGTCAGCCGGGGATCGTCGAAGGCGACGGTCCGCTTGACCTTGCGATAGGGCGTCTCGATGAAGCCGTAGCTGTTGATCCGGCCGTAGGTGGCCAGCGAGCCGATCAGGCCGATGTTCGGGCCTTCAGGGGTCTCGATCGGGCAGATCCGGCCGTAGTGGCTGTGGTGGACGTCGCGAACGTCGAAGCCGGCCCGCTCGCGGGACAGGCCGCCCGGTCCGAGGGCCGACAGGCGGCGCTTGCTGGTCAGCTCGGCCAGCGGGTTGGTCTGGTCCATGAACTGGGAGAGCTGGCTGCCGCCGAAGAACTCCTTCATCGCGGCCACGACCGGCCGGATGTTGATGAGCGCGTTCGGAGTGGCCTTGTCGATCTCCTGGATCGTCATCCGCTCGCGGACGACCCGCTCCATCCGCAGGAGGCCGATCCGGAACGCGTTCTGGATCAGCTCGCCATTGGCCCGGATGCGGCGGTTGCCGAGGTGGTCGATGTCATCGGCTCCCCAGCGCTGCTCGGAAGGCGCCTTGGCACCCTCGATGTTCAGCTCGATCAGGTGGCCGACGATTGCGGCGATGTCCTCCCGGGTGATCGTGCGCTCCTCGCGCTGGAGCTCGATGCCCATGCGCCGGGTGACCGCGTCCAGCTTCTTGTTGAACTTGTAGCGGCCCACCCGGCCGAGGTCGTAGCGGCGGAAGTTGAAGAAGAGGCTCTCGACCAGCTGGCGGGCGTTGTCGCCGGTGGGCGGATCGCCCGGGCGCAGCTTCTTGTAGACCTCGATCAGGGCCTCGTGCTGGTTCTTGGTCAGGTCCTTGTCGAGGGTCGAGGTGACATACGGGTGATCGGGGTCCGTGTCCACGTTCGTGAACAGCCCGGCAATCTCCTCGTTCGTCTCGAAGCCCACGGCCCGCAGCAGGGTGGTCGCGGCGATCTTGCGCTTGCGGTCGACCTTGACCGAGAGCAGGTCCTTGTTGCTCGTCTCGAACTCGAGCCAGGCGCCCCGGTTCGGGATGACCTTGGCACTGAACAGCGTCCGGCCGCTGGTCGGGTCCTCCGTGGAGCTGTAGTAGACGCCCGGCGAGCGAACCAGCTGGCTCACCACGACACGCTCGGCGCCGTTGATGATGAACGTGCCCTGGTCGGTCATGACCGGGAAGTCGCCCATGTACACGCGCTGGCGCTGGATCTCGCCGGTCTCCTTGATCAAGAGCTCGACGTTCACGTACAGCGGCTGGCTGTAGGTGAGGTCCTTCGCCCGGCATTCGAGCTCGGTGTACTTGGGGATCCCGAACTCGTAGTCGAGGAACTGGAGCTCCATCACCTTGCCGGTGAAGTCCTTGATCGGGCTGATCTCGTCAAAGAGCTCCCGGAGCCCATTGGCAATGAACCAGCGGAACGAATCGAGCTGCAGCTCGATCAGGTTCGGGATCGGCAGGACTTCGGGGATCCGGGCGTACGAGGTACGCGCGGATGCCTTCGTCGCCCGTGGCGACGAATCAGCAGACAGCATGAATCGCTCCTATCGGAGGAGGATGGGGAAAAGGGGGAGAGCGAGGATCACAGAAAGAGTAGGATACCGCGATTCGGCGCCATGTCAAACAGGGCGGCGGCGCCGCTCGCCACCACCCGATCGTTCCTGGCGGATGACCCGGTCGGCCGAGTTGACCAACCGGGTCCGCGCCGGTCTCGGGCTACTTGATCTCGACCTTCGCGCCGACTTCTTCGAGGGCGGCCTTGATCTTGTCGGCCTCTTCCTTGGTGACGCCTTCCTTGACCGCCTTCGGCGAGGCATCCACCAGGTCCTTGGCCTCCTTGAGGCCGAGCGCCGTCAGCTCGCGGACGACCTTGATGACCGGGATCTTGTTCGGGCCGACCTCGGTCAGCACGGCGCTGAACTCGGTCTGCTCCTCGACGACCGCCTCGGCGGCAGCGGCCGGAGCGGCTGCGGCGGCAGCGGCGGCGGGCGCCGCGGCCGTGACGCCGAATTTGTCCTCGAACGACTTCTTGAGCTCGGACAGCTCCAGGACGGTCATGCTCCCGATCGCATCGAGAATCTGGTCTGCAGTGATCGTGGCCATGGGACGTTGTTCTCCTTGGTTGGCGCGCCGGACGATGGTCCGCGGGCGATGGTGGACGGAACCGTGAGTCAGGCGGCCCCGCCGCGCTGCTCGATCAGGGCGGCCAGGCCGCCGGCGATATCACGGAGCGGAGCGGCCAGCAGGCCGGCCAAGGTGGCCATCGGCGCGGCAAACGCGCCGGCCAGCTGGGCCAGGAGCACGTCACGCGACGGCAGAGCGGCGAGACGGGTGAGCCCGTCGGCGTCGATCGCCTGGTTGCCCAGGATGGCGCCCTTGAGCTTGATCACCTTGAACGGCTTCGTCGCATCGATGACCGCCTTGGCCACGACGCTCTCGTCGCCTGAGCCGAACGCGATTGCGCTTGGCCCGGTGAGCAGCGGCGAAAGGGCCTCGAGGCCGGCCTCGTTGGCGGCGATCCGCATCAGCCGGTTCTTGACAACCCGATAGGTCACGTTGCTCTTGCGCAGGGATCGCCGGACCTCGGCGAGGTCACCTACGCTGAGGCCGCGGTACTCGGAGACAACGAGGGTCGGGTTACGCGAGAGCTCCTCGCGCAGCTCGGCCACGGTCTCCCGTTTGGCCTCGGTCGGCATGGATACCTCCGATGTTCTGGCGCGCAGCCGGCGCGCGGCGGGTGGTGCGGACCCAGCCCGTAGGCGGGTCTGCCCCTGCGACGGTCCAATCGTGTTCGCAGGGGCCGACGCACTCCCCGCGAAGGGAGGCTCGTCCTGCCTCGGCGTGCTCGCCGGCGTCCCCGGGGCCGGTCATCCCGGCACCGATCCGTTCGGCGGTTCAAGCCCCGACCGCTTCCCCGTCGCCGCTGGCGAGGTGGGCACGGTCCGCGGGCGCAGGCTGTCTTGGGCGTCCGTCGTTGTTCAGTTGTCTGGTGACGCGTCTCGATCTCGCGATCGCGACCGCCACCGCGTGTGGTGGGCGGGCCGGCGGTCAGGCCGCGGCGGCAGCCGCCAGGAGGGCCGGTACGTCGACCCGGATTCCGGGGCCCATGGTACTGGCAATCGTGAGGCCCTGGAGATAGTGGCCCTTGGCGCCGGCCGGCTTGGCCCGATTGATCGCGTCGAGCAGGGTGGCCAGGTTCTGGTTGAGCTGGTCGGCGCTGAAGCCCGCCTTGCCGAACGGCACGTGGATGATCCCGCCCTTGTCGACCTTGAACTCCACCCGGCCGGCCTTCACTTCGCGCAGGGCGCGCTCGATGTCAAAGGTGATGGTGCCCGACTTGGGGTTCGGCATGAGCCCGCGCCGGCCGAGGATCTTGCCCAGGCGCCCGACCATGCCCATCGTGTCCGGCGTGGCGAGGGCAACGTCGAACTCGAGCCAACCGGCCTCGATCTTCTTGACCAGGTCCTCGGCGCCGACCTCGTCGGCCCCGCCCCGGAGGGCCTCCTGGGCCTTCTCGCCCTGGGCGAAGACGGCCACCCGGACGGTCTTGCCCGTGCCGTGGGGCAGGACCACCGTGCCCCGGACCATCTGGTCGGCGTGGCGCGGATCAACGCCCAGCTTGATATGGGCCTCGACGGTGGGATTGAAGTTGACCACGCTCGTCTGCTTGACCAGGTCGACGGCCTCTTCCGGCGAATAGACCTGGTCGTGATCGACGAGCTTGGCCGCCTCGTTGTACTTCTTGCCGTGAGCCATGTCCGGTTCTTCCTTTCGCTGCGGCGGGCGTGCCCGCCTTCCCCTGACGCGGGGTGGACGGCCGGCAGTTAGCCGACGACCTCGATGCCCATGCTCCGGGCGGTGCCTTCAATCTGGCGAGCCGCGGCCTCGACGTCGTTCGCGTTGAGGTCCGACATCTTGATCGCGGCGATCTCGCGCAGCTGATCGCGGGTCACCTTGCCGACCGTCTCGCGCTTGGGCGTCGCGCCGCCCTTCTCCAGGCCGGCCGCCTTGCGCAGGAGGTCGGCCGCCGGCGGCGTCTTGAGGATGAACGAGAACGAACGATCCTCGAACACCGTGATCTGGGCCGGAATGATCTGGCCGGCCTTGTCGGCGGTCTTCTCGTTGTACGACTTGGTGAACTCGACGATGTTGATGCCGTGCGGTCCCAGGGCGGTACCCACCGGCGGCGCCGGGGTTGCCTTGCCGGCCGGCAGCTGGAGGGTCAGGATGATTCGGACTTTCTTGGCCACGCTTGCGCCTCTCGGTCAGGTCCGCCCGGGGGCGGGAATGGTCAGAGCTTCTCGACCTGCAGGAAGTCGAGCTCGACGGGGGTCTCCCGGCCGAAGATGCTCACGAGCACCTTGACCTTGTTCCGCTCGGGGTTGACCTCATCGACCGTGCCGATGAACTCGGCGAACGGCCCGTCGGTGACCCGGACGCTCTGGCCCTTGGTGAATGCCACCCGGTATTTGGGCGTCTCGACGCCCATCGTCCGGAGGATCTGCTTGACCTCGTGCTCGGCGAGCGGGATCGGCTCGTTGCGCTGGCCGGGGATGTTGCCGCCGCCCACGAAGCTGGTCACGCCCGGGGTGTTGCGTACGACGAACCACGAGTCGGGGTCGAGGATCATCTCCACCAGCACGTAGCCGGGGTAGACCTTCTTCTGGACCGTGTGGCGCTGGCCCTGGCGGATCTCGATCTCGTCCTCCATCGGTACGAGCACCTGGAAGATCCGGTCCTCCATGCCCATCGACTCGATCCGATGCTCGAGGTTGGCCTTGACCTTGTTCTCGTAGCCCGAGTACGTGTGAATCACGTACCAGTGCTTCTCGGGAGCCGGGATCCGGGTCTCCGTAGTCACGTCGGTCATCTCAGCCCAACCCGCTCAGCAGGGTGAGCCCCTGGGTGAAGATGAAGTCGAAGATCGAGATGAAGACGCCCACGGCGAGGCTGACGATGAACACGAGCACCGTCAGGTTGATCGTCTGCTGGCGGGTTGGCCAGGAGACCTTCTTCAGCTCGGACCACGATTCGTCGAGATATCGACGGAAGCGCTGGATCACGTGCGTGATGCCTTCTTCATGGGTACGGATGTGGACGGGGGTGGCAGGCGCGGCCGGACTCGAACCGACAACCACTGGTTTTGGAGACCAGAGCTCTGCCAAATTGAGCTACGCGCCTCCGCTGGATCGCTACTTCGCCTCCCGGTGGAGGGTATGACGGCGGTCACGCGGACAATACTTCCGAAGCTCCAGCCGGCCTGGATCGTTCTTCTTGTTCTTGCGCGTGCTGTAGGTCCGCTCCTTGCACTCGGTGCAGGCGAGCAGGATCACCGGCCGGTTCTCAGCTTTTGCCATCGTCCTACTCGGCGATCGAGGTGATCGCGCCGGCGCCGACGGTCCGG
>JBEPUS010000174.1:0-5739 GCA_041691435.1 Chloroflexota bacterium
GACCAGCGGATCCATCGCGGCCAGGTCGGACGGGTGGTACATCTCCTGCATGGCCCCATTCTAACGGGGGGCCTCCCTCGACCGGGCGGCGCGAATGGGCCTGGCCGCCGACGAACGATCAGACCGCGCGCAGGCGGCGGGGCGGCCAGTCCCAGTCGACGGGCAGCGCCGTTCCAGCCAGGGCACGACGCCGTCCGGCCTCGGTGGCACCCAGGACCAGGATCCGGTCGAGCTTGGTCGCCCGGCCGGCCTCATCGCCCCACAGCTTGGTCATCTTGCGACCGGCGGCCACGTCGTCCAGGGCCACCCCGGCCAGCCGATAGCCGGCCGGCAGCGCGGCCTCGGCCCAGACCCGCTCGGCGAGGCCCACGCCGCCATCGAGATGGCGGCCCCGGTCGCGCTCGACGTCGCCAACCACCAGGACCACGACGGCGTCATCGGCCAGCACGGGCCGCAGGCCCTCGAGGACCTCGCGCATGAACTGGAGATAAGCGGTCCGGTGATGGGCATCGTCGAGTGTTGCGTCGATCGCCGCCGGGTCCTCGCCCAGCAGCCAGGCGCGCATCCAGTTGTAGTAGCCGTACTTCACGACGCGCAGGTACGGCGGTGACGTCACGACCAGGCGGGCGCGGTCGGGCAGGGCCCGGGCGCGGAGTGCGGCCCGGCTGCGGACGCCGGCGTCGCGCGCATCGCCGAGCAGGGCGATCCCGGTCGAGGCCGGCAGGGGCTGGCGATACAAGCGGGTCAGCTTGCGGTCGAGGCAGGCGAAGACGTCGCGCTCCGGCGAATGGAAGTCCGTCCGGGCCACGAAGTCACGGACATAGCCGCGGGCCATGCTGAACGTGTTCGGCATGACCTCGGACAGGTAGCTCGCGGACTTGCCATGAAGGATGCCGGTCAGGCCGGCGGCCAGGAAGCGATCAACGCGATCGTCGAGCTGCAGCACGGTCCGGACGAACAGGAGCTGGGCGAAGGTCCGGGGATGGAAGGCGAGGGCAACCTCGAGGGGCACCGTCTCGACACCGTCGGACGGCGCTCCGGCCGAACCGGCGGCCGGAACCAGGACGCCGCCCGGACCAGGTGCGCCGAGGAGTCGGACGGAGAGGGCCAGCCAGCCGGCCCCCTCGTTGGCCCAGCGCAGGCGCAATGCCGTGAGCCGGGTGCGTGTCTCGGCGGCCGAGGCCGGCTCGACCTTGGCGGCGGTCAGCAGGAAGGCAAACGGGTTGAGGTCGTTGCCGACGCCGATTCGACCCTCCGCGCAGGCCTGGAGTGCCGTGGTGCCGCGACCGCTGAAGGGGTCCAGGACGACGTCCCCGGGCCGCGACCAGCGGGCAATGAATGCGTGGGTCAGGGCGGCCGGAAAGCTCGCGAGGTACGAGCACATCGGATGGAAGCTGTGGCCCCACAGCCGCTGCTGGTCCTTCCACTCTGGCGCGAGGCCCAGTCTGGGCAGCTCGGCCGGCAGCTCCAGCGCAAGCTGGGCGGCCGTCGCCTCGCGGGCCGGGAGCTGGACCGGGGCGGCGCTGGCGCGTTGGGCGCGCGGCACGTTCGGGCGGACCTCCGCGATGGTGGTCGCCATTCCTGAGCGACGGAGGCGGAGTGTAGCATGCCGATTCCAGCCTTCCAGGGGGTCCCGAGGACCCTCAGGGCAACCCCAGCAGCAAGGTGGCCGCGATGGACGATCTCCTCAAGGACCTCGGCAATGTCGAGCGGGCCGTGAGCTCGCAGGGCTCGAGCACGCAGGGCACGAGCACGCAGGGCGTGGCCGGCCTCGGGCAGCTCCAGCAGCTCCTCGGTGGCCTGGGCGGCTCTTCGGGCTCGCTCGGAGGCTTGACCAGTGGAGCCGGCTCGACGAATCCGCTCGGCGCCCTCGGGACGCTCCTGCCCGCCATCCTCGGCATGCTGGGCGGCCAGTCCGGGGGCAGCCAGGGGGGCCTCAACCAGGTCCTCGGCACGATGCAGGCGAATGGGCTGGGTGGCGTTGCCCAGTCGTGGATCGGCAACGGGGCCAGCCAGGCGATCACGCCCTCCCAGGTCGAGCAGGTCCTCAGCTCGAGCCAGCTGTCCGAGCTTGCTGCCAAGTCAGGTCTGCCGCCGGATCAGCTGAAGTCCGGCCTCGCCTCGATCCTGCCGAACATCGTCAACCACCTCAGCCCCAATGGCAGCGTGCCCAATGCCGGTGAGGTCCAGCAGGTGACCGGCCAGCTCCAGCAGGCGCTGGCCTCGATCGGAGCCGCCAAGCCCTGAGTCCTCGCAGCTCTGCCCACGGCAGGTCGGTCGCCCGTCACCGATTGCCCGATGGTAGTCTCGGGCAGCTCGGTCGGCGCCCAACCGACCGGCCAGCCAGGAGGCCGTGCATTGGCTCAGTCGTTCCATGACGCAATGGCCCAGGGCTATGCCCTCACTGACCCGTCCATCCCGGTGGGTTCACCCATCGACGGCGAGAATGCCCTCCGCGACGTCCGCGTCCAGGTCGCGCTCGGCGTCCTGAATCGCCACGGCCTGATCGCCGGCGCCACCGGCACGGGCAAGACCAAGACGATCCAGCTCCTGGCCGGCGAGCTCTCGAAGGCCGGCGTGCCGGTCTTCGTGACCGACATCAAGGGCGACGTCACCGGCCTCGGGGCGCCCGGCGACGCCACCAACCCGCGGGTCGTCGAGCGCTGCCAGCAGCTCTCCTGGACGTTCACGCCGTCCGCGCATCCGGTCGAGTTCCTGTCGCTTTCGGGCAAGCTCGGTGCCCAGATCCGGGCGACGACGCACTCGTTCGGGCCGGTCCTGCTGGGCAAGGTCCTCGGTCTCAACGACACCCAGACCTCGATCCTCTCGATTGTCTTCAAGTACTGCGACGACAACCAGCTGCCGCTGCTCGACCTCGCCGATCTGCGCACGACCCTGAACTACCTCGGCTCTGACGCAGCGAAGGCTGCCCTGGCCGACTACGGCGGGATTGCTCCTGCGTCGCTGGGGGTCATCAATCGCGCCCTGATCACCCTCGAGCAGCAGGGTGCCGACACGTTCTTCGGCGAGCCCGAGTTCAACGTCAACGACCTGATCCGGACGACGAGCGACGGCCAGGGCGTGATCAGCATCCTGGAGCTGTCCGACGTGATGGACAAACCGGCCCTGTTCGGCACGTTCGTGCTCTGGATGCTGGCCCAGCTGTATCACGCCCTGCCCGAGATCGGCGATCCGGTCAAACCCCGGCTCGCGTTCTTCTTCGACGAGGCCCACCTGCTCTTCGACGACGCCAGCAAGGCACTCCTTGGCGAGATTGAGCAGACGGTCCGGCTGATCCGTTCCAAGGGCGTTGGCGTCTTCTTCGCGACCCAGACTCCAACCGACATCCCTGCCTCGGTCCTGGCCCAGCTCGGCAATCGCTTCCAGCATGCCCTCCGGGCCTTCACGCCCCAGGACGCGGACAACATCAAGAAGACCGTGCAGACGTTCCCGATGACCTCGTACTTCGATGTCGGCCAGCGCATCCAGCAGCTCGGGACCGGCGAGGCCCTGGTCACCGTCCTCTCGCCGAATGGCGTACCAACGCCCCTCGCGCCGACTCGCATCGGGCCGCCCGATTCGCTGATGGCCGCCCTCGACCCGGGCACGTTCGCGCAGCTCGTGGCCACGGGCGCGCTGAGCGCGAAGTACTCGGCGACGATCGACCGGCAGAGCGCCCACGAGATCATCACCGCCCGGATCCAGGCCGCGCAGCAGGCGGCCGCCGCCGCGGCAATACCGGCTCCGTTGCCGCCGACTGCGTACGGCGGTGCCCCGGCGGCAACGCTCGGCCAAATCACGATGACCCAGGCCGAATACAACCGCGAGATGCGCGACCAGCAGCGCGCCGCCGCCCAGGCCCAGCGCGCCGCGGACCAGGCGGCACGGGCCCAGCAACGTGCGCAGCAGCAGGCAGCCGCGGCCCAGAAGCGCCAGGAGACCCAGCTGCTTCGAACGGGGACCCGGCTCGTGACCTCGAGCGTTGGCCAGAGCCTGATCCGGGGTGTCTTCGGGACCCTGTTCGGCGGCAAGAAGTAGGCCGAGCCGCCCCTGTAGCTCAAGGGTCGAAGGTTCGAACCCTTCCGGGGACGCCAACCCGCACAACGTGCCGACCCTTACGGCGAGCGATGCTCGGTGCATGGACGCTGTGAGCACAAGCCAACGGTGTAAGGTCCAGGAACCGCCTCCCCGGTGGTGGTCGAGGCGTCCGATCGTGCTCAACTCGTGCTCAGCTCGTGCCTGGCCGGTGGCCGGAGCGGCTCATCGACCGCCTCGCCGAACCCTTAAGGCAAGGGCTTACGCTCCCAGTGCCCATGCACCGAGCACGGGCAGGCTTAGACCCTGATCCCGCGCGAGGCGTGGCCGCGCCAGGCCAGGCCGAGCCCGAGGCCGAGCCCGAGGCCGCGCAAGGCCGACCTGATGCCGCGCCATGCCGGAGCCAAGCCGGAGCCCGAGGCCAGGCCGCGCCAGGCCGTGCCCGCGCCAGGCCGGCAGCGGGCCAGGCCATGCCCGCGCCAGGCCGAGCCGAGGCCAGGCCGGGGCCGCGCGCCTGCTCGAGTGGCAAGGAGCCGGCCGACAGGCCAGGCAGGCGAGGTTCACATCTCCTCGAACCACGCCGCCCGATCAGGAGCCGGGATCTCGGCAAGCTCTTCGATCCAGTATTCGCGCCCGCGAATCACCTTGTCGCCGGCGACCTCGAAGAACGAAAGTGCGTAGTGCGGGCCAACCGTCGGATGCGGGACGCGAACCTCTGAGACGGCGACGGTCCCTTGCGTGACGATCCGCAGGACTTCTATCGACCAGCCTTCCGGGTACTCTCGGTTGAACGCGACGTAGTTCGCGGCGCCCCGGATGCGCAGCCGTGCCGAGGGCCACTCGAGGACGAAGTCGTCGGAGAGCAGGGCCGTGAGTCCGGTCCAATCACGGGCCTGGATGCGCCGCCATAGTTCGGCCACGACTCCGCCGGCATCCATCGAGGTGATTATCGTCCCGTCGCCCGACTGATGGCCGGTCGCACTCGCCCACGAGGTCGTCCGGTCGATCGCGTTGCGTAGACTGGTCGCGGCCGGTCCCCGTAGCTCAGTGGACAGAGCAACCGCCTTCTAAGCGGTAGGTCGAAGGTTCGAACCCTTCCGGGGACGCCAACCCGCACAACGTGCCGACCCTTACGGCGAGCGATGCTCGGTGCATGGACGCTGTGAGCACAAGCCAACGGTGTAAGGTCCAGGAACCGCCTCCCCGGTGGTGGTCGAGGCGTCCGATCGTGCTCAACTCGTGCTCAGCTCGTGCCTGGCCGGTGGCCGGAGCGGCTCATCGACCGCCTCGCCGAACCCTTAAGGCAAGGGCTTACGCTCCCAGTGCCCATGCACCGAGCACGGGCAGGCTTGGACCCTGATCCCGCGCGAGGCCGGAACAGGGGCCAACGCGCGCCAGGCCCGGGGTCAGGCCGGAGCCGGGCCGAGCGCCTGTTCGTGCGGCACGGAGCCAGCCCCGTGGTACTCCCGGACGGGACGAATGTACGGCTTGGCGGTCAACCTGCCTCACCCCTACTCTCCACTCAGCAGCAAGCCGCACTCTACCCGTCGCAACCGGACGGGCCCGGAACGGCCGAAGACGCACCGACGTGAGGCAAACTCGACAGATGGCATCCATGGCCGCCACCGACCTGGGACCGATGCTCACCGCGAGCGAAGTTGCCGAGATGCTCCACCTGCACGTGAACACGGTGAAGCGACTCGG
>JBEPUS010000175.1:0-5719 GCA_041691435.1 Chloroflexota bacterium
ACGCGACGCGCCAGAGCCACGCGACGCGCCAGAGCCACGCGACGCGCCAGAGCCATGCGGCCGGGATCAGGGGTGGTAGAGGAGGCCCAGGATCGTGGCGAAGGCCAGGACGCCGGCGGCCGCGATTGCGGCCATGCCGCCGGTCAGGGCCAGGACCACGGCTCGTCCCGCCCGACCCTCGCGAGCGGCCCGGTAGGTTCCCGCCGCGCCACTGGCGGCAACCACCAGGAGGACGATGCCGAAGATCGCCGCGGCCGTGGCCAGCAGTGGGATCTGGCTGCTGTCGCGCTTCAGGAACGCGTAGATCACGAGGGCCAGCGAGCCGACCAGGGCGATCGCGATCGCGACCAGGATCGGGTTGAGCCGGCGCGACCGGAGCCCGCCTGCCATCGCTCAGCCGCCCTTCGAGCGGTGATAGATGGCCACGTTGTAGCTCAGGCGCGGCCGCTTCAGCGTCGCCAGCATCGCTGAGCCAGCTGACCCGAAGGTCTCGACGAGAAATGTCGCAGCCGTGTCCATCGACGCGAACGTCCAGAAGCAATGGACCACCCGGATCCGGAAGCCACTCTTGAGAAACCAGCCATTGCGCCGACTCCAGGATCCGTACTCGGGCAAATCGCCCCGGAGCCGGGAGACGTCGTCCCGGCCATAGTCGTGGACGACCAGCAGCCGGCCGCCGTTGCGCAGGACCCGCTCCGCCTCTGCCAGCTCCGCGCCATCCGCGGTACGGAAGCCCGACCAGTACGAGACCAGCGCATCCGCGCTCTCGTCGGGGGCGTCGATCCGGCCTTCCCGGTTGCCCAGCGAGGTCACCCGGGCTCCGAGCTCCTCGAGCTGCTGCGCGCGCGTGCTTCCGCCGCCGAGAAGGATCACATCGCGACCCCCCACCGGGCCGAGCGCCTCAATTGCGCGTGGGACCTTGCCTTCGACGTCGAGACTGCCCAACAACCGACCGACCAGATCCGAGCTGGCCGGTTCGAACGGGAGATCAGCCACAGACGCCCGAGTATAGACGCGACCAATGCCAGATCAGGATGCTGTTTCAGATCAGGCCGGGAGCAGGACGGCGCCGTAGCGCGCCGGAAGGACGAGGTCGATCCGGCCGTCGGGGCCCGCGCTGATCGCGCCCTTGTCGTCCGCCGATTCTGACGTCGCCAGCTTCGTCAGCAGGTGCAGGCCGGCGAGCTCCGCGGCGATCACGGTCAATGCGACCGCGCCCTCGCCGGCATTCACCACGACCAGGGCGGGCGGAGCTCCCGCCGACACGTCGCTGACCGTGTCCCAGCGGCCGGAACGCAGGATCGCCAGGGAGTCGCCGGAGGTCCCCACGATCCGCAGGCCACCGCCGCGCAGGACCGCGACCTCGTGACGGAGGCGCAGGACGGCGCGGACGAACGTGAGCGTAGGCTCATCCCAGGCCGTTTCGTCCCAGGGGAACGCCCGCCGGCAGTCCGGATCGTTGGCGCCCTCCAGGCCGATCTCATCGCCGTAGTAGATGCACGGCGCGCCGGGCAGGGTGCCCTGCAGCAGGAAGGCCATCCGGACCGCGGCCTCATCTCGGCTGAAGAGGGTCCGGACGCGGGGCGTGTCGTGGCTGTCGAGGAGGTTGAGCTGGACGGCGGTGGTCTCGGGCGGATAGGCGTTGAGCACGGCCAAGACCCGGCCGGCCATCTCCTCGCCGCTCAGGCGTCGGATCTGGGAGTACTCGTGGTGGCTGCGGACCACGGCGTCATCGAGGTGATGGGCCCCGGCGAATCCCAGGATCGCCTCGGCCAGCGGGTAGTTCATGACAGCGTCGAACCGATCGCCGGCGAGCCATTCCGGGGCGATCCGCCAGATCTCGCCGACCAGGTAGGCGTCCGGATTCACCGACCGAACGCGCGACCGGAACGCCTGCCAGAACGAGGCATCGGCAATCTCCTCGGGCACGTCCAACCGCCAGCCGTCGATGCCGAACCGGATCCAGTGCTCGGCAACGGTCAGTAGATAGTCTCGAACGGGCTGGTAGTCCGTGTTCAGCTTGGGCAGTGCCGGCAATCCCCACCAGGCTTCGTAGCCAAGCCGGTCCAGTGAGCTGGCGTCCTCGCCCGGTTGTCCGGGGGCGTTGACCGTCCGGCCGGTATCGGGATAGGCGAGCAGCTGCCGGCCGCTCGAGAGGGCCGCCCGGTCTTCGCGGTACCAGTCGAGGTAGGGCGAGGCGTCGCCGTTCTCGAGGATGTGGTGAAACGCCCAGAAGCCACGCCCGGTGTGGTTGAAGACACCGTCCAGGACGATCCGCATCCCCCGCGCGTGAACCGCGTCAACCAGCTCGCGCAGCGCAGCATCGCCGCCGAGCAGCGGGTCAACCTTGAGATAGTCGTACGTGTGGTAGCGATGATTCGATGCGGACGCGAAGATCGGAGTCAGGTAGAGCGCGGTGATCCCCAGGTCCGCGAGCTGGGGCAGGTGTTCGGCGATCCCGAGCAGGTCGCCACCCTTGAAACCATGCAGCGTGGGCGGTGCCGACCATGGTTCGAGGTGGCCCGGCTTGGGCACCCGGTCGCTGGTGGCGAAGCGGTCCGGAAAGATCTGGTAGAAGACGGCATCGCGGACCCAGCGCGGCGTGTCGATCACGGCGCCAGCCTAGCGTCCCGCCCGGCGGCCGACTGGCCCAGGGCGGTCAGGGCTCGTTGAGGTAGGTGCGAACCTCGGGAACGAGGAGACCGCGGAACAGCAGGACGGCGAATGCCAGCACGAACAGGGTGGCCGCGATCCGCGGGCCGATCGGAATGAACGAGAGCCACGCCAGCGGGATCGCCGGCACGGTCAGGCTGGCCAGCCCCAGCGCCAGCCCGCGGGCCGCTTCCTTGCGCTGGAGGACCAGGGTCATGGTGAAGATGGTGTACGCCAGCAGGACCATCACCACGACCCCGATCGGACTGACCGGCAACGCGATCGCCTGGTCCACCACCCAGCGCAGCGACAGGCCAATGATCGCCAGGATGATGAACCCGTAGACGAGGAAGATCCGGATCCCCGACGGCATCCGGCGGGCTGCCGTCGACGATCGGGGCCGGCGGGCGGGGGGATTCGAGGGCGACGATTTCATTGCCTGATTCTGCCACGCCGCCGGGCTCAGCCCGCGACGCACACCAGCAGGCGGACGCAGCCAGGCGGCACGACTCTGCCGGGGACGGTAACCTAGGCCGCCGGGGCCACCCGCCAGCATCCTGTCCGGCCGCCCTTCAACCGCCCTGACCCTGAGGACAACGTGAGCAAAGCCTCTCGCCGGAGCTCCCGGGTAACCCGTGGCGCGACTGGCCGGCCGGGCCAGCCCGGACCATCCGGGTCCGCCACGCCCAACGCCGGGCGTCCGTCCAGCGCCGGCGGCCCGACGCCACCGGTGGGTCCGACGCCGGACGGCGACGCCGGAACGCCGATCGTCGACGCGAGCGCTCTGTCCAACCGCCCACCGACCGTCCGCCCCGGCGCGCCGCGCCCGGCTGCGCAACGCCCGGCCGGGTCGCGGCCCGCCGGCAGCCGGCCGTCCGGCTCGGGCCGGCCACGCCGGACGCTCTATCAGCCGTCCTTCATCGATCGCCATCGGACAGCGCTGATCGGCGGCGCTTTGGCGATCGTCGTCGCCCTGCTGGGAGCGTTCTTCTTCTTCAGCATCACGGCGTCGGACTATTCGTGCGGCACGGTCTCCCAGCCCGCCCCGTCGGCGACCCCTCTGCCGAACGGCTCCCCGGGGCCGTTGGGCCAGGCCCAGCCTGACATGGGCAACTTCCACATCAACGTCGGGACGAGCCAGCACTACGCCTACTGCCCACCGGCGTCCGGCTCGCACTACAACGACCTGCCCGGCGGGAACGGCCCGATCCCGGCCAAGTACTACGGGCCGGATGAGGGCACGCGGCCGGAGGGCTGGATCCACAACCTGGAGCATGGGGCCATCGCCATCCTCTACAACTGCAAGCTGGGGGCCTGCGACGACAGCTCCCTCGCGGCGCTCCAGGCGATCCCCCAGAACTTTCCCGACAGCCCTGTCTGCAAAGTGAAGGCTGGGGTCCTGGCGCCGGTGATCGCCCGCTTCGACGACATGCCCACGAAGTTCGCTGCCGTCGTCTGGGACCGCGTGCTCTACATGGACACGCTTGACGTGAACGAGATCGAGGCCTTCTACGCGCAGCAGGGCGAGCAGTACAACCCCGAGCCGCAGTGCGCCCGCCCGTCAGCGGCGCCATCGGGCGGCCCCAGCAGCGCTCCGTCCACGGTCCCGTCAACGGCCCCGTCGAGCGGTGCTTCGGTCCCGCCATCCGCCGTGCCCTCCGTCACACCCGCGGCCAGCGCCTCGCCCGCTGCCAGCTGACCCGGTGGCGCCCGCCCGGAAGTTCGTTGACGATGGGACGGCAGACCGGCTGTTCGCCTATCGCTCGGAAGGTGACCTGGGCGGCGTGGGCACGCCGGTCGAAGGCATGGCCCTTGGCCGCCTCGGGCCTGACGGGCTGGTCCGCCGGGAAGGCCGGAGCGTCGCTGTCGGCGAGCTGATCCCCGCAGCGCCCGTGCCCCGGCCGGGCAAGATCGTGTGCATTGGGCTCAACTACGCCGACCATGTCGCGGAGGGTGGCCGCGCCGGCCCGGACCGGCCACTCATCTTCGCCAAGTTCAGCAACGCCGTGGTGGCCGACGGCGAGCCGGTCATCCGGCCGGCCGGCTGCCATGCGCTCGACCTCGAGGGCGAGCTGGGCGTGGTGATCGGCCGTGGCGGCCGGCACATCCGGGCGGCCGACGCCTACAGCCACGTCCTGGGCTATGTCGTGGTCAACGACATCTCGGCCCGCGACTGGCAGGGCAGCCCACCGGCGCTCGGCCCGGGCGAGAAGGGCGACGGCCAGTGGCTGCGGGCCAAAGGCTCGGACACGTTCCTGCCGATGGGTCCGGTGCTCGCCTTCAAGACGGCGATCCCCGACCCGCATCGGCTCCGGATCCGGTCCTGGCGGATCCCGGGCAGCGGACCAGAGGCGGGAACCTCGGTCCTGATGCAGGACGGCAACACCGGCGACATGATCCATCGAATTCCCGAGCTGATCGAGTTCGTGAGTGCGTCCATCAGCCTCGAACCGGGCGACGTGATCTCCACGGGGACGCCGTCGGGCGTGGGCGTCTTCCGGACACCGCCCGTCTTCCTGGAGCCTGGCGACCGGGTCCGGGTGGAGATCGAGGGGATCGGCTCGGTGGAGAACCCGATCGTGGCGGACGACTAGACTCGGCGTCCAGGAGGCATGCATGGCGGACAGCCAGATCCCGGCCACGATGCGCGCGCTGGTCAAGGCACGTCCGGCGGCCGGCGCCGAGCTGCGCGACGTGCCGGTCCCTGTGCCGGGCGACGGCGAGCTCCTGATCCAGGTCGAGGCCGCCAGCCTGTGTGGCACGGACCTCCACATCTATCGCTGGGACGACTGGGCCCAGAACCGTCTGGGCGGCGGCCTGCCCCGGATCTTTGGCCACGAGATGGCTGGGCGGGTGGTGGCCCACGGTCCGAACGTCCGCGGCCGGGGCGAGATCCCGCTCGGCACCCTCGTCGCCGCCGAGACCCACCTCGTCGACCAGAGCTGCTACCAGTGCCGGACCGGGCGCGAGCATGTCTGCGCGAACCTGCGCATCCTGGGCGTCGACATGGACGGGGCGTTCGCCCAGTACGTCGCCCTGCCGGCCCATAACGCCTGGCCCTCGGAGG
>JBEPUS010000176.1:0-5704 GCA_041691435.1 Chloroflexota bacterium
ATGCAGAGCACTGTGTATGCTCCGGCCGCCGGGACCGTCACGCAACTGCTGGTCCACCCGGGCCAGCAGGTGGAAGCTAAGGACCTTCTATTGGTCATCGGTTAGTTACAAAGCGGGGGCCAGGGGCCGGGGCCAGGGGCCGGGGCCAGGGGCCGGGGCGGGGCCGGCGGCCGGGGCCAGGGTCCAGGGGCCGGGGCTCGTGGCTTCCGTCGGCCGTGAGTGGCGACAACCGTCGCTGCTCCGGGTCGCCCGTCTACGGCTCGCTCGTCCCCTGGCGGCCGTAGTCGTCCTCCAGCCGGACGACGTCATCGAGCTCTGGTGTCGAGACCTCGACGAGCTCGGTCTGCTCGATCGCCTCGAACCGATGGACCCGGCCGACGGGCACACGGCGGTGATCGCCCGGCCCCATCTCGAACGTCTCGATGCTGCCGTCGGCGGCCTCGAGATGGAGGCGCAGGCGGCCCGAGATGACCAGGATCGATTCGTCCTTAACGCGGTGCTTCTGGAGCGAAAGACGCCGGCCGGCCTCGATGACGATCAGCTTGCCGACGTAGTGATCGGTGTGGGTCCAGATCAGCTCATGGCCCCACGGCTTTGGGACGCGCCGGGTGGCATCCGGGCCGGACCCGGCCACGGTTGGCTCAGGCAGCACGAACCAGTGCCTCGCCGGCCTTGACCATCGCGTCGCGGATCTCAGGGGTGACCGCCTCGGTGTACACCCGGACGAGCGGCTCGGTGCCGCTGAACCGGACGAGCATCCACGAGCCATCGGGCGTGAAGAACTTGAAGCCGTCGTTGGTCGTGAGGGCATCGGTCTTGACGACCGGCTCGCCGGCCAGGGTCTCGGGCGCCTTCGTGCGCAGGTCCACCAGCAGGCGATCCTTGAGGGCCGAGTAGAGACCAGCCTCGACATGGACGTCGATCCGCCGGTAGAACGACGGACCGGCCAGCTCATGGAATGCCGCCAGCGCCTTCGAGACTGGCCAGCGGCCGGCCGCCTTCTCGCGCAGGAACAGGTCCAGCAGGAGGAGGTCGGCGTAGATCCCGTCGCGCTCGGGCAGGTGCATCCCGAAGCCGTAGCCGCCGGACTCCTCGGCGCCCATCATCGCCCCGGTCTCGATCATCTTCGGGCCGATGAACTTGAAGCCCACCGAGGTCTCGTAGACGGGGATGTCGTAGTGCTTGCCGAGGCGGATCGCCATCGACGTGTTGTTGACGCTCTCCACGATCGGGTCGCGCCAGCCGCGATGCTCGGCCAGGTAGTACATCAGCAGCCCGGTCACCTCGAGCTGGTGGATGAAGTTGCCCTGCTCATCCGCGGCCCCGGCCCGGTCCGCGTCCCCGTCGAGCAGGAGGCCCAGGTCGTAGCCGCCGTTGGCCAGGATCCCCAGGGCCTCGTCGACGTTCGGCCGGATCGGCTCGGGATTGATCCCGCCGAAGTAGGGATTCCGCTCCGTGTGGATCTCGCGCAGGCGGATCCTGCCGCCCGCCAGGAGGCGCGACAGCCAGTCGGCACCCGCGCCGTACATCGGGTCGACAAGGACGCTGACGTCGGCGGCCTTGAGGGCGTCGATGTCGACCGTGCGACGGACGTACTGCTCGTAGCCCGGATAGGGGTCGTACCAGTCGACGAGCCCGGCCGCTTCGGCATCGGCGAACGGTCGCCTGGGGATGGCGGTGCCACCGTTCGTTGCGATCGTCGCCTCGAGCACCGCGAGGATCTCGGGCCCGGCCGCCGAACCCGTTGGTGCCTTCACCTTGAATCCGTTGTCGGTCCACGGATTGTGGCTGGCGGTGATCACGATGCCGGCCGCACTGCCCCGCTCCACCACCTCGTACGAGGACATCTGGGTGGGCACGGCGTGCCGGGCGAACGCAACGGGGATGTCCTGGGCCAGCAGGACCTCAGCGGCGGCCGCGGCGAAATGCTCGGAGGCGAACCGGCGGTCGTAGGCAATCACCACGCCCTTGGCCTGCTCGCCGCGCTTGATCACGTACTGGGCCACGCCGTCGGCGCAGCGCCGGACGTTCTCGAACGTGTAGTCGTCGGCAACCCGCGATCGCCAGCCGTCCGTGCCGAAGACGATCTTCGTGGGCTGGGGGACCTGGCTGATCGTGGTCACTGGGGAGCCTCCGACGTTGAGCATCGATCGAGAAGGCGGTCGACCTGGACCTTGAGCGGGCGTGCCCCGGCGAGGATGGCGACCGGCCCCGTTGACCCGAGCATCGTAGCGTCCGCGCCGGCGGTCGAGGCCAATCGCCCGGTCCGCGAGCGCCACACGGCGAGATCATCGGCGCCGGCCACGAACGGATGGTCGGCCGGCACGACCGTCGCCTCGATCCCCGTCATCCCGAGCTCGCCGAGGAGCGAGGTCCAGCTGCCGAGGTCGTTCCAGCCAACGTCCATCGAGCCCATCACGACCTGGCCGGCCGCAGCCGCGTCCTGCATGACGGCATAGTCGATCGAGATCGCCCGGACCTCCCGGTAGGCCTCATCGAGCGAGCCGCTGGCGAAGCCCTCCGAGATGCGCTGGACCACGTCCGGCGCGAATTGCTCGAGGGCCGCCCGGATCGCCCGCCGTCGCCACATGAACATCCCGGCATTCCAGGCCACGCCGGGCAGCCGGCGAAGCTCCTCCGCCCGGTCAGCAGACGGCTTCTCTTCGAACGCGTCGAGTACGTAGGCGATAAGTTGACGTTTCTGAGGGCGTCCGAGATCGGGGATCAGGTAGCCGAACTCTGTGGCAGCACGGTTCACCTGCACGCCCAGCGTCACGAGCGGATCCGTCAGGTCGAACGCGCCGCGTGCCAGCTCCAGCTCCGCGTTGCGCAGGACGTCCTGGAACAGCGCGCCGTCCTTCACCGTCTGGTCGGCCGGCAGGACCAGCATCACCTCGTCTTCCGGGCGCTGGATCGCGACCGTCGCGAGGGCGATCGCCGGCGCCGTGTTCCGGCCGATCGGCTCGCTCAGGACCGTGGCGTCGGGCAGCTGGTCGTGGACGAGCCGGGCGTAGCGCTGGTCGGTCACGACGTAGACGGAACCGGGTTCGATCAGCCCCGAGAGTCGGTCGGCGGTGAGTTGGAGGAGGGTTCGCTCACCGAGCAGCGGCAGGAAGGGCTTGGGTCGCTCGGGCGACGACAGCGGCCACAGCCGGGTGCCACCGCCACCGGCCAGGATGACGGCGTACAACCGTCAGATCGCCTCGGCCACGGGCTCCGGTAGGGCGAGGCCGGCGGCATCGGCGAGGATCGCGGCCCGGTCGGTCCGTTCCCAGGGCAGGTCCAGGTCCGGCCGCCCGAAGTGACCGTAGGCCGCGGTCTGGCGATAGATGGGGCGGCGCAGGTCGAGCGCCTCGATGATCGCGGCGGGCCGCAGGTCGAAGTGCTCGGCGATCAGGCGCTGGATCCGATCGTCGGGGATCCGGCCGGTCCCGAACGATTCGACCGAAACGCTCAACGGCCGGGCGATGCCGATCCCGTAGGCGATCTCGATCTCGAAGCGATCGGCCAGGCCGGCCGCGACCACGTTCTTGGCGACCCACCGGGCGGCGTACGCGGCCGATCGATCGACCTTCGTCGGATCCTTGCCACTGAACGCGCCACCGCCGTGACGGGCCATCCCGCCGTACGTATCGACGATGATCTTGCGCCCGGTGAGGCCGGCGTCGCCCATCGGGCCGCCGGTGACGAAGCGCCCGGTCGGGTTGATGTGCATCACCGGATCGCTGCTGCGCAGCTCGCGCGGCAGGCTGGGCAGGATCACCGCCTCGGCAACGTCGTCGCCGATCTGCGCGACGCTCACGTCGGGATCGTGCTGGGTGCTCACGACCACCGTCTTGACCCGGCGGGGCACACCGTGCTCGTACTCGAGGGTCACCTGGGTCTTGCCGTCGGGCCGCAGGTATGGCAGCTGGCCTGTCTTGCGCATCTCAGCCAGCCGGCGCGCCATCCGGTGGGCCAGGGCGATCGGCAGGGGCATCAGCTCGGGGGTCTCCCGGCAGGCAAAGCCGAACATCATCCCCTGGTCACCGGCGCCCAGCTCATGGCCATCCACGCCCATGGCGATGTCCGGCGACTGCTCCTTGACGCTGATCAGGACGCCGCAGGTCTGGTAGTCGAAGCCGTATTCGGCCCGGGTGTAGCCAATGTCCCGGACGGTCTCGCGGACGATCTGCTGGAAGTCGGCGTACGTGGTGGTGGTGATCTCGCCGAGGACGACGACCAGGCCGGTGGTGGTGGCCGTCTCGCACGCGACGCGGGCGGCCGGGTCCTCGCGGATGATCGCGTCGAGGATCGCGTCGCTGATCTGGTCGCACATCTTGTCGGGGTGGCCTTCGGTCACCGACTCGGACGTGAACAGGTACTCGGCGGCGTCCAGGATGGTGGTCAAATGGGCTCCCTTTTGTGCTCCCGGCAGGGTAGCACGGGCCCTGCCGGCGCCGCCCTCACTCGGCCTCCAGGACGAACAGCTGGGCCCAGTAATCGCCGTGATTGGCGATCTCGTGGCGGTCCACGTCGAGGAACAGGCCCACCTCGGTCAGCTCGTCGCTACCGCGGATCAGGCTGTTGTCGCGCTCAACCGTGTCCGCCCGCGCCGGCCAGACGGTCACCCGGTAGCGGGCCGCAGGATCGAGCTCACGCAGCCGCAGTCGGTTGACCGGCGGATTCGGCCGATTGAGCGTCCGGTAGAAGCCGACGATCGCCGTGCGCCGATCGGGGGCCACGGTCATCCAGGCCGTCTCGTTGCCGTCGCCTTCGAAGGGGCTGCGCAGCCGCACGAATCGGCCGCGCTGCAGGAGGTCGCGGTGCTCCTTGTAGAAGGCAACCTGGCCGGCCACCTCGGCGCGCTCGGCGGTGGACAGGCTCGTGGCATCCAGCTCATAGCCGAAGACGCCGAAGAAGGCCACTGCCGCCCGCGTCGAGATGGGTGTCTGCCGGCCAGTCTGGTGATTGGGCACGGCCGAGACATGGGCGCCCATCGAGCTCGTCGGGTAGATCAGCGAGGCGCCCCACTGGATCCGCAGGCGCTCGATGGCGTCGGTGTCGTCGCTGGTCCAGGCCTGGGGGGCATACGCGAGGAGGCCCGGGTCGAACCGGCCGCCGCCGCCTGCGCACGACTCGAAGAGGATCTCCGGGAAGGCGGCCGTCAGGCGGGCATAGAGCTCGTAGACACCCAGGATGTAGCGATGGAAGAACTCGCCCTGGCGCTCGGCCGGCAGGGCGAGGCTCGCCGGCTCGGTGATGTTCCGGTTCATGTCCCACTTGATGTACGAGATCGGCGCGCTCGCCAGCACCTCCGAGAGGACTGTGAAGAGGTGGTCCACGATCTCGGGCCGGGACAGGTCCAGGACCAGCTGCTGGCGGCTCTCGGTGCGCGCCCGGCCGGCGATGCCGATTGCCCAGTCCGGATGGGCGGCGAACAGGTGGCTTCGCTCGCTGACCATCTCCGGTTCGATCCACAGTCCGAAGCGCATCCCGAGCGCCTCGATCCGGCGGGCCAGCCCATCGATCCCGTTGGGCAGCTTGCGCCGGTCGACCGCCCAGTCGCCGAGCGAGGTCGTGTCGTCGTCGCGCGCGCCGAACCAGCCGTCGTCCAGCACGAACAGCTCGATCCCCAGGTCCTTCGAGACGCTCGCAATCTCGACGAGCTTCGTCTCGTCGAAGTTGAAGTACGTGCCCTCCCAGTTGTTGATGAGGATGGGCC
>JBEPUS010000177.1:0-5667 GCA_041691435.1 Chloroflexota bacterium
GGAGTAGCTCAGTTGGCAGAGCGTCAGCCTTCCAAGCTGAATGTCGCGAGTTCGATCCTCGTCTCCCGCTCCAGCGCCTGGCATACCCGCACGACAATGTCTGATGTCGGCTGCGCGTTGACGATCGCGTCCAGGTCGATCAGCGCGTACTGGCCTGCATTCCTGGCCCGTCGACCTGCCATGCCCAGATCCTGGCCCGCGTCGAGGGGCGCGGAGCTGCCGTCCGGGGCTAGGTCGCGACTCGTGGGGGACGCCGCCGCGCGAGGCCGGCGCGCACGATCACGGCGGCCGCCAGGGCGACAGCGGCCCACAGCACAAAGGTCTCCGAGGCCGTCCCTGCCGGCGGGAGGGTCGCCCGAGGTCCCGTGTACGACGACGGGTACCCGTATTTCGCATACCACCCTGGGTAGGACGCAGGATCGGCAACCCACGCGCCTGGCGTGCTGCCGATGCCTGTTGTGCCGATCAAGATCAGCGAGGTGGTCGAGCCAGCCGAGTCGCGCAGCACCACCAGCGCGAGGTCCGCTCCGGATCGCGCCCCAAGGACGAACTGTGTCCTGCCGTTGAGGACGACGGCCTGATTCTGCGGCGCGACAACCTGTGCAGTTGCGGCGGCCGGGCCCTGCCCGGCCTCGACCGCCAGGGCCATCTGAACGTACGTCGCGCATGTCGCCGCATCGCCGTAGTCGCACTGGATGGTAGCGCCGGGCGGCGGGCCGGCAGCCCCGAGCACGAACGACACGGCAGCCAGGATGACGACGAATCGAGATCGGACGCGCATCGCCGGAATCTATCGGCCGCCGATCGAAATCACCATCCCTCGATCGTCCTTTGGCATACTGCGCGGATGCACGTGTTGACCGGGCGCCGGCTCACCGAGATCGACGTCAGCTAACTGCTCCAGCGGGCCCGTCAACATCGACGGGTCGTGATCGACCTGGGCACGGGCGACGGACGGGCCGTCCTCTTGGAAGCTGCCCGGGACCCGGACGCCCTGGTCATCGGCGTCGACGCCGTTGCCGAGGTCATGTCCGATTCGTCCCGGCGCGCGTCGCGATCGACCGCCCGAGGTGGAAGGCCGAACACAGTCTTCCTCCTCAGCGGCGTTGAGCTGCTGCCGGCCGGCCTCGCTGGGATCGCCGACCTCGTGACCATTCGATTTCCGTGGGGATCGCTCCTCGAAGGAGCCCTCGGCCGTTCGTCACTGGTCGCGACGATCGCCAACCTGGTCAGGGCAGGAGGCACGCTCGAGATCAGTACATCGCTCATCGACCACGACCCACCCCTGGGCTCGGGCCGCGGGTGGATCGACCTCGCTCAGGTTGAGGCGTCGTACGCCAGCCTGGGATTCGCGCTGACCGAGGTCCGACCAATCACCCGGGCCGATCTCGACGACCTGGCGTCAACCTGGGCCGGTCGACTCCGGGTTGGCGTCGATCGGCCCGCCCTCCTGTTCCGGTTCGGGCGCGTCCGGGCCGGGATCCGACCCGGGTCGCAGGTAGCGATACGTGGCGAACAATGAGCCGCCCGGTGGTGCCGCGATTGAGAGGGCGCCCAGCGAGAGTATCGTGGCGCGGTCCAGCGGGACCGTGGCATAGGCCACGCTGACCGGCTGCCAACCCGCGGAGGTCATCCGGGCAGCGTCCGCCTTGAAATCGGCTACTGCGGCCTGCGGGACGCCGGGATAGCGGCGAACGACGATGTCAGGCCGCGACTGCGCATCGACGACCGCCTGGGCGTCGATCAGCGCCTGCTGGTCGGGACTCCGGACCCACGCATCGGTCATGTCCGGATCCTAATCCTGTCGCTTCCGGAAGGACCGCCGAAGAGCGAAATCTGCAGCCGCGAATTGTGCGCGAGCCGTCAGCGAATGGAGGATCATCCGCGCGTGGAACGGACGCTGCCGGTTGGGACGGTCACCTTCCTGTTCAGCGACATCGAGGGCTCAACTCGCCTGGCCCAGGCCCTCGGTACGGATCGCTGGCGATCGGTCCTGGAAGACCAGCAGGCGATCTGGCGCGCTGCCTTCGCGATCCACGGTGGGACCGAGATCTCGACTGAGGGCGACAGCTTCTTCGCCGTGTTTCCGAGCGCCGGGGACGCGCTGCAGGCAGCTGCGAATGGCCAGCGCGCGATTCGCGCCGCGGCCTGGCCGGCCGAAGCCGGCGCGAACGGCCTTCGTGTCCGGGTGGGCCTGCACACGGGCGAGGGCCGGCTGGGCGGAGACAGCTATGTCGGGCTCGACGTCCACCGCGCCGCCAGGATCGCGGCCGCCGCCAACGGCGGCCAGACGCTGATCTCGGCAAGCACTCGTTCCCTGGCTGAACCTGGGCTGCCGGCCGGCCTGACCCTCATCACGCTCGGACGCCACCGGCTCAAGGATCTCGACCAGCCCGAGGACCTTGCCCGGCTCGTGGTCGCCGGCCTGGAGGACGACCCTCGCCCGCCGCGCAGCCTGGAGACGCCGACAAACCTGCCGTCCGATCTCACGAGCTTCATCGGCCGCGAGCGCGAAGTGGCCGAGGTGCTGGCAAACGTGCGTGCCAATCGACTCGTCACCCTCACCGGGCCCGGCGGCACAGGCAAGACACGTCTTTCGCTGGCCGCGGCCGCGAGCCTGCTCGAAGACTTCCCGGACGGGGTCCATTTCGTGCGACTCGCGCCGATCATCGACCCTGAGCTGCTGGCCGCCACGATCGTCGGTGCGATTGGGCTCGAGCAGGCTCCCACTGCGGTCCCGGAGGTCCTCCTGCGCGACTACCTCGCGTCCCGCCGAGCGCTCCTGGTCCTCGACAACTTCGAGCAGATCGTGGCGGCCGCCCCGCTCGTCGGCCGGCTGCTGGAGGCGGCCGAGCAGCTGCGCGTCCTGGTCACGAGCCGCGAGACGCTCCACCTCCACGGCGAGCAGGAGCTGCCGATCCCGCCCCTGAGCCTGCCCCGCCCGGACGCGGGTCCGCTGGACCTCGTGCGACTGGCCGACTCCGAGGCGATTGCGCTGTTCGTCGCCCGGGCCCGCGCGATCCTCCCGGCCTTCACGCTCGACCGGGACAATGCTGCTGCTGTCATTGCGATCTGCGCCAGCCTTGACGGCCTGCCCCTGGCGATTGAGCTGGCGGCGGCCCGGGTCAAGGTTCTCTCGCCGGCGGCGATCCGCGATCGACTGCGGTCGAGCCTCGGGCTCCTGGCAAGCACGGAGCGGGATGTGCCTGAGCGCCAGCGCACCCTGCGCGGGGCGATCGCCTGGAGCTTCGACCTTCTGGCGCCGGCCGAGCAGGCGATCTTCCGCCGCGCCGCGATCTTCGTCGGCAGCTGGTCGCTGGAGGCGGCTGAGGCGGTCTGCGACCTGGGGCGCGATCTCGAGCCCGAGCGCCTCGAGATCCTCGACGTGCTGGCATCGCTCGCCGACAAGAGCCTCGTCCGGACCGAACCGGGGATCGGCGACGAGCCGCGCTTCCGGTACCTGGCCACGATTCGCGACTTCGCCCTCGAGCGTCTCGTTGCCGCCGGCGAGCAGGGCGAGCTGGCCCGCCGGCACGCGACCTATTTCGCCGCGCTGGCCGAGCACATGGTCGGGCCCCTGGCCGGCCAGGAAGTCATGCGCTCAGTCGATCGGCTCGAGGCCGACCACGACAACCTCCGCGCGGCCGTCCACTGGTCCATCGATTCGGGCGAGCCCAGCGCCGGACTGCAGATCATGGGCTGGGCCTGGCGCTTCTGGTACCACGGCAGCCACCTCGGCGAGGGACGGACGGCGATGGAGGATCTCCTGCGCCAGCCTGCCGCCGCCGGTGCCTCGCGCGACCGGGCAATCGGCCTGAACGGTGCAGGCGGGATCGCCTACTGGCTCGGCGATTTCGAGGCTGCCACGGCCCGTTGGACCGAGGCGCTCGCGATCAACGAGGCGCTGGGCGACGTCGCCGGGATCGCGGAAAGCCACTACAACCTTGGTTTCACGGCGATGATCCGGGGCGACTTCCCGGCCCAGGAGGGACACCACCAGGCAGCCCTTGAGCTATATGAATCGATCGGCGACCGGGACGGCGTGATCAACACCCGGGAAGGGCTTGTTCCCGCGCTGCTGCGGGCCGGCGAGCTGGTCCGCGGCGAGGAGCTCGTCAAGCGCACGGTGGCCGACCAGCGCGCGCGCGGCCACCTCGTGCGGGTCGGCGAAGACCTGAGCCTCCTGGCGACCTTCCAGGCCCTGGCCGGCCACCTCGAGGAGGCGCGCGCCTCGATGCGCGAGTCCCTCCCGCTGGCCGACGAGCACGGCACGTTGACCAGCGTCGCATCGGCCCTGGCCAGCGCCGCCCTGATCGAGGCCAATGGCGGCCATCCCGAGCGGGCAGCCACGATTGCCGGCGCCCTCGATGCGCTGACCGAGTCTTCCCGGGTGGCCATCGCCCAGGTCGACATGCTCGGGCTGCCGACCGCCGCCGACGAAGCCCGACCACGTCTGGACCCCGACGTCTTCAGGCTGGCGTACGAGGCCGGACGGCTGATGGACCGCGCGGCGATCATCGCCTATGCCCAGGAGGGGCTCGAGATCTCTCCGGCAGCAAACCGTCTCCCAGGCAGTACAAAACCGGGGTAGGCGGGCCTGGCGAGCATCGCCACGGCCGGTGCTGGCCGGGCACAGCTCGAGTTCATGCCGGATCTCCCCGGCGTGAGCGTGCCAGGGCACAAACCTGTGGGAGTCTGTGCCGCGTCGCGCCGACGCGTGGCGATTACCCGGGATTTGGACTGTCAGAAAGACCGACTGCCCGGCGTCGGCCGAATGCGGGCACAGGCCGATCGAGCCGTCTCGGTCCCGAATGAGCTTGACTCGCGGCCCGAATAAGCGCGAGTCGAGGGCCGCGTGCTGTCATTGCCACGTGCCGCTCAATCGAAACGCCGCTCGGGAGGCCGAGCGGATGCTCCGGCGCCAGTCGCTACGCGCGGCCGAAGAGCTTCAGGCGCTGCGAGTTCGCGCCGGAATCAGCCAGGCGGCGGTCGCAATCGAGGTCGGCGTTGCTCGGTCCGTGATCAGCCGCCTCGAACAGGGGGATCCGACGATCGTGCTCCGAACGCGCTTCAGGGTTGCCACGATCCTTGGCGCCGACCTTCGCTTGACGGCCTATGCCGGTTCCAGCCCACTGATCCGCGACGCGGCCCAAGCGTGGATCGTCGAGCGTCTCCTCGAGATCACGGACCGACGCTGGCGACCAGGCGTCGAGGCCGCGATCCCCGGAGCCGGCCGGCGGTCGGTCGACCTGATGCTCCGCGGACCCGAGGACCTTGTGCTAATCGAGGTCGAGACGCGCCTCTCGAGCATCGAGGAGATCATTCGTGAGCTGCACTCCAAGCGCCAGGCCATTGCGGGATCCTCGGATACAGGCCCAGTGCGTCGGTCGATCCATGTCGTCCTGGTCCTGCCGAGGACCCATCGCAATCGCTCGGTGACCGGGCCACATCCAAAGCTCATCGGCACCGCCTTCCCCGTGCCGACCACCGCGCTCAAACGCGCACTCGCCGATGCCTCGCTGCGCTGGCCCGGTGACGGGATCCTCTGGGTGAGCCCGACGAAGCGCGAGCCGACGTGACCACGCGCTCTGCAGCGCCGTGAGCGCCCTCGCCCGCTCGGCGCTCGGCACCCTCGCCCGCTCGGCGCTCGGCACCCCTGTCTCTTAT
>JBEPUS010000178.1:0-5626 GCA_041691435.1 Chloroflexota bacterium
TCGTGGCCGGCCAGCCGCGAGGCCAGCACACCCGCGCCCAGGGCCACGCACAGGGTAGGGGAGGCGGCCGAGTTTTGCCTGACGAATCTGACAACCGGCGCCGCGGCCCGAGAGCCGGTCGAATCGGCGATACTCGCCCGAGACCAACTGACCAAGGAGGTTGACCCCCGCCGTGCCGCCGATCGACGAGCTGACCCGGATCGAGCCCGTGTACCTGGATCGCCTCGAGAAGCAGGGCGTGTTCACCACGGGGATCCTGCTCGAGGTCTCCGAGACGCCCACGCGCCGGCAGACCCTCGCCGACCACCTCGGCGCCACCATCAACGACGTCGCGACCTGGCGGGACGAGGCCTTGATGCTCAACCTCGCCAGCTTTGGCCCGGCCGAGCATCAGCTCATGATCCAGGCCGGGATCCGCGGCCTGAAGGGAATCGTCGACCTCGACCTGGAAGGCTTCAAGAGCCGCCTCGTGCGTCCCGCGCTGCAGCTCCGCATGGAGCCAGTGGACGACCTGCGTGCCGAGGGCTGGTGGGACCAGGCCCGGACGCTCGAGGACGAGTAGCCCGGGCCTTGCTCCCAGGCACCAGCGGTACGATGGGGTCGTGAACCCCGGACCTGCCCGGACGCTGCTCGGGGTCCTCGCCGGCCTGTGCACGATGATCACGATCGTGGCCCTCGCGATCCTGGTCTTCCTGAACCCGGTCTGGGTGGGCTTCGAGCAGGACCGGACCGGCGCCGCTGCGCTCACGGGCTACGACCCGGCCACCGTCCATGACGTCACCAACTCGATCCTCCACGACCTGGCCTTTGGCCCACCGGCGTTCGCTGTCACGGTCGCCGGCGAGGAGGTCCTGGGCGTCCGCGAACGGGCCCACATGGCCGACGTCCGGAGCGTCTTCTTCGGCTTTGGCGCGATCGCGTTCCTGGCCATCCTGATCTTCGCGGGCATCGGCATCCTGGCCCGCGGCAGCGCCTGGTTCAGGCGAGCCGTGCGCGACGGTGCGGGCCTGCTCGCGATCATCGTGGTCGTCCTGGGGGTCATCGCCGCTGTCGCATTTGACGCCGTCTTCGAGACGTTCCACGAGCTCTTCTTTCCGCCGGGCTCGTTCGACTTCGATGCCACCTCGAAGCTCATCCAGCTGTTTCCCGACGAGTTCTGGTTCGAGACGTCGCTTCTCCTGGGCGTCGTGATCGTCGCCCTGTGCGGGGCCTTCGCGTTCGTCGCCCGGGGCCGGGCTGCGCCGCCGATGGAGGCCGCTGCATGAGCCGGCCCGCGGACGTCGCTCCCGAACCGGAAGGCCCGATGCTGCCGGTCGAGATTGCCCGGGCACGGGTCCTCGACTCGATCGAGGGCGCCCTGCCCGCCGAGCGCGTGCCCGTTGAGCAGGCCCTGGGCCGGGTGGCTGCTGCCCAAGTCATGGCGAGCACCGACCTGCCGCCGTGGGACAACAGCGCGATGGACGGCTACGCGGTTCGGGCCGCGTACGTGGCCGGCGCGAGCGAAGAGGCGCCGATTATCCTGCGCCTGGCCGGCGAGGCTGCGGCGGGTGGCGCCTCCGTAACGCTCGAGGAGCCTGGAACGGCGATCCGGATCGCGACCGGTGCGCCGCTGCCGGCCGGCGCCGATGCCGTGGTCCAGGTGGAGCTGACCACGGCCCTCAACGCCGACGGCAGCCCCGCCGGCTCACGCGGGCGGCAGGCAACGGCGGGTATCCCGGCCGCGGTCGCCATTCATGCACCCGTCGATGCCGGCGCGTCGATCCGCCGGCGCGGCAGCGACCTGGCCAGCGGCACGGTGGTCCTGGAGCCTGGTGCCCGGCTCGGCCCCGCGGCGATCGGCCTCGTGGCCGGCGCCGGCGTGAACGACGTATCCGTCCATCGCCGGCCGATCGTCGGGATCCTGGCGACCGGGGACGAGGTTCGGCCGCCGGGGATCGAGCTGGGACCCAGCGGCATCCCCGACGCGAACGGTCCGGGCCTGCGTGCGCTGGCCGCCGCAGCCGGTGCCGAGGTGCTCAATCTCGGGATCGCCAGGGATCGGCTGGACGACGTGGTGGAGCACCTCCGCCGGGGTGTCGCCGATGCCGACATGGTGATCGTCAGCGGCGGGGTCTCGGTGGGTCCGTACGACGTGGTCCGGGCCGGCTTCGATGCCGTCGGCAGCGTCAGCCTGTGGCGGGTGGCGCTCCAGCCGGGCAAGCCGTTCGCGTTCGGGACCGCCCGGCGGGACGATGGCCGGCCGGTGCTCCTCTTCGGGCTGCCGGGCAACCCGGTGTCGAGCTTCGTGACGTTCGAGATCTTCGTCCGGCCCGCGCTGCGCCGGCTCGCCGGGTACCACGACCTGCTCCGGCCGACGGAGCCCGGTGTGCTGCTCGACCAGGTCACAAAGAGCCGGGGCCGGCGAGCCTACCTGCGGGTGGACGTTGAACGACGGCCGAACGGGACGCCGAGCCGCGATACGGACGGCCGCCTCCGCCTGCGCCTCTCGGGCTCGCGGTCGCCCGCGGGGCAGGGGAGCCACGTCCTGAGTACGCTGGCATCGGCCGATGCCCTCGCGATCGTGCCCGAGGCCTTCGGCGAGGTCCCCGCCGGAACCGAGGTCGAGGTCCTGTGGCTCGACCGTTGATCCTGCCCTCTGAATCAGGCCCCTAACCGGAGAACCGCCATGGACCGCAAACCGCCGCTCCGCACCGAGCGGCGCCGCCTGACCCACGTCGATCGTGCCGGCCGGCCGCGAATGGTCGACATCAGCGCCAAACCGGCGACGGCGCGGCGGGCGGTCGCCGAGGCCCAGGTCGCCCTGAGCCAGGAGACACTCAGCCTCGTGATCGACGGGCGCGCAGCGAAGGGCGATGTGCTGACCGTGGCCGAGCTGGCCGGCGTGATGGGCGCGAAGCGGACGTCCGACCTGATCCCGCTGTGCCATCCGCTGGCCCTCACCGACCTGCTCGTCCAGGTGGTGCCCGACCGTGCCCTGGGTGTCCTGCGGATCCGGGCCGAGGCGGCAACGACCGGGCCGACCGGTGTCGAGATGGAGGCCCTGACGGCGGCGTCCGTGGCCGCCCTGACCGTCTACGATATGGTCAAGGGCGTCGAGCGGGGCGTCGAGATCCGTTCGATCCGGCTGCTCTCGAAGACGGGCGGCAAGAGCGGCGACTGGGTCCGCAGCCCGGCTGCCGAACCGGCGCCGGGCGGGCCGGGTCGCCGGCCCGGCGACCGATGCCCGGGGCGGATCAGGAAGTAGGAGGGCGCGTGACCAGCCGCTCGGCGCTCGTCCTGACTGCGAGCGATGGGACCGCCGATGGGACCCGCGACGACACCTCCGGCCGGCTGGTCGCCGAGCGCCTCGAGGCCCTCGAGTTCGTGGTCGTGCGCAGGGTCGTGGCCGACGAGCAGTGGCTTATCGAGGAGGCCCTGATCGAGGGCGCCGGCGGCCATCAGCTGATCGTGACGACCGGCGGCACCGGCCTGACGCCGCGGGACGTGACGCCCCAGGCGACCCTTGCTGTCATCGACTACGAGGTCCCCGGCCTGGCCGAGGCGATGCGCGCCGAGGGCCGTCGCTCGACGCCGCTCGCCAGCCTCTCGCGGGCCGTCGTGGGCGTCCGCGGCCGAACCCTGATCGTGAACCTGCCGGGCAGCCCGCGCGGCGCCGCGGAGAGCCTCGAGGCGATCGTGGCCGTCCTGCCCCACGCGCTGGAGACGCTCGCCGGTCCATTCGAGCATGCCGAGGCACCCGGCCGGTGAGCGGCTTCGAGGACATCTTCAGCCACGTCCCGGGCTATCTCCTGGTCTTCCCGCTGTTCTGGGGATCGGTGGCCTTCTTCGCCCTGGTCATGGCCCGCCACCTGAGGATCTTCGCCGCCGTCCGGGCGACGGGACCCAGCCCGTTCGCCGACGTTCCCCGGCGCATCGGCGGGATCGTCCGCTACACGCTCCTCCAGACCAAGATGTTCAAGGACCGGCGCGCCGGGATCATGCACTTCACGATCTTCTGGGGCTTCGTCCTGCTGACGATCGGCACGGCCAACATCGTCACCGCCGGGGCGATCCAGGCCGTGGTCGAAATCCCCGCCGGCGGCGCACTGTGGACCGCCGTCGCGGTCATGCAGAACACGGTCGCGCTCCTCGTCCTGGTGGCGGTCGGCTACGCCTTCGTTCGCCGGCTGATCACGCGGCCGCACCGCCTGGCGTTCACCCGCGGCGCGCTGATCATCCTCGTGCTGATCGGCGGAGTCATTGCTACCGAGCTGCTGGCCCAGGCCTTCGAGGTCGCGCGCTACGGCACGATCTCTGGCGCCTTCGTGGCGAATGCGCTGGCCGTGCCGCTCGCCAGCCTCGCGCCGGACCTGCTCTCCGCGGCCTTCACCGTCCTGTGGTGGGCGCACATCGCGATCGTGGCGGCGTTCCTGGCCTACCTGCCATTCAGCAAGCACCTCCACATCGCGACGGTGTTCTTCAACGTCTACTTCCGCAAGCTGGCGCCGCGCGGCGAGCTGCCGGCGATGGACCTCGAGGCCGAGGACGCGTCGTTCGGACTGCGCACCCTCCAGGACCTGGGCTGGAAGGACCTCCTCGACGGGTTCACCTGCACCGAATGCGGCCGGTGCACGGATGCCTGCCCCGCGAACATGACCGGCAAGCCGCTCAACCCGCGCGAGATGATCATGGGCCTGCGGCACATGGCGGTCGACGCGGAGCACGGGCTCGACCTGATCCCGAACTCGCCGATCATCCGGGCCCAGGCGGGTCTCGACGACACCACCCCCAGCCCGGCCCTCTTGAAGACGGTGATCGTCGACGACGCGATCCCGTATGACGCGGTCTGGGACTGCGTGACGTGTGGCGCCTGCGTCGAGGCCTGCCCGGTGCTCATCGAGCACGTCGACAAGATCGTCGGCTTCCGGCGCAACCTGGTCCTCGAGGATTCGCGCTTCCCGAGCGAGCTGACTGGCGCATTCCGGAACATGGAGACGGCCGGCAACCCGTGGGGCCAGCCGCGGGCGACCCGGACCGATTGGACGAAGGGTCTCGACTTCGAGGTGCCGACGGTCGCCGATCTCGCGGCGGCCGGGCGGCTGGGCGAGGTCGAGGTCCTCTACTGGGTCGGCTGCGCCGCCGCGTTCGACGAGCGCAACCGCAAGGTGGCCCGCGCGTTCGCCCGTTGCCTCCAGGCCGCGGGGGTCAGCTTCGCGATCCTCGGCCAGGAAGAATCGTGCACGGGCGATCCGGCCCGCCGGATGGGCAACGAGTACGTCTACCAGATCCTGGCCGGCGGCAATATCGAGACGCTCAACCGCTACGGGATGGCTGAGCGCACGATCGTCACCGCCTGCCCGCATTGCTTCAACACGATCGCCAACGAGTACGGCCAGCTGGGTGGGTCGTTCAGCATCGTCCACCACAGCGTCTACCTCCAGGGGCTGCTGGCCTCGGGCCGGCTGCGCACCGCTGACGCCGATCCGGCGGGCAACCCCGCTCGAGCGGTCACGTTCCACGACAGCTGCTACATGGCCCGCTACAACAACGTGGTCGCGGCGCCCCGCGATGTCCTCGGCTCGGTGGCCGGGATGGAGCTGCGCGAGATGGAGCGCAACGGCAAGAACTCGTTCTGCTGCGGCGCGGG
>JBEPUS010000179.1:0-5622 GCA_041691435.1 Chloroflexota bacterium
TTTGGCCGGGGCACGATCTCCTTCCTGCTGGTCCTGCCGATCGCCCTGCCGGGGATCGTCACGGGCATGGCTCTGAACGCCACGATCAACGCCTCGGGCATCGGCTTCACCACGTTCACGATCGTCCTGGGCCACGCGACGTTCTGCATCGTGGTGGTCTTCAACAACGTGATCGCCCGGTTGCGCCGGACGTCGAGATCGATCGAGGAGGCCTCGATGGATCTCGGCGCCGACACGCTCCAGACCTTCCGCTACGTGACCTTTCCGATGATCCGCACGGCGCTCGTCGCAGGTGGCCTGCTGGCGTTTGCCCTGTCGTTCGACGAGGTCATCGTGACGACGTTCACGGCCGGCACGCAGAAGACGATCCCGCTGTGGATCTTCGGCGAGATCGTGCGCGCCCACCAGCTGCCGGTGGTCAACGTGGTGGCTCTTTTCCTGATCCTCCTCTCGACGATCCCCGTCTACCTGGCGCAGCGCCTCAGCTCGGACACGACGGGTGTGGCCGGGCGCTGAGGCCGCGCTCAGTACCAGCGCCGGCCCCCGGGCAGGCGCTGGATGCCAGCGTCCTGGGCGGCCGCCCGGGCGACGGCGTGGAGCACGTGCTGGCGGGGCATGGCGCTGGCGGCAGCAAGCGCCAAGAGCAGGGCAACGGCGGCCATGCCGGTCATCTGTCGCAGGCGGAGTTGGGCGCGACGCATACGAGGGCTCCTTGACTGTCCTTCATCCCCCTTTGGTGTGCCCGATCGCCGAAGTCTCGCGATCGCCCCTTACCGCCGACTTATCCGGGCCCGACCAGCCAGCCCGGTTGCACCACCCGGGATTCAGGCCAGGCCACCCCGAGCACGGAGGCCGACATCGCGGGCCATGCCCGTTACGCTGGGACGATGAACGCCAGCCAACTCGCTGCGGCCCGGGTGACCCTCGAGGAGGCGCGCCGGCGGCTGACCAGTGACCTCTCGGAGCCACCCGAGACGCCCAGCCAGATGACCTACGGCTCGCAGGCCGCGGCGGCAAGCGAGGTCTTTGCCCAGCAGCGCGACCTGGCCCTGCGCGACAAGTCGGGCAAGGGGCTCGAGCTGGTGGCGGCGGCCCTCACCCGGCTCGACGACGACACGTTCGGCCGGTGCCTGCGCTGCGCCGCATCGATCCCCGACGAGCGCCTCGAAGTCCTGCCCTGGGCTGCCTTCTGCATCCGCTGCCAGCAGCTCGAGAAGGACGGTCGCTGATGGCCACGGACGCGATCGAGCCCGAGGCGCGGCCGGCCGAGGCCGCGCTCGTCGACCTCGCCCAGATCCGGGCTGCCGCCCTGACGCTGGCCGGCGTGGCCCTGCGTACGCCGCTGCTCGCCTTCGGGGCGCCCGGGCGGCACGAGTTCCTGAAGGCGGAATCGCTCCAGCCCATCGGCGCGTTCAAGATCCGCGGCGCCTACGTCGCGATCGCCGGCCTCGAGGCGGCGGTTCGGGCTCGCGGCGTGATCACCTACTCGAGTGGCAACCATGCCCAGGGCGTTGCCCGGGCGGCCCGCCTCTTTGGCGTGCCGGCGGTCATCGTCATGCCCTCGGACGCGCCAGAGATCAAGCGCAGCCGGGTGGCCGCGGATGGGGCCGAAGTGGTGATCGTCGGGCCGGCCAGCGAAGAGCGCCGGCTGGTCGCAGAACGGATTGCCCAGGAGCGCGGCTTGTCGATCATCCCGCCCTTCGACGACGATCGGATCATCGCCGGCCAGGGCACCTGCGGGCTGGAGATCGCCGAGGACCTGGCGGACCTGGCGGCGGTCCTCGTGCCGGTCGGCGGTGGTGGCCTGGCGGCCGGGGTGGCCACCGCGGTCAAGGCGCTCCGGCCGGGCGCGCGCGTCGTCGGCGTCGAGCCGGAGCTGGCCGCGGACGCCCGAGATTCCTTCCGGGCCGGCAAGATCGTGGCCTGGCCGGCGGACCAGGTCGGACGGACAATCGCCGACGGCACGCGAACCCAGGCGATCGGGCGCCGGAACCTGGCCCACCTGCTCGCTTACCTCGATGACATCGTCACTGTCAGCGAGGACGAAATCGTGGCCGCGGTCCGGCTTGCGGCAGACGAATGCCGGCTGATCGTCGAACCCTCCGGGGCCCTGGCGATTGCCGGGCTGCGCTTCCGGGCCGCTGAAGCCGGCCTGGCCGGCCTGGCCGGATCACGGGTCGCAGTGGTCAGCGGCGGAAACGTCGATCCAGCCCGTTACCGTGAGCTGCTGGCCGGGGCTTAGGGACCTAGAGCGCCCCGCTTCCCCCGCCCCGCTCGCCCGCCAGGCGCTCGGCCAGCCGCTTCTCGCGTTCGCGGATGGCCGCCAGCTCCGGTGCGATCCGGGCATCGTTGGCCTTCGCTTCGCGCTCCTCGTGCTTCAGCAGGCCGCGCAGGATCAGCATGATCGCCGTCATGAAGACCACGTCGCCGCTGATCCACATGATCCCGCCGGCAATCTGCTGGTCGTCGAGGACGCTGGGTCCCCAGCTTCGGGCCAGGTCCAGGTAGTAGGGATAGAGCGGCACCGTGGCGCTGTACAGGGTCAGCCCGAGGAAGGTGTTCTGGGGCATCTGCAGGAACATGTAGACGAGGCGCGTGGGGTGGCGCATCCGCCACGGGCTGGGGTCGGCCGCCACTGCCGGCCACCAGAAGAGAAGCGCGGTCCCCAGGAAGCCGACATGCTCGAGCTCGTGGATCACCGGATTCTCGAGCGACCACTCAAAGAGCGGCGAGAAGTGGGCCAGCCACATGTAGCCGGCAAACAGGATCCAGGTCACCACGGGAAACGAGATGGCCCGGGTGACCCGCGAATGAAGGACCGGCAGGATCCAGCGCCTGCGGGTCTCGGGCCGGGCAACGCGCAGGAGCAGGGTGATCGGGGCACCGAGCGCCAGCAGTGGCGCGGCGACGATCGTCAGCAGGACGTGCTGGACCATATGGTCGCTGAACAGGGTGGTGTCGTAGGCCTCGATCGGCGATTGCAGGGCGATCTCGATGACGATCAGGCCGGCCAGCCAGGCCACGATCCGGCGACGGGGCACGTGGCTGTTGGGATGGGCCGCGTCCACCGAGCGGACGGCCCACAGGTAGCCCGCGGCAGCGAGCGCCAGTGGCAGTGCGATCGTCGGGTCGAACGACCACAGCAGGAGGAACGCCGGGAAGGCCGGGGCCGGTGGCGGGCTGCCGCTGTGGGCAGCGACCGGGACGGCCGCCAGGAGCCAGGCCAGACCAAGGACGGCGGCGGCGATGAGACGCAGGCTGGGCACCGTGCGCTCGGCGCTTCCGCCGCGCGTCGCTGCTGACACCGGCGGCAGCTGCCTGAGTTTGATCATGGCTCCGAATTCTGCACCGGATCGAGGCTGGGAGGGATCGGCGCGGGTACGCTCACGCGGGTATCATGGCCTCGGCGATTTTCGGCAGGCGCGAGCCACAGCGTGGGGCGTGCCGGCGACACCATGAGTGCCTCTGCACGCGATACCAGGTCGAGGAAATCATCCTGATGTCGATCCCCAGGCCCCGGCTGCCACGTCCCGCGAAGAGCCTGGCTGCTCTCGTCGCCGTGGCCCTGCTGCTGGCCGGATGCGCCGCCCTCGAGCCGCCCGCCGCAGTCACGGCCCAGGGCCAGGACACGCGCGAGCTGTACGACTTCGTGTTCATCATCGCGGTGGTGATCTTCTTCCTCGTCGAAGGGTTGATCGTCTTTGCGGTCCTGCGCTACAAACGCAAGCCGAACGACACGGAGCTGCCACCCCAGATCCACGGCAACAGCGTCCTCGAGGTGGTCTGGACGATCGTCCCGACGATCCTCGTCGTGGTCATGTTCGTCTTCTCGTGGCAGACGCTCAACCAGGTCGATGCGGTCTCACCCAATCCAACCCTGACGGTGAGGGCGGTCGCAGCCCAATTCCAATGGCAGTTCGACTACCTGGCGCCGGACGGCCAGACCGTCCAGTACACCCAGCAGGCCCCCGAGCTGGACCTGCCGGTGGGGGTCGACGTCCACGTGATCCTGCGCTCGAAGGACGTGATCCACGCCTTCTACGTCCCCAAGTTCCTGTTCAAGCGCGACGTCGTGCCGGGCCGCGAGAACAACTTCGACTTTACGATCGACCCGGCCGACGTTAACCAGACCTTCCGGGGCCAGTGCGCCGAGTTCTGCGGCACGTTCCATAGCACGATGCTGTTTACCGTGAAAGCTCTCAGCCCGGCCGACTTCGACACCTGGCTCAAGGGCCAGATCGCCGGCCAGCCGGCATCGCCGGTGCCGCAGCCAGGGACGAGCGGCGGCCCGCCGAGCTCTGCTCCAGGTGGCGCCCCCGAGACGACGGTGGCGCTCGCCGCCCAGAACATCAGCTTCGACCAGACCACGCTGACGGCGCCGGCCGGTCAACCCTGGATCCTGAAGTTCACGAACAACGACGCCGGCGTGACCCACAACGTGGCGATCACCGACAGTACCGGACAGCAGGTCTTCAAGGGTGAGATCTTCAGCGGCCCGGACACCCGCCAGTACCCGATCCCCGCCCTGCCCGCCGGCACCTATACCTTTGCCTGCTCCGTCCATCCGCAGATGACCGGCACGCTCACGGTTCACTAAGGAGCTTCGATGGCGACCACCACCCTGCGGACCACAGCGGGCTACCGGAGCGGCCTGTATGACTGGCTGACCACCACGGACCACAAGAAGATCGGGATCCTGTACCTGGCCAACTCGATCCTCATGTTCCTGATCGGGGGGCTCTTCGCGCTCGTCGTGCGGGTCGAGCTGGCCCAGCCGGGCCTGCAATTCCTGACCGACGCCCAATACAACCAGGCGTTCACGATCCACGCCTCGCTGATGCTCTTCCTGTTCGTCATCCCGGTCCTCGCCGGCTTCGGCAACTACATCGTGCCGTTGATGATCGGCGCCCCGGACATGGCCTTCCCCCGGATCAATGCCTTCTCGTTCTGGTTGCTGCCCCTGGCGGCCATCGTGATGCTCTCGGGCTTCGCGACGGGCGGTGGGGCAGCTGCGGCGGGCTGGACGGAGTACAGCCCGCTCGCCCAGGCCAAGTACGAGGGGATCGGGACCGACCTGTGGATCGTGGCCCTCGTGTTGATCGGGACCAGCTCGATCCTCGGCTCGATCAACTTCATCGTCACGATCTTCAAGATGCGAGCGCCCGGGATGACCCTCCTGCGGATGCCGATCATGGTCTGGACGATGCTGGTCACCAGCATCCTGGTGCTCATGGCGACCCCGGTCCTGACCAGCGCCCTGATCATGCTGTTCATCGATCGCAACCTGGGTGGCCACTTCTTCGACCCGGCCAACGGCGGCAACGCGATCCTGTGGCAGAACACGTTCTGGTTCTACTCGCACCCGGCGGTCTACATCATGGTCCTGCCGGCCATGGGCATCGTCAGCGAGGTGCTGCCGGTGTTCAGCCGCAAACCGCTCTTCGGCTACAAGGCGTTCGTCTTCGCGACGGCCGCCATCGGCGCCCTGGGCTTCTCGGTCTGGGCCCACCACATGTTCACCACCGGGGCGGTCTACCTGCCGTTCTTCAGCTTCATGACCTTCCTGATCGCGATCCCGACCGGGGTCAAGATGTTCAACTGGATCGCCACGATGTTCCGCGG
>JBEPUS010000180.1:0-5567 GCA_041691435.1 Chloroflexota bacterium
AGTCCGTCTCGTGGGCGCGGAGAGGTGTATAAGAGACAGTCGGCGCGCTGGGCAACGATCACGGCCCGCGGAAACGCGCGCGAGCCGGTCTCGTCGAGGAGACCGCCGGCATGGTCGAAATGGAGATGGCTCATCGCCACCACATCCACGCTGGCCGGGTCGAAGCCGGCCGCCCGGAGGGCCGGCAGGATCGGGTCACCGCTGTACTGGCGCATCTCGCGGGTCTTGGCATTGAGCCGCTCGCCGATCCCGGTCTCGACCAGCACCCGCCCGGCCGGCGTCTCGACCAGCAGGCAGTTGAGCGCCTGGCCGAGCCGCCAGTCGGCGGTCAGCTCGTCGGCCACCAGCCGGTCCCACAGGATCCGGGGCACCGGCCCGAACAGGGCCCCCGCGTCCGACCAGAACGTGCCCGCCTGGATGAGCGCCACCCGATAGCCGCCACCGAGGTCAGCCGACCAGGCGACCGCGTCGTTCATTCCCGTGGCTTGTCCCCGTCGCGGGCCTTCGTCTCGGCGAAATCACGGTGGAAGGCCGACGCGGTGGGTTCCGACTGGCCCTGGTACTTGGAGCCGAGCTCCGCCGAACCGTACGGCCGGTCGACCGGCGAGCTCATCCGGAAGAAGCTGATCTGGCCGATGCGCATCCCGTAGTACAGGGCGATCGGCAGATTGGCCACGTTCGAGAGCTCCAGGGTGAGGTTGCCCCTCCAGCCCGGGTCGACATAGCCGGCCGTCGAATGGATCAGCAGCCCCAGCCGGCCCAGCGAGCTCTTGCCCTCGAGGCGGGCGACCAGGTCGTTGGGCAGCTCCACCCATTCGACCGTCTGGCCCAGGACGAACTCGCCGGGATGCAGGATGAACGGCTCGTCATCGTCGACCCGCAGGAGCTCGGTCAGGTCCGGCTGCGGGGCGCGCACGTCGATGAACGCGTAGCGGTTGTTGCGGAAGACGCGGAAGCTCCGGTCGAGGTGGAGATCCACCGAGGAGGGCTGGAGATCGCGGGCGTCGTACGGGTCGATCCGGACCTCGCCGGCCGTGATCGCCGCGCGGATGTCCCGATCGGACAGGACGCTCATCGCGCGATGCTGCCGTCGTCCCGCGTGGCGTACAGGCTGTCGACCTCGCGCTTGAGATCGGCGAGGTCCTCGAACGACTGGTAGACGCTGGCAAAGCGGATGTAGGCGATCTGGTCGATCTGGCGGAGGGCCTCCATCGCCAGCGTCCCGATCCGCTGCGAGGGAACCTCGGTGACGCCCGCCGATCGCAGCTCGAGCTCGATGGCGTCGGCCGCCTGCTCGGCGGCGTGGGCGTCGACGGGTCGCCGGGTCAGGGCCTTGCGCAGGCCGCTGGCGAGCTTGTCGCGATCGAACTCCTGGCGGCTGCCGTCGCGCTTCACGATGATCAGGCGGGCGGCCTCGACCCGCTCGTAGGTGGTGAACCGCATGCTGCAGGCCGCGCACTCGCGGCGCCGACGGATCGTGGCGGCATCGTCAAGATCCCGGGAGTCGACGACCCGCGTCTCGCGGTCGCCACACTGTGGACAGCGCATCCTTCACCATGCTGTGGCCACAACGGCTTGTGGTACTGGCCTAACGATACCACCAGATACGGTGGTTCCGGGGTAGTTCCGGGTGGCGCCGCAAGGGTGCCGGCCGCCGGCTCAGTCGTTCAGGCGGCTCGACAGCCAGCGTCGCTCGGTCATCGTCCGGCCCGAGGCCAGGTCGTCGGCGTGGCGGGCGATCGCCTCGCGAGCATGGAGGGCATTGAGGTAGCCGCGCTTGACGGCGGTCTGGGCCTCGAGCTCGCGATAGCCGCTGCGGGTGGTCGCCAGGAGCTCGCAGCCGTGGGCCACCATCTCGAGCGCCCGGCCGGCCCGCTCGAGCTCGAAGAGGAGGGCCGAGCGGACGTCGTCCGCCGGCACCGGGCCGTGGAGCTTGCCCGCTTCGGCCTCGTAGCGCTCGACCGCGTCGCGGGCCGCGGACAGGTTGTCGTTGATCGAGTCGGGCGGGACCTGGTGCCGGCGCACGGCGTCGATCCGGTCGATCACCCCGCCCAGCGAGGTGTCGATCCGCCCGGAAAGGTCCTCGACCGAGCGCCGGAAGCGATCGCTTTCGCGGGTCAGGCTGACGATTCGACCGGTCCGGCGGAGCACCAGCGCGAAGACCAGGACGAGCAGGACGAAGGCAACGATCGGCAGGGCGAGCGAAAGCCAGGGCGGCATCGGCGCCTCAGCTCGCCCGCGATCGGGCGTCCGCGAGCGCGGCGATGATCGCCGGGACGACCTCGAACAGGTCGCCCACCACGACCAGGTCGGCGAAGTCCGCGATCGGCGCGTCGGGGTCCCGGTTGATCGCCACGATCGTCTCAGCCGTCTGCATGCCCACCTTGTGCTGGATGGCGCCGGAGATCCCCAGGGCCACGTAGAGGGCCGGCTTCACGATCTTGCCGGTCTGCCCGATCTGATGGCTATAGGAGATCCAGCCGGCATCCACCGCCGCTCGGGTAGCCCCAACGGCACCGCCCAGCGCGTCGGCGAGGGCCTGGACGGTGGCGAATCCATCCGGCCCGGCGACGCCCCTTCCGCCCGAGACGATCACCCGGGCCTCTTCGATCGAGGCAACCGCCCCGGCCTGGCTGACCCGGTCGGTCACCGTGACGCTGGCCAATGCCGGCGCGCCGGCGCTCTGCTTTGTCACCTTGCCCGGGCTCGGCAGCGGCTCGGCCGTCACGGCATTCGGGCGCAACGTCATGATCCCGTGATCGCCCGTGAACCGGCTGGTCGTGATCAGGCGACCGCCGAACGTGCTCATCTCGACGAGTGGGCCGCCGTCTGCCCAGGTCACGGCCGTCGCATTGACCAGGACACCCCAGCCCAGCAGGGCCGAGAGGATCCCGGCGATATCGCGCCCGTCGGGCGTGGCCCCGACCAGGATGTAGCTGGGCGCCTCGGTCCGGGCCAGGGCCGCGAGCGCCTCGGCGATCACGCCGGCAGCGGCCCGCCCGGCCGTCTCGGCAGCGCTGATCGCGATCGTGCTGGGCAGGTACGCCGCGAGCTCGTTCGCGGCCGCACTGGGCTTGTCCGAGATGACGATCCCGACGGCTTCCGAGCCGGCCGACCCGGCCAGGTCCCGCCCGAGGGTCGCGAGCTCGGTGCCGATCCGGGCCAGGTGGCCATCGGCGACCTCGCCGACGACCCAGACCGGGCCGGCCATCAGATGAGCACCATCAGATGACCCGGCGCTCGGCCAGGAACGCGACGACCTCGGCGGCGGCGTCGGCGGCCGGCCCGCGGACCACCCGGGTCGCGGCCCGGGGCGGGGGCGTCCGCGTCGCCACGACTGCGGTGGTCGCCACGGCCCCGCCGACCGGCTCATCACCGAGCTCAAGGTCGGCCAGGGACCAGGTCAGGATCTCCTTCGAGCGAGCGGCCATGATCCCCTTGAGCGATGGGTAGCGGGGCTCGCCGAGGGCCTGGGTGGCGACGACCAGGGCCGGCAGGGCCGCCTCGAGCCGGTCGTAGCCAACGGCGCTCAGGCGATGGACCACCACCTCCTTGGCCGACGGTTCGATCTTGGCGGCGTAGGAGAGATACGGCAGGCCGATCGTGACCGCGATGCCGGCCGCGACGATGCCGCCGCCGCCGTCCGAGGTGTCAGCGCCCGCCAGGACCAGGTCGTAGTCGAGCTTCCTGAGGGCGGCGGACAGGACCCGCACCGTGGTCAGCGTGTCGGACCCGCCGAGGAGCGGGTCGGTCACCAGGACCGCCCGGTGGGCGCCCATCGCGAGCGCCTTGCGGAGCGTCTCGGGCGCGCCGGCCGGGGCCATCGTCAGCAGGACCACCTCGCCCTCGCCGGCCGCCTCGACGAGCTTCAGGGCCGCCTCGAGGGCGTACTCATCGTTGGCGTTGACCACCACCGGCACGCCGACCCGGTCGACACGCAGGTCCGGACCCAGCCGCTCCTGGCCGGTCGTGTCCGGCACGGGCTTTACGAGGACGACGATCCGCAACATGTTCTCCGCTTGGCCAGCTGCCGGGATGCAGGCTTCGTGCCGATCCTGACGGATCAGGACCGGGCGAGCAGCGATCGGGCGACCACGAGCCGCTGGATCTGCTGGGTCCCCTCGTACAGCTGGGTGATCTTCGCGTCGCGCATCATCCGCTCGACGGGAAAGTCTTCGATATAGCCATACCCGCCGAGCACCTGGACGGCATCGGTGGTGACCCGCATCGCTGCGTCACCGGCGACGAGTTTACACACGGCGGCCCAGCGGGCTGCATCGCCGTCACCGGCCTCGATCGCGGCACAGGCCGCATAGAGCAGCTGGCGGGCGGCCTCCGTGGAGGCATCCATGTCGGCCAGCAGGGCCTGGACCATCTGCAGCTCGGCGATGGGCTTGCCGAACTGGACGCGCTCCTTGGCGTAGTGCGCCGCGAACTCGAGGGCGCCCTGGGCGATCCCGACGGCCTGGGCCGCAATTCCCGGCCGGGAGCGTTCGAACGTGCTCATCGCGATCGCGAAGCCCTCGCCCTCGGCCCCGATTCGGTTGGCCGCGGGGATCCGCACGGCATCGAACAGGAGCTCGGCAGTGGGCGATCCGCGGATGCCCATCTTGTGCTCGAGGCGACCGATAGAGAAGCCCGGCCGGTTCGTCTCGACGACGAAGCACGACAGGTTGCGGTGCCGCTTCGCACCGGGATCGCTGACGGCAAAGACCACCACCAGGTCGGCCACGCTGCCGTGGGTGATGAAGCGCTTGGCGCCATCGAGCACGTAGTCATCGCCGTCACGGGTGGCGCGCATCGCGATCGAGCCGGCGTCGCTGCCGGCGCCCGATTCGGTGATCGCGAACGAGATCAGCGTCTTGCCGGCCGCCAGGTCGGGCAGCCATTTCTGGCGCTGGAGCTTGCTGCCCTTGGTCACGATCGGCAGCGACGCCAGCTCGTGGACGGCGAGGATCAGGCCGGTCGTGGCGCAGGCAGCCGAGAGGGCCTCGATCGCCAGGCAGACGGTCAGCAGGTCGGCTCCGATGCCGCCGTACTCCTCGGGGAACGGCAGGGCCAGGATGTCCTGGCTGGCCAGCAGCTTCGTGTTGTCCCAGGGGAACTCGGCGGTGCGATCGACCTCCGCGGCCCGCGGCGCAATCCGCTCGCGGGCGAGGGTCGCGACGGCATCGCGCAACTCGATCTGCTCGGCCGACAGGCGGTACGATCGTTGCTCGGTCACGGTTGGACCTGACACGGTTCGGCCTCCATTGGCGCCTACTGGAGCACCGGCAGCTGCCGGCCCACCGGGATCGCCGGAGCGAGGCTGTCCGCGAGGAGCTCGGCGATGTCGGCGGCGCTGACGATGCCTGTCGCGTTCGACTCAGCCTCGGCCAGGCCGTCCTTCATCATCGTCATGCAGAACGGGCAGTTCGTGGCCACGACCTCGGCGCCGGTGGCCAGGGCCTGGCGGGTGCGCTCGGCGTTGATCCGGGTGCCGCGGGTCTCCTCCATCCACATCCGGCCGCCGCCCGCGCCGCAGCAGAACGAGTTCTTGCCGTTGCGCTCCATCTCGCGCAGCTCCA
>JBEPUS010000181.1:0-5440 GCA_041691435.1 Chloroflexota bacterium
GCCCGATTCGGGCAGCGCGAATGGCTGGCCCTGGCGGTGGGGATCGCGGTCGCCGTGGCGATTCGGGTGATCCTCCTGCCCCAGCCGGGCCTGGCCGGGGACGACGATGGCTTCCTGCGCTGGGTGCGGTTCGTGAATCGCGCCGGGCTTACCCGTGCCTACGACCAGCCGATCTCGTTCCCGGCGGTCGTGCCCTGGGTATGGTGGATCCTCGGCTCGGTCGCGCCGGGCATCCTCAACCAGGCGCCCAACGATCCGTTGGCCCTCTCGATCTTAAAGCTGCCGGGGGCGCTGGCCGATTTCGGGATCGCCGCCATTGTCGGCTGGAGCCTCCGCGCCCGCCCCGGCTGGGCCGCGGCCGGGACGCTCGCGGTCCTCCTGGTCCCGGTGACCTGGTACACCTCCGCCTGGTGGGGACAGCTCGAGTCCTTGTACGTCCTGCCGATGGTCGCGGCGTGGCTCCTCGTAACTCGTGGCCGTTTCGGCTGGGCGGCCGTCGCCATCGCTATCGGCCTCATGGCCAAGCCCCAGGCGCTGCCCCTCGCCATCCCCTTCGCGGCCTTCTACCTCCGGCGCGCCGGCCTGGCCGGCTCGATCCGCGGGGCGCTGGTCGCGGCGGTCACGGTCGTCCTGCTCTGGAGCCCGTTCCTCGCCGCGGACGGTCCCTCGAAGTACCTGACCGCGGTGGCCCGCTACACCGAGGGCTTCGCATTCCTTTCGTTGCGAGCCTGGAACCCGTGGTGGATGCTCCAGGAGCTCGTGGCCGGCGACCGGCTCGTCAGCGACGGTGCCGCGATCGCAGGGCCCCTGACCTTCCGTTGGGTCGGGATCGCCATTGCCGGCCTCCTCGAGGTCGCCGTCTTACTGTGGGTCTGGCGGCGGCCGACGCCGAGCGGGCTCGCCTGGGGTCTCGCCGCGGCCAGCCTGGCCGCGTTCGTGGCCCTGACCGAGATGCACGAGCGCTACGACTACGCGGCGGCCATCTTCCTGGTCCTCGCCTGGCCGGATCGACTGGCGGTGGGCTCGTGGATCCTGCTGGCGACGGCCATCAGCCTGAACCTCGTGGCCGCGGTGCCGCCGGGCTACCTGGGGCCCGGATCGGTGATCCCGGTGGGCGGTCCACTCGGGCTCGCGGGTTCGCTGGCGATCACGATCGGGCTGGGCGCCGTCCTCGCTGGCCTGGCGCGAGCCGAGCCGGCTTCACGGGCAGGGCGGGCCGAGGCACGGCCCCCGGGACTCAGCCCGCCGGTCGAGGCCGCCTGAGCCGGCCGCGCATCGCGGCGAGGTACCAGCGGAGGTACTGCGGCAGCCACTGCCGCATCCGGAAGTTGCTCTTGCCGGCAGTCCGATCCCGCCATGTCGTCGGCACCTCGGCCACGCGGCGGCCGGCCAGGGTGGCCTTGACCGTCAGCTCCAGGGCGAGCTCGAAGCCGGCTCGGCTTTCGATCGTCACGGCGTCGAGGAAGTCGCGCCGATAGAGCTTGAAGTTGTTGGTCGGGTCGTGGGTTGCCACGCCGCCGACCCAGTGGAGGCTGAGGCCCGCCGCCCGGCTGAGAGCGCGCTTCAGGCGCGGTCCGCCGATCTGCTGCCCGCCGCGCATGTAGCGCGAAGCGGCGACCACGGCCGCTCCCCCGCGGGCGAGCCCGACCATCGAATCCACGATCGCCGGCTCGTCGGAGCCGTCGGCCATCGAGATCAGGACGAGGGAGCCCCGGGACCCGGAAATGCCCGCCCGCATGGCGTTGAGGACGCCGCGACCGAGGTCGTTGCGGAGCCCGCGAAGCTCCGGCAGCTCGGTCATGAGGCGCTCGACGACGGGCCTCGTCGTGTCGGCGTCGAAGTCCCAGACCACGAGCAGCTCCTTCGGGGTCGCGACCTCGGCGGCGAGCGCTCGCAGGACGGGTTCGACGGCCTCGCCCTCGTTGTAGACGGGGATGACGATCGAGAGCTCGGGCCCTGCGGCGTCGGACCCCGGCCACGGAACGGGCCCCTTCACACGGGGGCCTGGCGCTGCGGGACGCCATCGTCCCCCGGTCGCGTCAGGGGCAGCCCCGTCCCGGCCACGACGGCGGCCCCCAGCAGGGCGACCGGCACGACCGCGAGGACGTGGGCGACGACGGCGATCGCGAGGACCGTCTCGGGCGGCGTGCCGGCCAGTGAGCCGATGGCGACCGCTCCGATCTCGTAGGTCCCGATATAGCCGCTGGCCGCCGGGATCGCGGTCCCGAGGGCCGCCCCGACGGCGATGGCGATCGCGGCCTCGGCCGAGAGCTCGATACCAAGCGCCCGTCCCGAGGCCCACATGAGGGCGATGTCACCGAGCCAGGCAATCGCGCTGAGGGCGAGGACGATCCCGGCCACGCGCGGCCCGATGCCAGCCAGCCCGCGGAGGAAGTCGGCGATGGGCGCGCGGACCGCGCGCGGCCCGACCCGGCTCACGAAACCGGCCAGCACCGGCGCCAGCCAGATCGCCACGCCGAGCCCGACGAGCAGCGCGGCAGCCAGGGCGAATGCGTTCCAGCCAATGTTCTGTGCCCCGGCGGTCGCCACCCCGATCGCCAGAAGGGCCCCGAGATCGAGGACCCGTTCGACCACGACGGAGGCGATCACGGCGCCAATTCCCACGGCCTCCCGGCGGGCCACGAGGATCGACCGGGCGACCTCTCCCAGCCGTGCCGGGAGGAGGGCATTGGCGAGGTAGCCGACCGCCAGTGGACCCGCCACGCGAAGGGTGCGAATGGACTTCCCGGTCGTGGCGCCGAGCAGCAGTGCCCAGCGACGGGAGCGGATGGCCAGCTGGAGAAGGAGCGCGACCGGGGCGATGAGCAGCCAGCCAGGCTGGAGCGTCGAGAGGCGGTCTCCGAGGTCCGACACGTCGACGGTCTGGAGCAGGACGATCACGGCCGCAATGCTGATCCCGATGCCGATCGCCCCGCGGATCGCCGCCCGGGCGCTCATCTCCTGGACGGCCTCGCCCGGGCGACGAGGAGGGTCTGCTTGCCCATGATCCGCCACGCCAGTGGAACCCGGAGGTAGGCCCGGACGAGCGCCGGATGCTGCGGCAGGCGGCCCTTGGTGGAGTAGGGCAGGAAGCGCGAGATGACCCGTTCGGGCTCGAAGCCGGCGGCCCGGGCCGCCTCGACGAGGCTCCGATCGGTCAGCGCCACCTTGTGGTCGAGGAAGTCCCAGTAGGCCCCGCCGACGAACCGGATGTTGGGCTGGAGGACGATGATCCGGCCGCCGGGTCGGAGGATCCGATGGACCTCCCGGAGCTGGGCGAGGACCGCGTCGGCCGAGGGGAGGTGCTCGAGGTAGTTGCTCATGAAGGCCACGTCGAAGTGACCGAGCGGCACGGCCGAGGCGAGCTCGAGACCGTCGACCTTGACGAAATGGATGTCCGGGCCGAGCTCCGCCCCGACGTCCCGGATGTCCGTCGCCCAGCGTTCCGCCGCGGCGACGTTGCGGATGAAGTGGCCCTCGGCGCAGCCGATGTCGATGACCGCGGCGGTCGGCGCGATCCAGCGACTGATGTAGCGGACGATCTCGCGCCAGACCCCGAGCCGACGAACGCCGTCGTCGTTGCTGAACCGGTGGGCGTAGATCGTGTCGAGGTCGCCGGTCGGCTCGGTCACAGGCGGCCGGCCTCGATCTCGACCCGGATCCAGGGCACGACCTCGGCCAGCATCGTCTCGAGCGAGGTCGTCGCCTCGTAGCCCAGGACTTCGCCGGCCTTCCGGGTGTCGGGGACGCGCCGCTGGACGTCATGCTCGAAGGGCGGGTCGGACACGAAGCGGAATGGCCGGTCCGGGCCGTGGACGGCGCGCCAGACGAGCTCGGCGAGCTCGAGGACGGTCGTCGACTGGGCCGTCGAGAGGTTGAAATCGTCGTTCTCTGCAGCCGGCGATTCCATCGCCAGCCGGATCCCCCGGGCGAGGTCGCCGCCGTACGTGTAGTGGCGGACCTGGTTGCCGTCGCCGAGGATGTGGAGGGGGTCCTGGCCCTTGAGGCACTTGAGGACGAGGTCGGGGACCACGTGGCTCAGGGCGAGCTTGACGTTGCCGCTCATGACGTCGGCGTCGCGGAGCGCCCGACGCTCGCCGATCCCGACGCAGTTGAAGGGCCGCACGATCGTGTACGGCAGCTGGTATTGCTCCCACGCCCCGCGGGCGAAGTACTCCGAGGCGAGCTTCTGGAAGCCGTACGTCGAGACCGGCGGCGGCGAGGTCAGCTGGGCACCCTCGGGCGTCGGGAAGACGGCGGCCGACTCGTAGACCATCGAGGAGCTGACGACCACGATCCGGGACAGGCTGCCGGCCCGAAACGCCTCGATCGCGGCGTCGAATGTCGCCGCCAGGATCCGCTCGTTCTCGGCCAGAAGGTCGTACGCGAACTCGTGGAAGTAGCTGATCCCGCCGATCATCGCCGCTGCGGCGACCACCTGGTCGCAGCCCGCGGCGAGCTCGCCGAGGAGCGCCACGTCCTTGGCATCGCCGGCCACGAAGGTGTAGCCGGGATCGGCATCGTAGGAGCGGGTCAGGGGCCCGTACTTCGAGAAGTTGTCGATGCCGACGACCTCGTGGCCAGCGGCCAGGAGGTCGGGAACGAGGTAGCCGTTGATGAAGCCGGCGGCGCCGGTGACGAGGATCTTCACGGGCGGTTGATCACGGCTGGGACGTCACAGCTGGATCCCGGCGCCCATCGCGCCCCACAGGTCGATCACGTCGCGGCCGCCGGTGTCGAGCGCCCGATAGACCCCGTGGGGCGCGCCGAGGATGAGGATCTCGGCTCGCTCGAGGACCACCTCGAGGGGCAGGAGGCGGGCGTCGTCGACGTACGGATCGGTGGCCAGGACATCGGCCCCGGCCCATAGCAGGAGCTTGCGCAGCTTGTAGGAGAGTGATGCCCGGGGATCGTCGGACTCCGCCTTGAAGGCCATGCCCAGGATCCCGATGGGGCGACCGGTCAGCTCCCCGTAGCGGCTCCGAAGCCGATCGACGACGAATGCCGGCAGCCCTTCGTTGACCTGCATGGCCGCCTGGCCGAGGGGGAAGTGGTCGCTCGTGAACGCGGCCAGCTGCATCGTGTCCTTGAACAGGCAGGGGCCGGCCGCGAAACCGGGTCCGGGCAGGTCGGCCGCCCGCGGGTAGTCCTCGCGAATGGCCCGCAGGACGTTGGTGTAGTCAACGCCGGCCTGCTGGGAGATCATCAGGAACTGGTTGGCGACGGCGAACTTCATGTAGCGCCAGGTGTTCGTGAAGAGCTTTGCCAGCTCCGCCTCCTTGGTCGTCGTCCGCACGAACGAGCCGGCGAACCGGGCGAAGACCGCTTCGGCCCGATCGCCTGCGACGTCATCGTCGGCGCCGATGATCTGGGGCAGGGTTCGGAGCTCCTCGAGGGCCCGGCCCTCGGCGATGCGCTCGGGGCAGAAGGCCACGTCGAC
>JBEPUS010000182.1:0-5438 GCA_041691435.1 Chloroflexota bacterium
GCGTCAAGCTGCCCGAGCCCCAGTTCGAGGGCCAGACCAAGGCCAAGCTGGGCAGCGCGGAGGTCAAGGGCCAGGTCCAGGCGGTCCTGGCCGACGGCCTGATCCAGTACCTCGAGGAGAATCCGGGCGATGGCCGGCGGATCATCGAGAAATGCCTGACCGCCTCCCGGGCCCGCGAAGCGGCGCGCAAGGCGCGCGATCTGGTGATCCGCAAGGGCGCGCTCGACGGGCTCTCGTTGCCCGGCAAGCTGGCCGATTGCCAGGAGCGCGACCCGGAGCGCAGTGAGATCTTCATCGTCGAGGGTGATTCCGCGGGCGGATCCGCCAAGCAGGGCCGCGATCGCCGCTTCCAGGCAATCCTGCCGCTGCGCGGCAAGGTCCTCAACGTGGAGAAGGCCCGCCTGGACCGAATCGTGGCCAGCGAGAACGTCCGGCCGCTGATCATTGCCCTGGGTGCGGGCATCGAGGGGATCGGCGACAGCTTCGACATCGCGAAGCTGCGCTACCACCGGGTGATCATCATGACCGACGCCGACGTCGACGGCGCCCATATCCGGACGCTCCTGCTCACCCTGTTCTATCGGCACATGCCCCAGGTGATCGAGTGCGGGTATCTGTACATCGCCCAGCCGCCGCTCTACCGGGTGAGCACGGGCAAGGTCACGAAATACGCGCAGACCGAGAAGGAGCGCGAGGCGATCGTCAAGCAGATGAACGTGAAGAACGTCTCGGTCCAGCGCTTCAAGGGCCTCGGCGAGATGAACGCCGAGCAGCTCTGGGAGACGACGATGAACCCGGAGACGCGGACCCTCCTGCGGGTCGACAGCGAGAACGCCGCGGCGGCCGACGAGATCTTCACGATGCTCATGGGCGAGAAGGTGGCGCCGCGCAAGGACTTCATCAAGTCCGAGGCCCGCAAGGTCCAGAACCTTGACATCTGAGATCCAGGCCCCGGTGGGCCGGCCGACGTTCGAGTTCGAGCCGCACAACTGCTTTGCCTGCGGCGAGCTCAACGAGCACGGCCTCAGGCTCCAGCTCCACCTCGAGGAGCGACGCGCGTGGACCGAGCTGGTCCTCGAGGATCGATTCGAAGGCTGGAGCGGGGTGACCCACGGCGGGATCATCGCCACGATCCTCGATGAAGTGATGGCCTGGGCGCTGGTCGCCGAGGACAACTGGGGGGTCACGGCCCGCATGAGCCTCGACTTCAAGCGACCCGTGCCGGTGAGCACGGCCGTGCGCGCGGAAGGCTGGATCGTGCGCAATCGGCGGCGGCTCATCGATACGGCCGGGCAGATCGTGGACGGCCAGGGAACCGTCCTGGCCACGGCCGAGGCGGTCTATGTCGCCGCCGGCGAGGAGCGCAAGCGGGAGCTGATGGAGCGCTACGGCGTCCGGATTCGCCATGCCCGCGAGACCGGCCAGGGGATCAGCAAGTGAGACACCCGCACGTGACTCGCCGATGACGAGCGAATCACCGATCACCGCCCGGGCCGTTGCCTTCGTGGCTGCCAGGAAGCCGGAGGCGGAGCGACTCGGCGCGAGCCTCGCCGAGGACGCCTCGGATCCGGACGCGTTCACCCGCAGGCTGGCGGCCGGCTTCGCGAGCCTGGCGGACCCCGACTACCTGGACGGTGAGCACCGGATCGCACCGGGCCTGGGCCGGACGTACGGAGTCCGCTGGCCGCTGACCGCCGCGGTGGATCGCGGCTTTCGTCGGGCCACGCGTGGCGAACGCCCTGCCGGCTACCTCGAGCTGGCCGACCGCCTGTTCGCGGAACGCGAGCTCGAGATGCGCTGGTTCGCCTTTGGCCTGCTCGATCGCCTCCTCCCGGCCGACCCCGAGCGGGCCTGGCAGCTGCTGCGCCGAGCGGCACGAGTGGCGGCCGACTGGATCACGGTCGACGCGCTTGCCCATCCCTACGGCCGCGGCATCCTCCTGGAGCCGTATCGCTGGGCGGAACTCGAGCAGCTCGTCTACTCGCCGTCGGAGTGGGAGCGGCGCCTGGTTGGCTCCACCGTGGCCACCCTGCCGTTCGTTGACCGGACCCGCGGTCGGGAGCCCGCGATTGCCGTCCACGGACTCGGGCTGATCGCCGACCTGCTTGGCGATGCCGAGCCAAACGTCCAGAAGGCTCTCGCCTGGGCGCTGCGTTCGCTGGTCCTGGTCGATCCGCGCGCCGTCCTGGCCTTGGTCGAGCGCGAAGCAGCCCGGGCCGCGCAGGCCGATGACGGCCATCGCGCCTGGGTCCTGCGCGACGTCCTGGTCAAGCTGTCGCCGGAGCGCGCCGCCGCGATCCGCGCGCAGCTCGGCACCATCCGCCGGCGCAGCGGCGCCCCGTCCACCTCTGACACCCGCGTCGCGGCGCCCGTTTGAACCGACCAGGAGAGCCTGACCTGTGACCGACGACATCGGCGATATCCGCTCGATCCGCATCGAGGACGAGATGCGGGTGAGCTACCTCGACTACGCGATGAGCGTGATCGTGTCGCGCGCCCTGCCCGACGTCCGGGACGGCCTGAAGCCGGTCCATCGGCGGATCCTGTACGCGATGGGCGAGATGGGCCTGTCGGCCACCTCGTCGTACCGCAAATGCGCCGCGATCGTCGGCGAGGTAATGGGCAAGTATCACCCCCACGGTGACGTGGCCCTGTACGACGCCCTCGTCCGGATGGCCCAGGACTTCTCGATGCGCTATCCGCTCGTCGACGGCCAGGGCAACTTCGGGTCCGTCGACGGCGACAGCGCGGCCGCGATGCGCTACACGGAGGCTCGCCTGACCGCGATCTCGTCCGAGCTGCTCGCCGACATCGACAAGGAGACGGTCGACTTCGAGCCGAACTACGACGGGACCCAGCAGCAGCCCTCCGTCCTGCCGGCCAAGCTGCCCAACCTGCTGATCAACGGCTCGTCGGGCATCGCGGTGGGCATGGCCACGAACATCCCGCCGCATCACCTGGGTGAGGTCGTCGACGCCACGATCGCCCTGATCGACGACCCCGAGAAGACGATCGACGAGCTGTGCTCGCTTGTCCTGGGGCCCGATTTCCCGACCGGCGGCACGCTCTATCGCTTCGATACCCGGCGCAACTCGATCACCGGCGAGATGGAGACGGTCGACGCCATTCGCGAGATGTACGCCCACGGCCGCGGCCGGGTGGTGGTCCGGGCGCAGGTCGCCTTCGAGGAGAACAACAAGGGTCGCACCGCGATCATCGTCAGCGAGCTGCCCTACCAGGTGAACAAGGCAACGCTCATGGAGAAGATCGCCGAGCTGGTCAAGACCAAGCGGATCGACGGGATCAGCGACCTGCGCGACGAGTCCGACCGTGACGGGATGCGCATGTACATCGAGCTGTCGCGCGACGTGAACCCGCACAAGGTCCTCAACAACCTGTTCAAGCACACCCCGATGTCGTCGGCGTTCAACATGAACATGCTCGCCCTCGTCGACGGCCAGCCCCAGACGCTCAGCCTGAAGTCGGTCCTCCAGCACTACATCGAGCACCGCCGCGAAGTGATCCGGCGGCGGACCGAGTTCGACCTGGGCAAGGCCCGCGCCCGGGCCCACATCCTGGAGGGGCTCAAGATCGCCCTCGACCACCTCGACGAGGTGATCAAGACGATCCGCGAGTCGGCCGACGTCGAGAAGGCGCGGACCAACCTGATGGCCCGCTTCGACCTCTCCGAGATTCAGGCCCAGGCCATCCTCGACATGCGCCTCGCCCGGCTGGCCGCGCTCGAGCGCCAGAAGATCGAGGAGGAGTACCTCAGCGTCATCCAGCTGATCGCCGAGCTCGAGGACATCCTGGCCAATCCCGGCCGGGTGCTGGCGATCATCAAGGACGAGCTGACCGAGCTCAAGCGCAAGTACGCCGGCGAGCGCCGCACGCGGATCGTCGACGACTCGAGCCGCGAGATGACCGACGAGGACCTGATCGCCGACGAGGACGTCGTGATCACGGTCAGTGGTCGCGGCTACGTCAAGCGCCAGCCGATCGCCACGTACCGCCGCCAGCACCGCGGGGGCAAGGGGATCATCGGCCACGTCACCCGCGAGGAGGACGCCGTCGAGCACCTGCTCGTGGCGAACACCCACGACTGGGCGCTCTTCTTCACGAACCGCGGCCGCGTCTTCAGCAGCAAGGTCCACACGATCCCGGATGCCAGCCGGCAGGCCAAGGGCATCCCGATCATCAACCTGCCCGGCGTCCAGGTCGAGCCCCGCGAAGTCCCGATGGCCACCATCACCCTCAAGGACTTCCGCGAGTCGAAGTACCTCGTCCTGGCGACCAAGCACGGGATCATCAAGAAGACCCCGCTCGAGCAGTTCGAGAAGGTCCGCTCGTCGGGGATCATCGCGATCACCCTCGACGAGGAAGACGAGCTGGCGTGGGTCGACGTTGCCTCCGGCGCCGACGACATCATCATCGCCACGGCCCTGGGCAAGATCGCCCGCTTCCACGAGGCCGAGGTCCGGCCGATGGGCCGGCCGGCCGGTGGCGTGATCGGGATCCGCCTCGCCCGCAAGGGCGACGAGGTCATCTCGATGAGCGTTGTCCAGCCCGACGCCGACCTGCTGGTGCTGACCGAGACGGGCTACGGCAAGCGCGTGCCGCTGACCGAGTTCCGGGTCAAGCACCGCGGCGGGCAGGGTGTCGGCCTGATCTCGCTCGAAGGTCGCAAGACGGGCAACGTCGCGGCCGTCCAGCAGGTCACCGAGCAGGACGAGGAGCTGTTCCTGATCAGCTCCGGCGGCCAGGTGATCCGGACCGAGACGAACACGATCAACCGCTACAGCAGCGGCGCCCGCGGGGTGATCGTGATGCGCCTGGCCGAGGGTGACCGGGTCGTGGCGATCGCGGCCTTCCGGGAAGGTCTGGCGGAGCGCGACGGCGTGGACGACAATGACGGCCCGACCGACGCGCCGCCGACAGGCACGCCGGCGTCCTGAACCCAGGCCCGGTGGCGCCCCAGGCTGGAGGAGACCCTCCCGTGTACTCGGATCATTTCGACATCTACACGGGCAATGCCAATCCGGACCTGGCCCGGAAGATCTGCCGCTACCTCGATGTCGAGCTGGGCAAGGCCGAGGTCTTCCAGTTCGCAAACGAGAACATCTTCGTCAAGATCCTCGACAACGTCCGCGAGAAGGACGTCTTCCTGATCCAGCCCACGTCGCACCCGGTCAACCAGTCGATCATGGAGCTGCTGATCCTGATCGACGCGTTCAAGCGGGCGAGCGCCGGGCGGATCACCGCGGTGATCCCGTTCTACGCCTACGGCCGGTCGGACAAGAAGGACCAGCCCCGGGTCCCGATCACCGCACGGCTGATCGCCGACATGATCACCGTCGCCGGTGCGGACCGGGTGCTGACGCTCGACCTCCACCAGGGCCAGATCCAGGGCTTCTTCAACATCCCGGTCGACGAGCTGA
>JBEPUS010000183.1:0-5395 GCA_041691435.1 Chloroflexota bacterium
CAATGTCCTGCCTCCTCACTACCTGAACGCCGCAGGCATGCGACGAACGCTGAACGTGCCGCCCGGCCAGGTAGGAAGGTGCGGGGGTGGGCAGGGACCGCCAGGTTCAGGCGATCCGTCCAGCCATTGGGCGGCGAGTCTCTATTCCCCCGTGGGCGTTTTCCAGGCCCATTGCCAGTGTGGACGTCCCAGCCAATTTGTGCCTTGCACGTTGGTACTGGAAAGCCACCCGACCTTCCAGCCAGCGCCGGGTCCGGACGTCACCGGACCCCACCCGAGTCCACCGCTGTGTGCACCACCGTTCAGGCCCGAATGGCCATTCAACGGGTTCCGGGTTGGCCAGTACGATCGGGCGGGTCGCGCTCCACCCGGTGCGGGGTAGGATCGGTCCAATGCGAATCGATCGACTGCTCGCGTTGGCGCTGGGCGCTGCCCTGCTCGCCGCCGCATGCGGCTCGACGCCCGCGACGGCCGTGCCAAGTGCTCCGCCGGCAGCCCCGACGCCCACCCTGAACCCTCACCTGAGCGATCCGGCCTCCGTGGACGTCGTCTACAACGCGTTGCTCAAGGCCTCGCTCCAGATCTCGGCGAACTCGGCCGACGCGGGCAGCGGGGCCATGGTCAAGCGGCTGCACCTGACATACAACGCGTGGCCGCTGGTCCTGACGGAGTTCACGAGTGCCAAGGCACTCGTGTCGGGCTCGGGCTTCAATCCCAAGGCCAAGCCCGTCCTCGGTGATCCACCGTTCGCCCTGGCCGGCCTGAACATCCTGATCGAGTACGGCCCGAATACGCAGAACGGCCCGCCGGCCGCCCCGGATCCGCAGTTCGTCAGCTCGTTCCAGCAGCTCGTCCAGATCGTCGATCCACTGATTGGCCCGCTGCAGCAACGGTCGGTGACGACGGTGGCGCTGCCCACGCCGACGCCCGCGCCGAGCGTCTCAGCCTCGCCCAAGCCGACCGCGTCGCCGGGCAAGCCGAAGCCGACCAAGAAGCCCACGCCGAAGCCGACCAAGAAGCCCTGACCTCGCGGCCTCCGTCCCGGTTCGCTATGGTTGGCGCGAGATGGAGCGCCCGTGACCGAACCGCGCCGGATGCGCCGGGCTGCCGATGGAACGAGGCTGGGCCCGCCCGGCCGCGTGGACGCCGGCCCCGGCCTCCTCGAGCCCGTGGACCCGCTCGCCTTTCCGGACGCGGCTGCTCGCCGGGGCATCGACGGCGGCGCACCGAGCGCGCGCTGGCGTGCGCTGCTCGACGAGGGTGGCCCGATCCTGGCTGACGGCGCGATGGGCACCATGCTCTTCCTCAACGGACTCCAGTTCGGTGACCCGCCCGAAGTCTGGAACCTCACCCAGCCCGACGTGATCCGGCGGATCCAGCGGGGCTACCTCGAGGCGGGTTCGCGGATCCTGCTGACCAACACGTTCGGCGGCAATCGCCTGCGACTTGGGCTGCATCGCCTCGAGTCACGCGTCGATGAGCTGAACCAGACGGCCGCCATCCTACTGCGCTCCGAGGTGGAAGCAGCCGGCGACCAGGCCCTCGTGGCGGGCGACATCGGTCCCAGCGGCGCGATCATGGCGCCGATGGGCACCCTCGATTACGCGGAAGCGGTCGACGTGTTTGCCGAGCAGGCGGCAGCCCTCGTCCGGGGCGGTGTCGACCTGATCTGGATCGAGACCATGTCTGACCTGACCGAGATCAAGGCCGCGATCGAGGGCGTCCGGCAGGTGGCGCCGGGGATTCCCCTGATCACCACGATGACCTTCGACACGCGCGGCCGGACGATGATGGGCGTTACGCCTGAGCAGGCGGTCGAGGCGCTGGCGGCCTGGGGCGCGGACGCGATTGGTGGAAACTGTGGCAATGGGCCCGACGAGATCCTGCCGGTGATCGCGAAGATGCGGGTGGTGGCGCCGGACGTCGTCCTCGTCTCGAAGTCGAACGCCGGGATGCCCGAGCTGATTGACATGCGCGCCGTGTACCGGGCGTCGCCCGAGACCATGGCCGCGGCCGCGGTCGACATGCAGCTGGCCGGGGCGCGGATCGTGGGCGCCTGTTGCGGCAGCACCCCCGACCACCTCAGGGCGATGTGGGCGGCGATGACCATGGCGGCGATGACCGTTGCGGCGAGCGCCGGGTCATGACGGCCGGCAAGATGCGGGTCCGGACAGGGCGCGGCCCCGAAGAGGTCTCGGCCCTCGACAAGCGGATCATCGAGCACCTCCAGGAGGACGGCCGCCGGCCCTTCACCCAGATCGCCCTCGAGCTGGGCGTCTCCGAGGCGGCCGTCCGGGCCCGCACCAATCGCCTGGTCGAGCGCGGCATCCTCCAGATCGTGGGCGTCACGGATCCGCTGAAGCTCGGTTTCCAGCAGATGGCGATGGTCGGGATTCGCTGCGAGCGGGATCGGCTGGTCCAGGTTGCCGAGGCCGTCGGGGCGTTTCCCGAGGTCGACTACGTGGTGATCACAGCCGGCACCTACGACGTCCTCATCGAGGTGGTCTGCGAGGACAACTCGGCCCTGCTCGACTTCCTCGCCGAGAAGCTGCGGGCCATCGACGGGGTCCGCGACACCGAGACGTTCGTCTACCTGCGGATGGTCAAGCAGACCTACCAGTGGGGGACGCGCTGAGCCAATGTCCGTCGAGGTGGTCCTCCTGGTGATGTTCGGCCTCGTCGCGATCAACCTGCTCCTGCTCGTCGTGCTGGCGATGACGATCCGCCGCGAGCACGTCCTCTAGGCCTGTGGAGGGGCCGGCGGCCGGCAGCGGGGCCGGCAGCGGGGCCTGAGCCGGCTCGGTGTAGCATCCCGGTCATGGGCCAGCGCGCGACAAACCCCCCGGACCAACCCCGCCGCGGCTTCTCCACTCGGGCGATTCGGGCCGCGACCGCCGCCCCGATCGTCGACCAGCAGCCCAACTCCGTGCCCCTCTATCTCGCGGCAACCTTCTCGTCGGCCGATGCCGAGGAGCTCGGCGCCATCACCACCGGCAGCCGGCCCGGCTATGCCTACGCCCGGATCGACAACCCGACCGGAACCGCGCTGGCCGATGCGCTGGCCGAGATGGAGGGCGCCGAAGCGGCCCGCGGGTTCGCCAGCGGGATGGGCGCGATCCATGGGGCCCTCGCCTCGGTCCTGCGGGCGGGCGACCGGGTCGTGGCCACCGCGGCGATCTATGGCTCAACCCGCTCGCTGCTCCTGAACCAGTTCGGGCGGCTGGGTGTCCGGACGACGTTCGTTGACGCCACGGACCTCGCCGCCGTCGACGCCGCGCTGGCTGCTGAACCCACCCGCCTGCTGTACGTGGAGACCATCTCGAACCCGACGATCGTGGTCGTCGATATCGCCGCGCTGGCCGGCATCGCCCATGCCCATGACGCGCTGCTGATCGTCGACAACACGTTTGCCTCGCCCTACCTGTGCCGGCCCATCGAGCTGGGCGCCGACCTCGTGGCCGAATCGGCGACGAAGTTCATCGGCGGGCATTCGGACGTCCTCGCGGGCATCGTCGCCGGTTCGCGCGATCGGATCCGGGCGGTGCGCCAGGTGGAGATCGACACCGGCGGCACGCTGTCGCCCCTCTCGGCGTTCCTGGTGCTGCGCGGCCTGGCCACGCTGGCTGTGCGCATGGAGCGCCACGCGGCCACGGCCAGCGCGCTGGCCGGCTGGCTCGAGACCGAGCCGGCGGTCCTGCGCGTCCTCTATCCGGGCCTGGCGAGTCATCCCCAGCACGAGCTCGCCGCGCGCCAGTTCCCGATCGGGGGCGGGATGCTCGCGTTCGAGGTTGGCGGCGGCCGCGCCGGCGGGAGTGCATTCATCGATGGCCTGACGATCCCGGAGGTGACCGCCTCGCTGGGCAGCATCCACACGATCGTCGCTCACCCGCCGTCGACCACCCATCGCCAGCTGAACGACGCGGAGCTGGCCGAAGCGGGCATCGCGCCGGGCCTCCTGCGCTGCTCCGTCGGCCTCGAGGACCTCGAGGACCTCCGCCTCGATTTCGCGGCCGGCCTAGCCGCCGCCGCTGGCGCCGCAGGTGCCGGGGCCGCAGGTGCCGCGACCCAACAGCCCGCCGCCCAGCCCGTCGGCGCGTAGGAGCTCCCGATCGCCACCCTGGCGGCCGGCCGGGCCGTCACCTCACGCGATCAGCACCTGTCGCCTCCGGCCCGTCTCGGCCGTGGGTTGTGGCGGCTGTTCACCTCGGTCAACTTCGCTGTCCTCCAGATCATCATCCTGGTGATCGTGGGCCTGATCGGGATGACCGTCACCCAGCTGCCCGATTTCGCCTTCCGGACACCTGCCGACTACATCGCCCAGATGGAGATCATCCACGCGAAGTACGACCCGGCGATCGGGGCCGGGGCGGTGGCGATCCTCGAGCGACTGCAGATTTTCAACATCTTCACGGCGTGGTGGTTCAGCGCCCTGCTGGTCCTGCTGGTCACTTCGATCATCGTGTGCACGCTGAACCGGACGCCCAAGCTGTGGCGAACCAGCGCGGAGATCCGGGTGGTCCAGCCGGACCCGTTCTACGACCCGATCCTGCCCGACCGGGCGGTGGTTTCGGGCGTGGACGTGGCCGCGCTGCGCAGCGCGTTGCGGCGCTCCCATTTTCACGTGCGCGAGACCGACGTTGGCGGGGTCCGCTACCTCTACGGGGACCGCCACCGCTGGACGAAGCTGGCCACCCTGATCAGCCATCTCGGCCTGATCCTGTTCCTCGTGGCCGCGGCCGTCACGAGCCGCTTTGGCTTCGAGGGCGGGATCGAGCTGACCAATGGCGAGAGCTCGCCGGTCCAGGCGATCGGCACGCCCGGGCTGCTCGTGGTCAAGAGCTTCGGCTTCGCCAATCCGACGGCGCCGGACGGGACGGTCCTGGACTACACCACCGACCTGGCCGTCTACCAGGACGGCAACCTACTGGCGCGCAAGGTGATCCGGGTCAACGATCCGCTGTCGGTCGACGGCTTCACGTTCCACCAGAACGGCTTCCGTGCGGCGCCCGACATCGTCATCCGCGATTCGAAGGGCCAGCCGCTGTGGAACGGGCCGGTGGCCCTCGATGACAGCGTGGCCGGCTCGCCGCACGGGGTCATGAGCGTGCCCGGCGAGGACAACATCGGCCTCGAGATGCTCCTGAGCAAGGCGACCGACGGCACCGACGGGGTCCTGTTCCTGCCCTACCGGGCCACCGGCCTCAACCCGGACGGGACGCCGATCACCAAGTCGCTGACGCCATTCTTCGTGCCGGTCGGCGGGGTGGCCGGGTCGCCCGACACCGACTTCTACGTGCAGCTACTGGACGTCCAGAACGCCACGATCCTGGTCGCCAAGCAGGATCCCGGCCAGGGCATCGTGTGGTTCGCGTTCCTGAGCCTGATCACCGGCCTG
>JBEPUS010000184.1:0-5342 GCA_041691435.1 Chloroflexota bacterium
GCTGCCCGCCGGCGCCCTGCGAGCGATACGTGTCCACCCGGATCTCGTCCCAGTTCAGCTCGATGTCGGGGTCATCCTCCTCGACTTCCGGCAGGACCTCGACCAGGGCAAAGGTGGTCTGGCGGCGATTCTGCGAATCGAAGGGACTGATCCGGACGAGGCGATGGACGCCCCGCTCGGCACGCAGCCAGCCATACGCACGACGCGCTTCGACGGCCAGGGTCACGCTCTTGAGTCCGGCCGACTCGCCTTCCTGCTGGTCGACGATCTCGGTATGGAAGCGATGGCGCTCGGCCCAGCGCAGGTACATCCGCAGGAGCATCTCGGCCCAGTCGGTGGCCTCGGTTCCGCCGGCCCCCGCGCTGATCATCAGGAGCGCCCCGCGATCGTCGTACTCCCCACTGAAGAGGAGGGCCGTCCGCTCGCGCCTGAAGTCGATCTCGAGCGCTTCGGCATCGCGGGCCAGCTCGGATTCGAGCTCGGGGTCGGGCGAGTCCTGGAGGAGGTCGACGAGCTCGAAGAGGGAGGTGGCCCGGGCTTCGAGCTGGCGCCAGGTGTCGATCTCGGTGCGCAGGCCATCGGCCTCGCGAAGGACCTGTTTGGCCGTGCGTCCGTCGTCCCAGAAGCCGGGAGCGAGGGTCAGTTGATCGAGCTGGGCGAGACGAGCTTCCTTGACGCCGAGGTCAAAGACGCCCCGAGGTCGACCGGATCCGCTCCGTCAGGTCCCGAAGTGCGGCGGCTTCCATCAGCCGCGGCCCTGGACGTCCTGGAGAAGGATCGGACGGAGCTCGATGATCCGCAGGGCGGTCTTGCTCCGGGCGACGACGGGGTTGACACAGGGACAGTAGCCGTTGTGAGGGCAGACGCCGCAGTTGCCGTCGCAATCCAACGCCGCCGCGTAGCTGCATGTCCGGCAGTCTCGCTCGCAGGCGATCAGATCAATGAACGACTCTTCCTCGGCCTGCTTCACGGGCTCCCTCTCTCGTGGGCTGGGGAAGGGTTTGGCGCGGGCGACCGGCAGGTACCCAATGCGAACGTTTTCGCGACGCTTGTGGGCTTCCTCCGGGTCTCCAGCCCCATACCCCGTGGGCTTGGCCCAGTGTATCGGCACAAGGCCGATTCGCCAAGAGGGAATGTGCGAGATTCGTGCCCAAAGTGCATCCATTCGGCGGTTCGGCCCGGGCTTCTCCCGCGCAACCGGGATGCTGCCCCGACGTTCGGCTGGAACGTCCCATCGAGCCGCCTCCGGATGGGCCGGGTCCGGCCGATTGTGCCGTTCAGCGATCCCCGTGCTGGTATTCCAGGGTGAGGGCACGTTTGGCGCCTCGTGGCATCGATCGGGCCGCCCTCCGGCGTCTCCCCCATGCACGAATCCGGCCCGCGCCCGGGACTCGCGGCCCGGACCTTGGACCCGGTTCACGCTGAGTAGCACGGGGAGGGTTAATCGGCAGGAACGAGGGCCTTCGGACCCTGCCCTGACGAATGGCTCAGATCAGGTCCGGCGGAACGCGGCCGCAAGCGAATCCTCGAGCCGGGGCACCTGGAAGACGTAGCCGCCCGCGAGGGCAGCTGTGGGCCAGACGCGCCGGCTGCCGGTTGCCAGGGTCACCTGGTCGCCGAGCACAAGGCGGAGCACCCAGCCCGGTGTCGGGAACCAGCTCGGGCGATGGAGGGCGACACCCAGCGCCCGGGCGAAGTCCACCTGTCGGCGCGAATCCGGCGCCGCCGCATTGAGCGGGCCGGAGACACCTTCGCTGGCCAGCGCCCAGAGATAGATCCCCGTGATGTCCGCCTGGTCGACCCAGCTGGTCCATTGCTGACCCGACCCCAGCCGGCCGCCCACGAACAGGCGGAACGGCAACGCCTCGATTCGCAGGCTCGCGGCGCCCGGGGCGATCACCGGGCTGGTCCGGACAAGGACGACGCGCAGCCCGTGGTCCCTCGCCCGGATCGCCTCGGCTTCCCAGGCGACGCACAGCCGGCCGAGGAACGTGTCGGCGGGTTCAGTGGTCTCGTCGGCCGGCGTGGCATCGCGACCTTCGTACAGATCGGTCCCCGAGGCACTCAGGAACACCTTCGGTCGATCTTCCTGGGCCAAGGAGCCGATCGCGTCGACCAGGGCTCGCGTGCTCGTGACCCGGCTGTCGAGCAGCAGCGCCTTGCGACCCTTCGTCCACGGCCAGCGGCCGATGCTCGCCCCGGCAAGGTTGATCACCGCGCCAGCTCCCGCGAGCTCGGCGACCCAGTCGCCCTGCCTCCCGGGATCCCAGGCCGCCCGCCGAACGCCGTCCAGCGGGCCGGCTGCGCTTGCGTGCCGGGCCAGGACGACCGGTTCGTGACCCTCGAGGACGAGGGCCTGGCAGAGGGACGAGCCGATGAGACCCGACCCTCCCGCGATCACGATCTTCATTGGAGCTCCGATCGATAGGCCGCCACGACCAGCAGGATCGCGGTGGCATTCAACTCGCCGTGCGTGCGGATCATCGTCTCGAGGTTCAGGAAGGCCTGGCCCGTGAGGATTGCCAGTGACCAGGCGATCGCCAGGGGCATGCTGACCAGGAGGGCTGCGCCGGCCAATCGGGGCACCCAGAGGGCTGCCTTGGCTGAATGAGGCGCCGGTCCGGTCAGCAGGGCAACGCCGACGCCGATCCCAGAGATGCCCACGATCAGGGCACCGGCCGAGTTGATCGGGTTCGAGGCGACCACGAACCCGAGGGCGGTCAGTGGAATCCCGATGGACAGGCCAAGGACCGATGCCCGAAGCCACGGACGCGAGCGCGCCAGAAGGCTGGTCAGCCCGAGCAGGCCGAGGCCCGCGAAGTGGACGTGGGTGGCCGTAAGGAGAACGATCGCCGGTCCGAATGGCGTCTGAATGCCGAGGCGGTCCGCGACGATGAAGGCGGAACCCACGGCCCAGAAGCCGAGCGCGACGTCGATCCCGAGATCGGGAACCCGACTGGGCCTGAGGATTCGCGGGAGCCCGCTGAGTCCATCCCGAATGCCGGCGAGCGCGGCACCGAGGGCCATCGCGAACCAGGGCACGACGAACGCGGCCGCAAGACCGCCGGAGGGCAACGCGAACGCGACGAGCAGGGGCAATGCGGCGAGCAGGCTGGGCCATCCAGCCAGGCGAGTGATCCATGGCCGATCGGGCAACAGCCCCAGGAGTCGGGGCACGATCACCAGCGGCGCCAGCAGCAGGATGCGGGCCGCGAGCGGAGCCGGCAGCACGACGACGGCAGCCATCCAGGTCAGCAGGCCGACGACGAACGGCCAGGGCATCGGCGCAAGCAGGCCAGGCGTCGCCCGTGGGAGGCTGCTTAATCTGCTACTCACAATTAGCACGATACGCCAAGGGCCCGCAACCGTCAACGGGAGCCAGGTGGGTCACTGGGTTCGATGTTTCCCGTGGCGTGACAAACGTGCAGTTCAGGCACCTGAGCACGTCATTCGGGCGCATTCCGCGGCTCACCGGTCCTGGACCAAGCGTGGCGCGGCAGGGTTCCCGGTCGCTGTCGCAGGCCTGGAGCCACGCGCCACGGTCCAGGGGCTTGGAAACGGCAGTTTGTCGCGCTGGTGGAAACATTTGGCCCCGCCGTTGGGCCCGCCACCGGTCGCCGGCCGTTGGCCCGGCCGCCGGCCGTTGGCCCGGCCGCCGGCCACTCCCCGGAGGACCTCAGTCCGGCGGGCTGTTTCCCGTCAGGAAGTAGACCGCCAGGCCGCCCAGCTCGTGGAACGTGATCTCGATCACGTGGACCGGGTCGCTGTCGCCGGGGCTGTCAGTGGTCGGCGAGCCGTAGGCCGTGATGCCCAGGTCCTGGGCGATCCGCAGCACCCGGAGCATGTGGCTGCGGTCCGAGACGAAGACCGCGTCGCTGACCGAATTGGCGGCCAGGGTTGCCTTGACGGCGTCGAGCGATTCGAGCGTGTTCCGGCCCTGGTCCTCGCTCAGGATCCGGTCGGCCGGAACGCCATGAGCGATCGCGAACTGGCGGGCCACGGCCGCCTCGGTCGTGCGATCGCCAGGCTGCTTGCCGCCGGTGACCATCAGGAAGTGGTAGTTGCCCGACTCGAACAGGTCCACGGCGTGCTGGAGGCGCGATTCGAAGATGGGCGAGGGTCGTCCGTTGTACTGGGCCGCCCCCAGGACCACGACTGCGCCCGCCGGTCGCGTCTCGTCCTGGAGACCTTGCTGCCAGATCCGGAAGGCACCGTAGACGGCCACGCACAATAACCCGACGGCTGACGCCGCCGCCAGCCGGATCAGCGCCCGGCGCATGCCGGACTGGTCACCGGCCGTGGCATTTCTTGTACTTCAGGCCGGATCCACAGAAGCAGACGTCGTTGCGGCCCATCCGCCGGCCATCGGGGGCGAAGCCCGGCCGGAGGACGCCGGAGCCGTTGGTGGCGCTGGTCGTGCCCACCACCTCGTCGCCGAGCTGCTCCTTGATGGCGCGCACGGCCGGAGCGGGCGGCAGCCCGCGGGCGATGGAGCCGAGGATGGCGTTGCCCGCCGCGGCCTCGCGCGCCGACTGGCCGGTGGCGGCGATCGGGCGGCTGGCCGCCTGAGCCGGCGCCTCGGGCTGCCCGGGGCCGGGCAAGGGCTGGGGAGCCGCCGGATCCTGGCGGGTGATCTGGACGCGCAGGATCGACGAAGCGAGCTGGTGGCGGATGAACCCGCGCAGCTCGGCGTACAGGTTGTAGGCCTCGCGACGGAACTCGACGAGAGGGTCCTGCTGGGCGTAGCCCCGCAGGCCGATCCCCCGGCGCATGTCATCGAGCTCGGTCAGGTGCTCCACCCACAGGGAGTCGATCGTCCGGAGCAGGATCACCCGTTCCACCGACGGCCAGTCCGCCTCGCCGATCTCGGCCGACTTCGCCGCCAGCTTCGCATCGACCAGCTCGCGGATGTGGTCGCGGATCGCCTCGCGCGAGCCAACGTCCCAGAGCTCATCTTCCGACGTGCCCGCCCCTTCGAGGCCCATCGCCCGCACGGCGACTGTCAGGCCTTCGACGTTCCACTCCTCGGGCAGCTCGTCGGCGAAGTACTGCTCCACGAGCGAGTCCACCTCCTCGTCGAGGAAGCTGCGGACGGTCTCGCCCAGGTCCTCGTTGCGCAGGACCTTGTCGCGCTCGCTGTAGATCGTCTCGCGCTGCTTGTTGATCACGTCGTCGAACTCGACCACCCGCTTGCGGATGTCGAAGTTGAAGCCCTCGACCCGGGTCTGGGCGCTCTCGATGGTCTTGCTGACCAGGCGCGATTCGATCGCGACGTCGTCCTCCAGGCCCATCCGCTCCATCAGGCCGGCGACGCGCTCCGAGGCGAAGCGCTTCATCAGGTC
>JBEPUS010000185.1:0-5265 GCA_041691435.1 Chloroflexota bacterium
CGAGCGAAGTTGCCGAGATGCTCCACCTGCACGTGAACACGGTGAAGCGACTCGGAGACCGCGGGGAGCTCCCGTTCTATCGCGTCTGCAAGCGAGGCGATCGACGCTTTCGCCTCGACGACGTGATGGCGTTTCTCGCCCGAAACCGATAGTCCCGGGCGGCTGACGCCGCCGGCCCTCAACTTGGTTCAAGGAGCGCTCGCCAGGCGGCGGGCGCTCGTTGCTGTCCCTGCCTGGAGCGACCCGGCGCACGCCGCCAGGCTCCGCACGTGGCGCCGCGCCGCGCGGGGCTAGCCGGCCAGGGACCCGAGGGTGCGATCCAGGATCCCGAGCGCCTCGCCGATTTCGTCGGGAGTGACGTCGATCGGCGGGATCAGCCGGATCACGTTGTGGTCGCGGCCGCAGGCCAGGACCAGCAGGCCGGCATCTGCGCAGCGGGCCATGAGCGCCCCGGCGAGGTCACCGTCCGGCTCGTGCGTCGCTCGATCCTTGACGAGCTCAATGCCGATCATCAGTCCGGGCCCGCGGACGTCGCCGATCCGGGGATCCTCGGCGGCGATCGCGGCCAGCCCCCGAGTCAGCTCGGCACCGCGCACGGCCGCGTTCTCGACCAGCTTCTCGGCCTTGATCGTGGCCAGGACCGCGAGCGCCGCCGCACAGGCGACGGGGTTGCCACCATACGTGCTGCCGTGGGCACTCCGGCCCCAGCGCTCATTGAGCTCGCGCGTGCTCACGATCGCCGACAGGGGCAGGCCATTGGCAATCGCCTTGGCCACGCAGACCACGTCGGGCACGATCCCGGCGTGCTCGAACGACCACATCCTGCCCGTCCGGCCGTAGCCGGTCTGGACCTCGTCGATGATCAGGACGATGCCATGGGCCGTACTGAACTCGCGCAGGGCCTGGAGGAAGCGGATCGGGGCCGGGTAGTAGCCGCCCTCGCCCTGCACGGGCTCGATGAGGATCGACGCGATCTCGCCGGCCGGGATCGTGGTCTGGACGAGCTCATCGAGGGCGGCCAGGCAGGCGGTCGTGGCGCGCTCGTCGTCGTTATCGAAGTCGCGGTACGCGGCGGGGAACGGCAGCAGGTGGACGCCGGGCAGGAGCGGCTCGTACCCGGCCCGGTAGTTGAGGGCCGAGCTGGTCACCGACGCCGCCCCGAACGTCCGGCCGTGGAATCCGCCCCGGAAGGCCACGATGCCGGCCCGCCCAGTGGTCCGCCGGGCGAGCTTGAGGGCCGCCTCGATGGCTTCGGAGCCCGAGTTGAGGAACATGACCGTGTCGAGCGGCTCGGGGAACGTGGCCGCCAGCTCCACCGCGAGTCGGACGACAGGCTCCGAGTAGCCGATCGCCGCGGTCGGCACGATCAGACGGTCGACCTGCTCGTGGATTGCCCGCGTCACGGCCGGGTGACGATGTCCGAGGGCCGACACGGCGATCCCGTTGGCGAAGTCGAGGTATGCCTTGCCGTCCGTGTCGTACAGGCGGTGGCCGATGCCGTGGCTCCAGCTGCGCTCGAAATAGCGGCCCAGGATAGGTGTCAGGTTGGCGGCTGCAATCGCGCCAAGGTCGGCGCCGCTTGGGGCGATGGCAGCGGGACCGGTCTCCGGGGCGCTCATCCGCCGAGGATACCGGCTCTCGAAGGCGGCCGTGGCAATGGCACAATGGCCCGGTTCCAGCCATCCCGTGAGGCACGCCCTTCGTGATCGACTTCCGGTTGAGCGACGAAAACCGGCTCGTCCAGGCGAGTGCCCGGGCGTTCGCCGAGGCCGAGATCCTGCCCTATATCCGCGAGTGGGACAGCCAGGGCCAGACCCATCGCGAGGTGTTCGCGAAGATGGCCGAGCTGGGGTTTCTCGGTGCGCCGATCCCCGAAGCGTACGGCGGGTTGGGGATGGACTACATCAGCTTCGCCCTGCTCTGCGAGGAGCTCGAGCGAGCGGACACGGCCTTCCGGGTCGTCCAGAGCGTTCACGTCGGACTGAACTCGCTGACGCTGCTCCAGTGGGGGAGCGAGGCGCAGCGCCAGCAGTACCTGGTGCCCCAGGCGCGGGGCGAGAAGCTGGCCACATTCGGCCTGACCGAGCCCGGCGTCGGCACCGACGCCGGAGCGCTCCAGACGACGGCCAGGCGGGACGGCGCCATCTATCGCCTGAACGGCCAGAAGATCTGGATCAGCCTGGCCGACCTGGCCGACCATTTCCTGATCTTCGCCACCGTCGATCGAGCGAAGAAGCACAAGGGCGTGACCGCGTTCATCGTCGAACGCGGCTTCAAGGGCCTCTCCACCGACACGCTCCATGGCAAGCTCGGCATCCGCGCGGGCAACACGGGCATCGTCAACCTCGACGATTGCGAGGTGCCCCTCGAGAACCGCGTGGGCGAAGAAGGCGAGGGCTTCCTCATCGCGATGAGCGCGATCGACCAGGGTCGCTACACGGTCGCCGCGGGCGCCGTGGGTCTTGCCCAGGCGTGTCTCGATGCAAGCGTCAAATATGCCCATGAACGCGAAACCTTCGGCGAGGAGATCGGCCGCCATCAGCTCGTCAAGCAGATGATCGCCAAGATGGCCGCCGGGACCGAGATCGGCCGGCTCCTCGTCTGGCGAGCGGGCTGGCTGAAGAACCAGGGCCTGCGCAACACCCGCGAAACGAGCCTCGCCAAGTGGCACGCGACCGAGCACTCGGTCCAGGCCGCCCTCGACGCGATCCAGGTCCACGGCGCGAACGGCTACTCGAACGAGTTCCCGGTCGAGCGCTACCTGCGCAACTCGAAAGCCGCCGTGATCTACGAGGGCACGAGCCAGCTCCATACCCTGATCCAGGCCGACTACGCTCTCGGCTACCGCGAGGACCGGCCGCTGCGCTGCGAGCCCTGGCCGGCACAGGGCTTCGAACGACCCACTCCGCCGTCCGGCCCAGCGTGACCGGAGCGATCCGGGCGGCATGACCGCAAGCGCGGCTTCCGGACCACCGGCCGCATCGGCCGGGGCGTGGTCGCCCGAGGAGCTCGCCACGCTCGCGGCCATTGCCGAGACCTTCGTCCGCGGCGCGGCCACCCGGCGAGCGAACCTGGCTGCGACGGCGCTCGACCTGGCAGTTGACCCGGGCCAGGTCGCCCAGCTCCGGCTCGTCCTGCGCCTGCTCGAACAACCGATCGTCAACCTGGCCCTGGGGGCCGGGGCGAGCCGCTTTCGCGACCTCGGCCCGGCTGCTCGCGAGCGCTACCTGCTGACCTGGGCCAACTCGCGCGTTGCCCAGCGCCGGAGTGCCTACCAGGCCCTGCGCAAGCTCCTGTGCTTCCTCGCCTACGCGGATCCCGGCGAGCCGGGCAGCGTCAACCCGCATTGGGCTCGGATGGGCTATCGGCCCGATCATCCCCAGCTGGCCGAACAGCCAACGCCGATCCGGCCGATGAGCCTGCCCGCCGGCTCGGGCGGCCAGTCCGGCTCGGGCGGCGCTGCGTTCAACCTCGACACGGACGTCGTGGTCGTCGGATCCGGGGCCGGGGGCGGCGTCATTGCCCGGGAGCTGGCGGCAGCCGGCCGATCCGTCCTGATCCTCGAGGCCGGCCCGTTCGTGCGCGAGCCCGAGATGCCGGGCGACGAGCTGGCCGCCTTTGATCGGCTGTTCCTTGACCACGGGCTCGCCGCCACCTGGGACGGCTCTGTCTCGATCCTGGCCGGTGCGAGCGTTGGCGGCGGGACCACGATCAACTGGATGACCTGCCTCGCGGCCCCGGACCCAGTCCGCCGGGAGTGGGCGCAGGAGCACGGCCTGGCCGGCTTCGACGGCGCCGAGGGCGACACCGACTATGCCGCGATCAAGGGCGAGCTGGGCGTGGCACCGTCCCCCAGCCTGACGCCCAAGGACGCCGTCCTGATCGCCGGAGCGCGGGTCCTGGGAATCGAGTGCGGCCCGACGGAGCGCAACGCCGCCGCCTGCTCGGACTGTGGCTCATGCACCTTCGGCTGTCGCGCCGGGACGAAGCGTTCGGGGCTCCAGGCCCACCTTGCCGACGCGACACTGCAGGGCGCCCGCTTGCTGGCCGACGCCCGGGTGGATCGGGTGCTCATCGAGGGCGGCCGAGCGGTTGGTGTCGAGGCAACCGTCGGCGGCGCCGGCCCGGATGGAGACCCAGCCCGGCCGCGCCACCTCACCGTTCGCGCCCGGCAAGTGGTGATTGCGGCCGGAGCGTTGCGCAGTCCGGCGATCCTGTTGCGCAGCGGGCTCAGTCACCCGGCGATCGGCCGGAATCTCCGCCTTCACCCGGTGCCGCTCGTGGCAGGCCGGTTCAGCGAGCCGATCGAGATGTGGAGCGGCGTGATGCAGGCGGCCCGGTCGCTCGAATACATCGATGGGGACCGCGGCCGGAACGGCTACGTGATCGAGTCCGCGCCGGGTCATCCGGGCCTGATTGGCCTGGCGTTCTCCTGGGAGGGCGCCGACGCCCACGCCCACGTCATGGACCAGATCGGCTCGTTCGCGCCGCTGATCGCGATCACCCGCGACGGTGGCGACGGCCGGGTGAGCCTCAGCCGGACTGGATCGGTGCGGGTCGATTACCGACTCGACGCGAAGGGCATTGCCACGCTCCGCCACGCGCTCGGCCAGATGGCTCGGATCTGCCGGGCGGCGGGTGCCCGGGAGATCGTCGCGATGGGCACGCCGCCCGCCTGGCACGGTCGCCAGGCGTTCGGGCCGGGCGGCGAGGAGCGGGCCTTCGCCGCCTACCTCGAACGCCTTGCCGCCTTCGACTTTGGCCCCAATCGGGCACTCGTCTTCTCGGCCCACCAGATGGGCACGGTGCGCATGGGCGCGAACTCTCGCCTCCATCCGTGCGACCCGGCAGGCCGGGTCCGGTCGGGGGCCTCGGACGGAGTGATCGGTGGGTTGTACGTGGCCGATGGATCACTCTTTCCGACCGCAATCGGGGCCAACCCGATGCTCACCGTGATGGCCCTTGCCCGGCGGGTCGCCCGGACGGTCGTCTCCGAAGCCTGAGCTCACCCCGGTCCGAACCGTGGTCATGGTGGAGCCTCAGGCCGAGACGATCTCCGGAGCTTCGGCAGCGGACCGGGCTGCATTGCCGGCGGGCTGTCCCCGCCCGCCCGCCTTGCCCCGGGCGGTGACGATGAGGGCCACGCCGGCCACGATCACGGCCCCGGCCAGCGCGGTCCGTGGCTCGACCGTCTCGCCGAGCAGCAGGCCGGCGAGGATGAACGCGACGATCGGATTGACGTAGGCATAGGTCGCGACCTTCGAG
>JBEPUS010000186.1:0-5245 GCA_041691435.1 Chloroflexota bacterium
TGAACGTATCGGTCATGCAGGAGAACCTCGCGCGCGGCCTGTCCGTCGTGAGCCGAGCTGTCTCCACGCGCAGCACGCTGCCGGTCCTGGGCAACGTCCTGATCCGGACCGAGGACGCTGGCCTCAAGCTGACCGCCACGAACCTCGAGATCGGGATCACCTACTGGGTCCCGGGCAAGATCGAGAAGGATGGCGCAATCACGGTCCCTGCCCGCCTGCTGACCGACATCGTGGCCGGCCTGCCGACGAGCGAGCGGGTCGAGCTCGAGCTCCAGGCCGGTGAGACGCTCCACATCCGCTGCGGCAAGTTCGAATCGCACGTCAAGGGCATCGACGCGGAGGAGTTCCCGGCAATCCCCTCGGCCGGCGAACGGCCAACAACCCGGATCTCGCAGAAGGTCCTCAAGCGGGCCCTCCTGGAGACCACGTTCGCGGCGGCCAGCGATGAGGCCCGGCCGATCCTGACCGGTGTCCTGTGGCGGTTCGAGGGCGACCAGCTGACCCTGGCCGCGGCCGACAACTACCGGATCGCGGTGAAGACGCTCGCCACGCTCGATCCCGTCGAGGACACCAGCCTGGTGATCCCCGCCCGGTCGCTGACCGAGCTGGCCCGGGTCCTCAACGACACCGATGACCCGGTTGAGGTCATGCTCGCCCCGGCCCGCAACCAGGTCCTCTTCCATCTCGAGGGGATCGACCTGGTCAGCCGCCTGATTGACGGCCAGTTCCCCAACTACCAGCAGGTCCTGCCCAAGGGCCACACCACCCGGACGGTCGTCGACCGCGAGGAGCTCTACAAGGCGGTCAAGCTGGCGGCCCTCATCGCCAACGCGGCGGCCAACATCGTGAAGCTCGCCGTGAGCGCCGATGGGGGTGGCGTGGTGGTGACCGCCGCTGCCGAGGTCGGCGACAACGAGGGCCTGGTGGAGGCCTCCGTCGAGGGTGACGGGACCACGATCGCGTTCAACTCGCGCTACCTGTCGGACGTCCTCCAGAACGTGACGGCGGAGCAGTTCGCGCTCGAGCTGAACGGCCCGCTCTCGCCGGGCGTCTTCCGGCCCATTGGCGACGACACGTACACCCACGTGGTCATGCCCGTTCGCACCACCTCGTAACGGAGGCAATCCGGAGGCCGGGCCACGGCCGGGCGCCCCGCCGGATTTGGGACCACTGCTCGAGCGCCTGATCCTGACCGACCTGCGGGGCTACCACGCCCTCGAGCTTGCCCTGGGCCCGGGCCCGCACCTGCTCCACGGACCGAATGCGGCCGGCAAGACAAGCCTCCTGGAGGCGATCGTGCTCCTCTCGTCGGGCCGCTCGCATCGCACGCCCACCGATGCCGAGATGATCCGCTGGGGGGCAGACATGGCCCGGGTGGAAGGGCTGGTCGACGGCGGCTCGGCCGGCGGGGGCTCCACCCTCGAGGTGGCCATCCTGCGCGAAGGCAGCGGCGGCCAGCGCAAGCGGATCCGGGTCAACGGCGTCCCTCGCCGCTCGACCGGCCTCGCCGGCGCCCTGCGGGTGGTCCTGTTCGCCCCCGAGGAGATGCTCCTGATCGCCGGGTCGCCAGGCCTCCGCCGGGCGGCCCTGGATTCGCTCGCCGCCGGACGCTCACCCGTCTATGCGGCCGATCTCGCCACCTATGGACGTGCCCTCCAGCAACGCAACAGCCTGCTCCGGGCGATTCGCGAGGAGCAGGCAACGCGTGACCAGCTCCGGTTCTGGGACACCGCGCTGCTCGAGTCGGGCTCCGCCGTGGTCGAGGCCCGACTGGCCCTTCTCCGGGCGATTGCCGAGCCACTCCAGGCGGCCCATCGCGAGATTGCGCCAGAGGAGGGCGAGCTCACCCTGCGCTACGAGACGAATGCGCCGGCTGACCCCGGCGAGTCGATCCGCGACGCCCTGAGCCGGCGTCTCGCCGAGACCGCCGAGAAGGAGGTCTGGAACGGCTCCACGCTGATCGGCCCGCATCGCGACGACCTGGTCTTCGAGCTGGACCAGGACGGCACCGTTCGCGACCTCGCCGGCTTCGCGTCCCGGGGCCAGCAGCGCACGGCGATCCTGGCCCTCAAGCTGGCCGAGCTCGACCTGCTCACCAGCCTGGACGGCCGGCCGCCCCTGCTGCTGCTCGACGATGTCTTCAGCGAGCTCGATCCGGACCGGCGCTCGCATCTCGTACGGCGGATCGCGGCCCTGCCCCAGGCCCTGATCACCACCACGACCCTCGATGACCTCGATCCGGCACTGCGCGCCCATGCCACGAGCTGGGCGGTCGAGACCGGGCCGGCCGGCGCAGCACTTGGCCCCGGCAGCGCCCCCGGCACGGACATCGGCACGGACATCGGATCGCAGGACTCGGCACCCAGGTGAGCGACGATCGGGGCACAGGCCGGAGCCGGCGCCGGCCGATGGAACGGATCGGCGAGCTGATTCCCGAAGCTGCCCGCCGGCTGGGCCTGGAGGATGAGCTTCGGCTGGCGCGGGCCGGGGCCACCTGGGACGCCCTCGTGGCCGAGCGCGTGCCGCCCGCCGCCGGCCTGTGCCGGCTGGTCAAGGCCGAAGCCGGGGTCATCGTGGTCGAGGCCGACGCACCCATCGTGGGCCAGGAGCTCCGGCTGCGATCTCCCGAGTTGCTGGCGGCCTTTCGCGCGGCGCCGGGCGGCTTTCCGGCACGCGAGCTGAGGGTCCTTGTTCGCCGCGTATAATCCGGCCCACCTGCCAGCCGCCACGGGGGGTTGAGCCCAGTCGGGGCCGATCAACCGGACGCCCTCTGACTGACGTTTACCCAGACCACTGAGGCCCGCATGGCCGTTCGGCTCCAGATGAAGCTCGGCTACGCTGCCGACGCGGCCCGCCTCCCCGGATCGCCTGATGCGATCCTGTCGGAGGAGCCGACGATCGGCAGCGTCGTGCGCTCCAAGGGCAGCCTCTACCTGATCGTCACCGCCCGGACCGGCGGTGCCAAGGTCGCCGAGGCGACCCGGATGGTGGCCGAGGCGATCCGCGACGCGTACTACTACGACGAGTCGGCGGGGATCGTGGTCTGCCTCGAGAAGGCGATCCGCGCGGCCAACAAGAAGATCCTCCACCAGCGCGACCGTCTCGGTGGCGACAAGGGCGATGAGGCCAACGGCCCGCTGGGCGTGGGCCTGGCCGTGGTCCGGGGCAACGAGCTGTATGTCGTGACGGTGGGGCCGGCCGAGGCCTATCTCGTGCGCCAGGCCCGCCTCTCGACGCTGCCCGACCCGAACCGGGCCCGCGGCCTGCCCTCGAACGTCCTGGAGCCGAGTGTCTGGCGAGGCGAGATCAACGTCGGCGACTCGCTGGTCATCGCGTCGGAGAATCTGGTCGCGAAGCTCGGCTCCGACGACCTCAAGGACGCGGTCCTCACCCTGCACCCCCAATCGGCGATGGAGCAGGTCCACGCCCGCTTCAACGCCGCAGGCGGATCGGGCAGCGACGCGGCGATCGCGATCGAGGCGACCGAGGTGTCGGCCACCACCCGCCAACGCCGCCTCGTGCCGGTCCACGCGCCTGAGCCCCTGGCCGGAACGCCCGACCGATCGCCGATCCCGCTGGCCGACAGCGTCTCGGACGCCGCCAGCTCGATCCAGGAGACCGCTGGGCGGGCCACGGCGGCCGCCGGCGGAGCCGTTGGCCGTGGCTTCGGGTCGGTGCTCGATCGGCTGCCACGACGCAAGCAGGGCCAGCGTACGGTGACTCCGGCCTCGAGCCGGGTCGAGACCCAGCGCCGGGCGGCGATCGCCGTCCTGGCCTTCGTGGCCCTGGCCCTCGTCCTGGTGTTCGCGACCTCGGTGGTCAGCTTCTTCAAGGGCGCGCCCAGCTCGCTGACCTCGATCACCGCCGCCCAGCGCGCCTTCGAGACGGCCCAGAGCGACCTCGACCAGGTCAGCGGATCGGGGATCGACCTGGTCCAGAACGACCGGAACCGTGCCCAGCAGCTCCTCGACGACGCGTGGCAGCAGCTGGCCGCGGCCGAGGCCGCCGGGATCTCGACCTCGGTCACCGCCCCGCTCCGTGCCCGGGCCGAGGCGGGCCTCAACGAGCTGTACCACATGGTCTCGGTCAGCTCGACCCAGGCGTTCTCGTTTGCCAACGTCACCCCGGCGGTCGACCTGGAGTCGCTGGTCCTCGGCCCGGACGGGGCGCCGTACGTGCTCGACCAGGCGTCGCGGTCCGTCTACCGGATCGACCTCAAGACCGGCCACGCGGTGGTGATCGTCCACCAGGGCGAGGTGGTCCGGGGGATCAAGGTTGACGTGCCCCTGTTCATCGCCGAAGGCGGCCCGGACCTGCTGATCCTCGACGCGAAGAACGTCCTGTGGCGCTGGCGTCCTGCCGATTCGACCGGCCGGGGCACGATCGTGAAGGTGATCGTGCGCAATTCGTCGAGCTGGGGCAACGACATCCGCGGGATCGGCACGTTCGTGCGCAATGCCAACCAGGGCTTGTACAACCTGTACGTGGTCGATCCTTCCCAGAAGAACATCGTCCTGTACACGCCGGCCCTCGACGGCAGCTTCCCGGCCTCCAGCACCGGCCGCCTGGCGACGCCCCAGGACCTCTCGACGGTCGACTCCATGCTCATCGACGGCGACATCTACGTGAGCGAGAACGGCATCCTCAGCCGCTATGTCGACGGTGCCTCGCAAGGCTGGAAGCCAGGCGATCCCGGCGATGAAATCCTGCGCGCGGCCCCGAAGTACACCCTGCTCACCACGTACACCGCCCGTGACACGGGCCTGATCTACGCCTACGACCGGGCGACCCAGCGGGTGGTGGCGATCGACAAGGACACGGGCAACATCGTCGAGCAGTACCAGCTGGCCGGCGGCGATTCATCGTGGTCCGACCTGCGCGGCATCACGGTCGTCCCCGGCGTGGGCGGCGCGCCGACCAGCCTGTACTGGATCGACAAGACCCGCCTGATGAGCTCGCCCCTGGTGGCCGTGCCCACGGCCTCCGCGTCGCCCTCACCCGGCGCCTCCCCGGTCACGCCAAGTCCGAGCGTGAAGCCCAAGCCCACCAAGAAGCCGACGCCGAAGCCAACCAAGAAGCCCTGATCCGGCCCGGGGGTTGCCCCGTGGTCCGGGGTGGCGGGGGCCGCCTCACCTCGCTGGGCGGCCGGGCCGGCCGGCCGGCCCGGGGGTGCGGGGGGGCGGCCCCCGCGCCCCCCGGGGGCGGGCGGGGGCGGCCCCCCCCCCCCCCCCCCGGGGGGGGGGGT